>CAYNWK010000011.1:0-52726 GCA_964400875.1 uncultured Anaerolineaceae bacterium | reverse complement strand
GTATCCGAAGCGATGCCCAACCTTCTTTTTCATTCAAAGTGATGTGTGGCTAGTCTCCCGAATAGTAATTCCAACAAAGGCAATCAGCCGTCTGGTGGACTCGTTTTCACCAGGCGGTTTTTGCCTGCGCCGAGGTAAGGTCACACATCAACAGCTCGATCGGCGATCTCCAGGGCTTTATCCAGCACGTCGAACCCTTCTTCCAGCTGCTCTGGGGTGATGATCAAGGGGGGGATGACCAGGATGGTGTGCCAGTGGGTATAGAGGTAGACGCCGTTCTCGCTGATATAGCTCCGCACTGCGTTCATCTCGGGACTTTTACCGTTGAAAGGCGCTAACGGCTCTTTCGTCTCGCGATCGCGCACCAATTCGATCACCCCGAACAGGCCGATGGATCGCACTTCGCCGACGGAGGGGTGTTTTTCCCCCAGATCGGTCAGGGCGCCATGAAGGTTAGTGCCCATTTGCGCAGCGCGCTCGATCAGGTTATCGGATTGCAGCACCTGGATATTGGCAATCGCAGCTGCCAGCGAGATGGGATGGGCGTTATACGTCAGGCCACCTTGATAGACGCGTTCGTTGAAAAAGGAGGCGATTTCCGGGCGCATCGCCACTGCGCCCAGAGGTGCGTAGCCAGAGGTCAGCCCTTTGGCCATCGTGATCATATCCGGGACGACCCCCCAGTGGTCCACGGCAAACCAGCGCCCGGTGCGACCAAACCCGCTCATGACTTCATCTGCGATCAACAGGATCCCGTAACGGTCGCAAAGCCCCCGGACGCCGGGCAGGTAACCTTCAGGGGGAATGATGACGCCGTTCGTGCCGGTTACCGTTTCCAGCAAAACCGCGGCTATGGTCTCCGGTCCCTCCAGGGTGATGATCTCCTCCAGGTGGGCTAGGTAGTCCTGGGCGAACTCGGCTTCCGAGATTTCAGGATGGTTCGTGTGGAAGGTCGAGCGGTAGCGGTATGGGTCGAGGAAGTGAACCACCCCGGGCATCAAGTTTGGTTCCCATGCCCAACGGCGTGGGTCCCCGGTCAGCGCCATAGCGCCGGCGGTCGCCCCATGGTAAGAGCGATAGCGGGTCAAGATCTTATGTTTGCCGGTGAATGCCCTTGCCAGCTTGACGGCGTTCTCGTTGGCGTCCGCGCCGCCCAAGGTGAATAAATAGCGATTCAAATTTCCTGGCGTGATCTCGGAAAGCAATTTCCCCAAAATGGCGCGCGGTTTGGTTGCCATGGGCGGGCCCGCGAAGGGCAGCTCCCTGGCTTGAGCGACGATAGCCTCGATGACCCGTTGATCGCCGTGCCCGATGTTGGCGCACATCACCATGGAGTTGAAATCTAGGTAGCGTTTGCCCTCGACGTCCCAAAAATACACGCCCTGAGCCCGGCTCACCAGGATGGGTTTGACCTGCCCCTGAGCGGACCAAGTCCAAAAGCTGTGTTCTAAAGAAAGCGGTAAGATCTCGGAATCGGGTAAATTCATTTTCTAGCCTTTTGGTCTGGTTAGCCATAGTGATCGAAAATGAGCACCAGGTGATCGCCTTCGGGATGAAACGAATCGTATCACAAGAAGTTCGCCGGAGGGTTGAAAAGGGAAAATTACGCCCGCTCGATCCGATCTGCTTGACAGGCCTTCAGCCTGCGTGTTACAGTATTCACAATCTTTACCTCTGATGACATCTATAAGAAAAGAGGAGTCTTATGTACCCTGTTGTCCTATTTTTACACAACCTGGTTCGCTGGATCGTTTTGATTATCGCCGTGGTTGCCCTGGTGCGCGCTTATTTGGGATGGCTGCAGTTACGAGAATGGACCGAGGCGGATCGCCGGGTCGGAGTTTTTTTTACATCGGCGCTTGACACCCAGCTGTTGTTGGGAATCGTACTGGTGCTGTTGCGCGGAATTTCGACGCTCGGAACGACCTTGTACGAGCATGTGATCCCCATGATCGTCGCGGTGATCATCGTGCATATGGGCAGCGCCATGGTAAAACGAACTGCTGAAGCAGTGCACAAACATCGTAGGGCCGCACTTTGGTATACGTTAGGGTTTTTGATTGTGCTGTTATCGATTCCATGGGCCCAACCGTTAATCCGCGGCTTCTGAACTGCCGTTGGAGATTGAGGGATGTAGTGGATTATTGGCAGGCGCAGCTTGCTATAAACCAGGCTTTTTCTCATACGTAAGATTCGCGATCGATCCTAAGTCATAGAATTGTATCTAAAGTTGTATCTCGTCGTTTGACAGGATATATGGACTGTGACCAGTTCCCATGGTAAGGTCGAAGTGGGGGTTGAGTATGCCATCGTTTTCGATGGTTCTGCTAGCAAAGGAAACCCTCAAATGTAAGCTGAAGGTTAAATTGACTTGCCCGGAGGAGGCGTAAATTGACGAAAACAGTCGAGCGGCTGGAGATGAAGGGTGATTTTCAAGGCTAGATCGGGCATCCGATCGAGAAAAAACTTTCTCAATGGTCATATTTTGCTTGCCTGCGCAATTATGCTACCAGGGTGTGTCTCGCAGTCCGCTGCGCCCGCATCGTCATCGGGTGAGTCGCCGGATGCAAACGCTGTTGGAACGACATTCGGGCAGCTAATTGAAACGCCCACTTTGGCGCCGACCAGGGCAGCTGAGGGAACCAAGATACCCACTCAAGCGCCAACCGGAATTATCGATCCATTAGATACTTCCGGCGAGCAGGGGAATGCGGACGTAATCTTCGTCCGCGCCAAGTATTTGGAAGATGGCATCTGGACCTTCTACGTCACGGTGCAGCACCTGGACATCGGCTGGAATGATTACGCCGACGGTTGGGACGTGCTCACCCCGGAAGGCGAGGTGCTAAAACCGGACCCGCAAAGCCAGTTTACGCGCACGCTGCTTCACCCGCACGTTGACGAACAACCATTTACCCGCAGCCAAAGTGGGATCGCCATACCGGCCGGGGTCGATCAGGTACGTGTCCGTGCACACGACCTCGTCCATGGATTTGGGGGGAGGGAGGTCGTCGTAGACTTGACTGCCGTCGCGGGCCCAAACTTCGAGATCGAGCGGTAAAGCTGGTTCTCCATGGCGTAACTTTTCTTGAGCTTACTCGACTACTCGATTGATGGAGACAAACTGACCATGATGAACGAAAAATCCATTCAAGCCAGCCTGGGCGCTTATCGGGAGCGTGTCGACCGCGCTTTGCAAGAGATGCAAAGTGAGCAGGTCATCAGCCGCATCTGGCAGCACGACCATACCGTTTGGAAGGATGATCCAAAGGAGATCAGCAACCGGCTGGGGTGGCTGCACAGCCCTGAAGAGATGAGCACGAACCTGGGACGCCTGAATTCTCTGGTTGAAGCAGTACGGCAGGCCGGGTACGTGCAAGCGCTGCTGTTGGGGATGGGCGGCTCGAGCTTGGCTCCTGAGCTTTTTGGGCTGACCTTTGGCGGTAAGAAAAGGTTTTTGGACCTGCGGGTGCTTGACAGCACTTCTCCTGGAGAGGTGCTGGGATACGCCCGGCAATACGACCCGGAGCGGACCTTACTGATCGTTTCGACGAAATCCGGCACGACAGTTGAAACGCTTTCCTTCTTTAAATATTTTTATAACTGGATGTCCGCCGCCATGGGGAGTGAAAACGCCGGAGATCATTTCGTCGGTATCACCGATCCCGGCAGCCGACTGGTAGATTTATCCGAGCAGTACAAGTTCCGGGATGTTTTCCTCAATAACCCGAACATTGGGGGGCGCTACTCAGCTATGTCCTATTTTGGCCTGGTTCCGGCTGCGCTGGTCGGCGTAGATCTATCCCGGTTGGTGGAAAATGCCCGGGCGATGATGGATGCGTGTGGCGCTGCTGTGGGGGCTGGTGAAAACCCTGGAGCCCGCTTGGGCGCAATCCTAGGAGAGCTGGCGCTCGCCGGAAGGGATAAATTGACTTTAGTCACCTCACCGCAGATCGCCCGCTTTGGCGATTGGGTCGAACAGCTGATTGCCGAGAGCACAGGTAAGTCCGGTACCGGCATCTTACCTGTGGTCGGGGAGCCCTTGGCTGAACCGCCGCTTTATGGCGACGATCGTCTGTTCGTCCAACTGCGCATTGAGGGGAATACGACCGACGACGCTGCGATGTCTGCTTTGGAGCAGGCCGGCCATCCTGTCGTTAGGATAGGTCTCGAAAATATCTACGATATCGGCGGCCAGTTTTTGCTCTGGGAACTGGCCACCGCGGTAGCAGGCTACCGCCTGGGAATCCAACCGTTCAACCAGCCAAACGTCGAGAGCGCTAAAGTGCGCGCTCGCGAGCTGGTCTCTGCGTACCAAGAAAACGGAGAGCTGCCGGCCGAATCGCCTGTATTGACGGTGGATACCATCAGCGTCTACGGAGATATCCAGGCTGAAGATCTGGAGGGCGTTTGGGCCAGTTTTTTAGAGGCAGCCAACCCGGGAGATTACCTTGCCCTGCAAGCTTTCATTCATCCCACCGAGGAGGCCAGCGATGCGCTACAATTTTTGCGGCTTCGGCTGCGAGAGCTGCTGCGCCTGGCAACCACGGTGGGCTACGGTCCGCGCTTCTTACATTCGACCGGCCAGCTTCACAAAGGCGACGCCGGCAATGGGTTGTTTGTCCAGCTGACCTCCGACGAACCTGAGGACGCACCGATCCCGGATCGAGCCGGTTCGGACGAGTCATCGTTAAGTTTTGGGGTGCTCAAGCTGGCCCAGGCTCTTGGGGACCGCCGGGCCCTGTTAGATGCAGAAAGGCGGGTCATCCGCTTCCACTTAAGCGGCGATCCGGCCTCGGATATTCGCAACCTGGCCCACCTTTTGGTTTGAGTTCGACATAACTACTCTAAGAACCTAAATTTTCTGGCAATTCCCGAAAAGGTCTGAGCGATGAACAAATTGAACAACTCATACCCTGCTTGCACCGTAGTTATTTTTGGGGCCTCGGGCGATCTTACTTATCGAAAACTGATCCCAGCCTTTCACACCCTGGATCGTGAAAATATGCTGTCCAAGGATCTGCATATTATAGGCGTGGCGCGCAGTGAATTCTCTGACCAGGCGTTCGCCGAGCATTTGAGAGAAGGGGTTAGGAGGTTCTGCACGTTTGGTCCGGAGGTTTGGTCGGATTTCACCGCCCGACTCGCTTACCTATCCGGTTCGTATGATGACCCGGATACCTACCGGCGTATCGAGGAGCGCCTTGAACAGCTGGATGCGGAAGCAGGTACCCAGGGCAACCGTTTATTCTATCTGGCCATCCCGCCGACCTTGTACGGCAGTGTGATTGACAACTTGGGAAAATCTGGCTTGGACCACAGCGCCGGGGGATGGACGCGCATCATCGTTGAAAAACCGTTCGGCACGGACCTTGAGAGCGCTCACCGTTTGAACGATCACGTGCACCGGTACTTTAAAGAAGACCAGATCTACCGCATCGACCATTACCTGGGCAAGGAAACCGTTCAAAATATCCTGGCCTTTCGCTTTGCTAACCTGATCTTCCAGGAGTTGTGGGGGCGCAAGTACGTTGACCAGGTGCAGATCACCGCTGCCGAAGAGGTGGGCGTTGGAAGGCGCGGCGGTTATTACGATCAGGCCGGTGTGGTCCGGGATATGCTTCAAAATCACCTCTTGCAGCTGCTTGCACTGACCGCGATGGAGCCGCCTGCGGCGATGAATGCGAAAGCGCTGCGCGATGAAAAGGTCAAGGTGCTGGCAGCCGTGCGCCCGGTCAGGCTGGCCGACGGGGTGTGGGGTCAGTATGAAGGCTATCGCTCCGAAGAAGAAGTCAGTCAAAATTCAAATACGCCCACCTTCATCGCCATGGAGTTTTACGTAGATAACTGGCGCTGGCAGGGTGTGCCGTTTTACCTGCGTTCTGGAAAGAACCTGGCCTTCAAAAACACGGAGATCACCCTGAAATTCAAACAGGTTCCGCACCAGATCTTCCCGGAGAACTCCCACATGCCGGCCAATACGCTCTCCTTGTGCATCCAACCGGATGAAGGCATCCATTTGCGTTTCGAGCTCAAACAGCCCGGGGCTGGGATGCGCACCGATCCGGTGAAGATGGATTTCCATTATGGCGAGCTGGTCGGAAATGAGGCGCTGCCTGACGCTTACGAGCGCCTTCTCTTGGACTCGATACAAGGCGATGCTTCGCTCTTCGCCCGCAGCGACGAGATCGAGCGCGCCTGGGAAATCGTCACCTCGCTGCTGGAGGAATGGGAGGCCTTGAGCGATCCGCCCCTGCACCGCTACCAACCTGGCACCTGGGGCCCCGAGGCGGCGCAGGAGATGTTGAGTGAGGATGGGCGCCGCTGGTTGGTCTGCTGCTCCGATGAACCCGACGAGGATGAATGATGAATTTGGGAAAAATACCTGATGCGCTTTCAGTTAAGGTATACTCCGATGCGAAGGAGTTAGCCAAGGCCGCCGCGAGCTGGTTTGCAGAGCTGGCGGAGGACGCCATTTGGAAGCGCGGCCGGTTTGTCGTGGCGCTCTCGGGAGGTTCGACTCCCAGGCCGACCTATGAGCGGCTCGCTTCGGCACAGGTTAGCCGGAAGATCGATTGGTTCAACGTCCATTTTTTTTGGAGCGATGAACGCGCCGTACCCCTCGACGACGAAGACAGCAATTACCGAATGGCCAAAGAGGCGCTGCTCGATCATGCTCCCGTGCTGAAATCCAACATCCATCCCATCCAGGGCAACCTGGACCCTCAGCTGGCTGCCGATCTTTACGAGCATAAGTTGGTTGCCTTACTCGGTGCCGGTCGAGAAGCTCCGCGTTTCGATTTGATCCTGCTCGGCTTGGGGGACGACGGTCACACTGCATCGCTGTTTCCCCACACCGCGGCGGTCAACGAGCGGCAGCGGCTGGTGGCAGCGAATTACGTACCCCAGCACGCTGCCTGGCGGATCACTTTCACCGCGCCGCTGATCAACGCAGCACGCAACGTAGGCTTTCTGGTAACCGGGCAGGAAAAAGCCGGGGCGCTTGCCCAGGTCTTGCAGGGACCACACCGGCTGGAGGTGTACCCGGCCCAGCTGGTCAAACCTTCCCCAGGAGAGCTGGCCTGGCTGGTGGACGAAGCTGCCGCGTCGAAAATGAATGCAGAGTAAAAATTCTTAAGCCTCAGGTAGTTCTCTCGCGAACTGCTTAGATTCTAGGTTTGTCAAAGAAAAAAAATCGATTTATCCACGCGCCGCCATCGAGGCGGCGTTTTTACTTAAATCATTTGCCGGCTTTTCCTCCCGGCCAGGCTGTCGCCGTTTATAATTCCATGCTGGTTTAATCGTCTGGAGGGTATTTGCGGCCAAAATCCTTTTTCCCTTACCTGGAAGTCACCTTTGCTGTGACCGTTTGGGGCGCTTCGTTTATTGCAACCAAGCTGGCGCTGCGGGAGGTTTCGCCAGTCACCGTCGTCTGGCTGCGCTTCGCTATGGGGGTTGCCATCCTAGGCGCGGCTACGGCGGCCAGGCGGCAGTTCGCCTTCCCGGATGGGCGACAGCTGGGGTACTTCGCCTTTTTGGGCTTCATCGGTGTCACTTTTCACCAGTGGCTGCAGTCCACCGGACTGGTTACCGCGCAGGCTTCGACGACCGCATGGATCGTGGCCTCCACCCCGGTCTTTATCGCCCTTTTGGGTTGGATCTTTCTGAAGGAAAGCCTGGGCAGGCTGCGCATAGCCGGTATCGTGTTGGCTGCGGCTGGCGTATTGCTGGTTGTTTCAGGTGGGGATCTACCTGCGCTGGCAGCGGGGAACTTCGGCGCGCCTGGCGATTTCTTGATTCTGATCAGCGCTCCAAACTGGGCGGTCTTTTCGGTGATCTCCAGGGACGGCCTACAGCGGCACCCGGCGACGCGCATGCTGTTCTACGTAATGGGGCTAGGCTGGTCCTTCACTTCGCTCTTGTTGTTCGCCGGACCCGGCATGGAAGAGATAGGCCGGTTATCCCTGGAAGGCTGGCTGGCGGTAGCCTTTCTCGGGGTTGCCTGTTCGGGTCTGGCCTATATCGCCTGGTACGATGCCTTGCAGGCGCTGCCGGCGGCCCAAGTGGGCGCGTTTCTCTACCTCGAACCGCTGGTGGCGGTGTTGGTCGCCGCGCTGCTCCTGGGGGAACCGCTTCTATGGGTATCTTTAGCCGGTGGGGCGATCATTTTATTGGGGGTTGGAATGGTCAACCGGGCTTCCGGTTAATTCACCACTCGGTCAGTTTCCAGATCTCCGGGCGGGAATCTTCCGCCTCAACGCCGATCTCGGCGAACAAGGCAACTGCTTTCTTCAGCTCGACCATGGCCCGCTCTCCAGCGCCGCTGGCGTGGAGCAAGTCGGCCAGGTTGTTGTGCAGAGCTGCCTGCCGATGACGGTCGCCCAATTGGGCGCACAGCTGCAATGCCTGTTCGATCAATGCGATGGCCTGCGGGTATTCCTGGCGATCGCTGTACACCAGGGCCAGGTTGTTCAACGCGGCCACCCGGATCGCCGGCAGGTCAAGCGCCTTGGCGGCGTCCAGGCTTTGCTGCAGATTTGTTTTGGCTTGCTCTAAATCGCCCCGGTTGCGAGCGAGCACGCCGAGGATATTGTGCGCCTGGGCCAAGGCGAGTAGATCCTCGCTGCGCGCCGCGTAATCAAGCGCTTGCTGGGCGATCTTGCGCGCGCCTTCGAGGTCTCCAGCGTAATATGCCGCCAGGCTTAAATCAGAATAAATGCGCGCCATCAATTCTGGCGCGTCTTGCTTTCCAAGCGCTTCCATAGCGGCGCGGTAATGGCTTTGCGATAATTCCCACTCGCCCCGGCGCGCCCTGACCTCGCCCAGCTTGTGTTCCAACCGGGGCAGCTCAGGCGAATTGGGTTCGCTCAAGGCTGCAGCTGTTTCGTAGCTGGTCAAGGCAGCGTCGTAAGCGCCCAGCAGCGTTTGTAAGTCGCCGCATGACCTGTGCAGGTAGACGGACTGCTGGTTGCCCAGGGCCAGCGCAGTTTGGTAGTGGTCGAGCGCGTCGGTGTTGGCGTACAATTCGGCTGCCTGATCGCCAGCGATGAGGTAGTACTGGGCAGCTTCGGCCTCTTCACCGGAAAATTGATAATGGTGCGCGATCTGGGCGGCTGGGAGCGAGCGCTGGCGCTGCAGGCGCGCCTGGGCGACCAGGGCTTCGGCGACGCGCCGGTGCAGCAAGCGGCGTCTGGCAAGGCTGGTCTCTTCGTAAACCAGGTTGCGTAGTTTTTCATGGCTGAAGTCATATTGCGGCTGTCCGGCTTCACCACTATCTTTGATCTCACGGATCAGCCCCCGTCCAAGCAACTCTTCCAAAGCCGTGACGCTCTCTTCCTCGCTGCGGCCGCTGGCCGTTAGCAATATCTCGAATCCGAATGAGCGGCCGATCACTGCCGCCGTGGTGAGCAGCTGTCCGGCGGTATCGCTTACCGCCGCCAGCCGTGCGTTTAGCAGGTCGCGAACCCCGCCGGGCAGAGCCCAATCGATCTCGGATTCGGAATTATCTTTTTCAAATATGGCTGCCAGGTATTCGACCAGGAAGAAAGGTAGTCCTTCGGTTTCTTGATGCAGCCGGAGGTCTAACCCTGCAGGAGTATCTTGTTCCGAAACCACCTCCAGCAGCTCTTTGACTTCGTTGGAATTCAAACGGGGCAATTCGAGCAGCGTGGCTACGCCGCTGCGCTGGGCTTCGGCCAATACCTGACCTAGACGCTGGTTCGACTCCAGTTCTTCTTCCCGCCAGGTGATCAGGATGAGCAGTGGGCGGCCTTTGATCCGGCGCACGAGATAAGTCAGCAATTCCAGGGAGCCGTTGTCTGCCCACTGTACATCGTCAACTAGCAAGATGCCGGTAAGTAGTCCCGAGCATAATTCCAGAATAAACTGGTGCAATGCTTCGAAGAAGCGGGTTTGAGCGCCCGGTCCCTCCAGCGGCGGCGGTTCGGGCACCTCCGGGCGCTTCGTGCGCAGTTCTGGTAATAAGCGGGAGACTTCCGCCTGCTGGTTGGTGGGGAGCGAAGTCGCCCAGTCGTACTCATCAGCCTGGTTGAGAGCAGCGCGAAAGCCTTCGACGAATGGACCGAAGGAGAGGTGAGACTCGCCGGCGTAGCACCGTGTGATAATTGTTTTAGAACCGCGCGACCAGGCGTGCGCCAGAAACTCCTCCGCCAACCTGGTTTTGCCGATACCCGCTTCACCGGAGATAGCTACCAGGTGGCCATCCTCAGCGATGTCGCTGTAGATTTGCTGCAGCGTGGCCCACTCAGCAGCGCGGCCCACCAGCGGGACCATTTGCTGGTCGATAGTCGCGGTCTTTTCAGCGCCTACCGATTCGAGTGGGGGCGGATTTGGTTCGGGTTGCTCGGCTGGCTGAAAATTCTGGAGGTCAGCTCCCGCTGCCATCATCCGCTGGCGAGATTCAACTCCCATGCTGCGCTGCTCTTTGATAGCTTCGTACAGCTGCGTGGTTTCTTCCAGCGGGGCGACCCCGAGCTCGTTATCCAAAATCCGTACACACTCACGGTATTGCTGCAGGGCTGCGTTGCGTTTTCCAGCCCAGGTATGCAGCTGCATCAGCTGGCGGTGGGCAGCTTCGTTCAAGATGTCCAATTCCAACCAACGATGAGCATACTCGATGGCGGCAAGAAATTCTCCTTGCTCGCTGTAAACCTGCACTAGTTTCTCCAAGGCATTTGCCAGCTTCCGGCGCAGCTCATCGCTCTGGAAGAACTGCCAATCGTCGAAGGTGGAGCTGTCGCGCAAGGTGAAGCCGGTCATGAAGTCATCCCGGTACAGTTCGACGGCGGCGCGCAGGGGCGCAATACACGCCGGGCAAACTGCCTCAGCCGGGTGCCCGTGATCGCCGGTGCTGGCGAGCAGCTGTTCGAATTCGGCGACGTCCATCTGGATGGTTGCTTTAGGGTCCAGCTGTACGCTCTCCCGGTCGATCGCCAGGTGATCGCTGTCGAGGGCTTTGTTGAGGGCTGAAAGCGTTCTGCGCAGCGCGCCGCGGGCGCGTGACTGGTCCGAATCCGGCCAGAGCAAAGTTGCCAGGGAATCGCGGGTGTGGCGTTCGCCGGTGACTGCCAGATAAGCCAGTAAAGCGATCGCCTTGCGCGTGTCCACTTCGACCGGATGACCGTTCCGATCAATTTCCGGTGCGCCTAATAGCCTGATTTTCAAGGTCGCCAAGAGTAGTTCCCCTCCATCAACGATTTGATCCGCCAGTATTTTACTCCAGATGTGTGAACGAGGCTTCTACCACACGTCCATTACGAGCTAGCCTTCCAGTTTAACCTCTCGTAACGGTTTTCGTAACGATTAGCGGACGCTCGCGGACTACACTTGGTATATACCGAGGGGAAACATTCGCTGGGGAGCAATCCCCGAACAATTTCAACGAGGAGGTTGATTTGGATCTTTACATCGTCGTACTCAGGTTGTTCCACATTTTTGGAGGCGTGTTTTGGGCGGGCGGAACTTTCTTCTTGATTGGCCTGCTGACTCCCGCTGTCAAAGCCTCAGGCCCGGAAGGCGGCAAAGTCATGCAGAATTTGCTCGGTCCGGCGCGCATGTCGATGCTGATGGGTTTAGCAGCTACCTTGACAGCGCTCTCTGGCATCCTGCTCTACATCCAGGTCTCCAACGGATTCCAGGTCGGTTGGCTGGTCACCGGTCGCGGCCTGGTTCTGACGGTTGGCGCGGTCGCCGGGCTAACTGCCTGGTTGATCGGCGCCCTGGTGGTAGGCCGCACCGGGATGCGCATGTCTGCACTGGGCAAAGAAATTTCCGCTGCTGGTGGACCGCCAAGCCCGGACAAGCTCGCTGAACTGCAGATGCTCCAGGAAAGACAAACTACGTGGGGTTCAATCACGGCCTTGCTGCTGGCGCTCGCCCTGGTGGGCATGTCTGCAGCCGAATACGTCTTCTTCTAAACCATCGTAGAAAATATGAGGAGATCTCAGCAATATGAAAATCTTGAAGTGGATCGGGATTGTCTTGGGCGGCCTAATCGGCCTGCTCGTCCTCGCAGTCTTGGTTCTTTATGGGCTGAGCACCTACCGGCTCAACAAGAACTACCCCGTTCAAGTCGAACAGATACCTATCCCTGATGACGCCGCCGCGTTGGCACGCGGCAAATACCTGGTTGAGAACGTCAGCCCGTGTACGGGCTGCCATACCAGCGACCTCGGCGGTGAATTTTTCTTGAACGATCCGATGATCGGGCAAGTCTATTCGAAGAACCTGACTACCGGGCAGGGCGGCGTGGGGCGTGCATATAACGATGAGGATTGGGTGCGTACCTTGCGTCACGGTGTAAGTCCGGACGGAAAGACTGTGATGATCATGCCTTCCCAGAACTTTGCCCACATGACCGATGAGGATTTGGGAGCGGTGATCGCCTATCTGAAGACTGTGCCCCCCGTGGACCGTGAATCTCCGGAACCCCAATTCACCTTCCCGGCTAAGCTGCTGTTCGCGCTCGGCGCGCTTGGAAAGACTCCGGCGGAAATTATCGAGCAAGAAAACCTGCAACCTGCAGAGGTGACCCCTGGGGTAAATGCAGCCTACGGGGAATATTTGTCGTATCTGGCTACCTGCAGGGACTGTCACGGACCCGACCTCAATGGAGGCACTGCTGGACCCGGTGAACCATTCGCCCCCAACCTTACCCCGGGCGGTGAATTGATCGGCTGGTCGGCAGAGGACTTCTTGAAAGCGATCAAGACCGGCGTCAAGCCCAGCGGGTCGAACTTGAACGAAGCCATGCCCTGGCAGCTCTACTCTGGCATGACTGATGACGACCTTCAAGCCCTGTGGATGTATCTGCATTCACTGCCGGCTTTGGAAATGGCGCCTCAGTAGCTAGTTGACTACCGGGTTTTGAAACTGTGAGAGGATCTCCGCAGGTTGCGAAACAGGCGGCCTGCGGAGGTCCGACAGGAAGGAGGAGTTCCTTGACCGAGATCAACCGCACGAGCGTGAATTACATCCCTAAAGCCAGCGACCGGATCATCGATGGTTTGTTTGCCGGGATCATCGCCGGTGTCGTAATGGCCGGCTATCTCTTGTTGGTCGGTTTGTTCCAGGGAGCCAGCCCGGTTCAATCCTTAATGCGTTTCGCATTGAACGAAGGTGATTCCCCACTGATTGGCGGGCTTTTCCATCTCGCCGTCTCAGCGGTCTACGGCGCAGCTTTTGGTTTGGGCTTCTATATGCTCGCTCGCTGGCGAGACGGAATGTCTGTAAGGACCGCCAGTTTCTTGGGCCTGGTTTATGGCCTGGTATTGTATGCCTTGGCGCGCACCATCCTCATTCCGGGGACCAACTCGGCATTGAGTGAGATCCCGGCGACGCATTTTGCGATTGCTCACCTCCTTTTTGGGATCTGCTTGAGTGTTATACTGAGTCGGGAAGAGAGCTAACCCAAACAATGTAAACGTCTTCCGGTGTTTACTTCGATCAAATCCATCCGGACCCTCCTGGGCGCTGCCTGTTTGGCCGCTACCAGTCTGGTTTACCTGGGCTGGCAACTCTTCGCGCCTGGGGATGGGTCGTTGATCCAGTTCGACCGCGCTCCAACCGTATCCACCGGGTTGTTGGTGGCGTCGCTCATGCCTGCCAACTCGAATTTGCGAAGCGGCGACGTGCTGTTGGCGATCGAGGATCGACCGATCGATGAAATTCTAAGGCGTCTGCCGTCCATTTCCGGTCTTACTAATCGATTTGAGAAGAGAGATGTCCTCCAGTATCGGGTTTGGCGGGATGGCCAAATCAGCGAAATGACGGTACAGCTTGAGCGGACGCCGATTGGAGCGCTGCTGAGCAGGAACTGGAGCAGTAATTTCTTCCTCTTTTATCTCGAACTCATCGGTATCTTGGTGTTCCTGCGACGCCCGCAGTTGGCGATCGCTCGTTCTTTTTTTCTGCTCAGCACTGCTGTGTTTACCACCGGGTTGATTTTCTTCTTGGGCTTGCGGACCAGCGATCTGCTGAACCCGGCGATCTTTTGGCTTTGGATTTGGGGAAGCGTAATCGTATACGGCTTGACAATGAGCGGCTTGCTCCATTTTGCCTTGGTGTTCCCCGACCGAAAATGGAGCTTTCCGACGAAGGTCTGGCACTGGGCCCTTATCTATGGCGAGGTTTGGGTGCTATATTTTCTTGCCGGTGTGGTTGGCTTGGTGCGAATTGATGGGACCACTGAGAGATTTACGTATTTAATGCGCAGCACCGTCTGGATGACCCTGGTCTATTTTTCGGCTTCGATGATCGTCATGATGCTGCGTTATCGCCAAAGCGAAAATCCCAAAGAGCTCCGCCAGCTGCGCTGGCTGGTTTGGGGGGCAATGGCGGCGAATATCCCCTGGCTCGGGTTGGAAATCTTTATTGCGGCCACTGGCGCGCCGCAGAATACCGGTAATCAGTTGATCGGCTTGTTGTGGTGCGCCATCCCAACGACATTCGCCATCTCGATCCTGCGGGAGCGATTGTTCGATATCGACGCATTGATAAACCGCACGCTTGTATATTCCTTGCTCAGCATCACCTTGGCAGTAATTTACTTTGGGAGCGTGTTAATTTTACAGAGTGTATATCAATTGTTCACCGGGCAAGAGACCCAATTGGCCATCGTCTTTTCGACTTTGGGCATTGCAGCTTTGTTCAACCCATTGCGCAGCCGGGTGCAGTCGTTCATCGACAGCCGTTTTTACCGTCGCAAATATGACGCAGAAAAGTTGTTAGCTGCCTTTGCTCGGACTGCCCGCGATAAGGTCGAGTTAGACGATCTCTCCGCTGCTTTGTTAGCTGTCGTCCATGCAAGCGTTCAACCGGAGCACGTTGGTTTGTGGCTTCGGCCAATCCATGAGAACCCCTCAACTTCGGAAGTGATCTACCCAGGAGATGCGGCGTGAGCACAGAGGACATTGCCTTTCCCGAATCGCCGCCAAAGCGGCGGGTAATTACCATCGCCTGGATCGGCTTGGTCCTGATCGATTTGCTTATCATCGCTGCCGGATTACCCGGATATCTGCGAGGTTGGGGAATTTATAACTCCGCAGGCTTTTTGGCGCCGCAGCATGTCTTTGGTCTGCTTAAGGTGCTTTCTGTCGCTGCTTCGCTGCTATGCGCCGTGCTATCGATCATCCTTGCAAGTATATTGTTCCTCCGCAAACGTCAGGATAACATGGCAGTGTTTGTCAGTTTTTATCTCTTGCTCTACGGCGTCGTGATGGGTGGGCC
The DNA here is from genome assembly GCA_964400875.1 of uncultured Anaerolineaceae bacterium. Classification (GTDB taxonomy): domain Bacteria; phylum Chloroflexota; class Anaerolineae; order Anaerolineales; family UBA4823; genus CAYNWK01. The sequence continues at coordinate 37,480 of CAYNWK010000011.1, read as the reverse complement.
CCTGGAAGCTGCTCTCTATGCCAGGGGGCTTACGAATTCGTTGGCCATCATCTTTCAAACCATTCTTTTGACCACGCCAACAATCTATCTGCTGTGTGTATTCCCAACCGGACATTTTGTCCCTCACTGGAGCCGGTGGTTGGTACTCGTATCCGTCCCTGTTAATGTGTGGGTCTTGATTAATCCGGATCAGGAACTGTTGTCGACCACCCGGTGGGATGCCTTATTGTTAGTTGTAGGGTTATTCGTCATCCTGGTAGCTGCCTTTTACGCTCAGGTTTATCGGTATCGGTTTGTTTCCAACACCAATCAACGGGTGCAGACTCGCTGGGTCTTGGCTGGGCTCATGTTGTGGGTGGGATACTTGGTGTTATCTACTGTTCCCTATACCATGGTTCAAAATCTAACCCAGCAGGGATCCTACCCATGGTGGGCGCCGCTGGCCAGTACCTCTTGGTGGTTGTCTCTCAACATCCTGCCGATCTCGCTGACGATTGCCATCCTTCGATCGCGCCTGTTCGACATCGACCTGCTGATCCGCCGGACGCTGGTTTACTCTGTACTGACTGGGCTGTTAATCCTGGTTTATTTTGGAAGCGTCGTGGTATTTCAAGGGCTCTTTTACGCTTTTACCCGGCGGGATTCCCCACTCAGCGTCGTCCTCTCAACGCTGGCGATCGCCGCGCTCTTCAATCCCCTGCGGGCTCGTGTTCAGGATTTTATCGACCGGCGTTTCTTCCGCCAAAAGTATAATTCTGCGCAGGCGCTGGCATCCTTCGCTAAAACCGCCCGGGACGAGGTGGAATTGCATGTTTTGAGCAGCGCTCTGCTGGAAGTAATTCGCGAGAACTTGCAGCCGGATTCGTTGAGTCTCTGGCTGGTCGAGGTTGAGCAAGATTCAGCCAAAAAGCCGTTCGAAGAAGGAAATTAACAGTGGAGATTGGATTTCGTAACGCTTTTCGTAGCGTTTTGCGGACGTTTCCTGGTTATACTTAAGAGGAGAAACTAACTCAAAGTAGTCAACAATATCCGGCGCTCCAGCTTCTCAGACCGGAGAGGAGAATTATACGATGATAGAGAATCTCGTTTCTTATATCTTAGGTTTCCAGGTCTTGCTCACCTATGTCGCATTGGGGATCGCAGTAGTCGTCGGAGCGGTGATCGTCTATCAGATATTGCGAACCAGAATCCGCTGAGTCGGATCGCCGAAGGAACGAATCGCCTGAACTGACACTATTTCGCTGTCCGGTATAAACTTCCTGACAGCGCTTCTACGCGAAAGGTATTTTTGTTTTGATGATTGATTTGGATAATTCGACTGCCCTGGATAAAAGGCTGCCGGGCTCATGGGTCAACCCGGCTCGCATTCTTTGGATCGTCCTGACCCTGGTATATCTGGGTATTTATGCGGTTGGCATCCCTGCGCGGCTGGCGGAGCTGCGGCATTCAATCTGCAGCGGGCAGGATTGCCTGCCGCTGGTGCTCGCCCAGGGCGATCTGCCTTTTTTGGAACGCATCGGCTTTACAACGGATACCTATGCCTTATATCAGGTAGGTTTGGAGGTGACCCTTGGCGTTCTGATTGTCATCCTTGGATTCTTAATTTTCTGGAGGAAGTCGGACACCTGGATTGGGTTGCTGGTATCGATCGGCTTGGTCTGGTTTGGGGCCAGTTTCCTTACCGAATCCAATGAGCTGCTAGCCCGACTCCACCCAGAATTTTCAGGGGTGGATAATTTATTGTCCTCCATTGGTTTTATTCTTTTGATCCTCGTGTTTTTTCTATTTCCCAATGGCCGGTTTATTCCACGTTTCATGGCCATTGTGTTCCTGATCGTTGTCCTTCCAATTTTTGCCTCTTTGGTGGCGTTTTTCGCAAATGTCATCACCTATATGAGTTTCGCTCGAATCTACAATATGGTTCTGGTCATTGGACTGCTTCTTGGTTCCGCGGCGCAAATCTACCGCTTCAGGCGCGTATCTGGATCGGTACAGCGCCAGCAAACCAAGTGGGTTGTCGCTGGCCTGGCCGGGACAGCCCTGGCGTCGTTTATCTGGCAGCTCGTCATGGTGGAATTTGCTCCTCCGCCCGGTGCCGCGCGCCTTTATATCAATGTATTTGGAATGGCTTTCTTGGCGGTGATGATCTTCTCGTTGCCGCTCGCTTTATCCGTCGCCATCTTGCGCTACCGTTTGTGGGACATCGACCTGATCATCCGTCGAACCTTGATCTACAGCGCGCTGACAGGAACTTTGGCGCTGGTTTACTTTGGCAGTGTGTTAGTGCTGCAAAACATCTTCCGGACGTTCACAGGCGATGATAACCAGGTCGCTTTAGTCCTATCTACCCTGGCCATCGCCGCGTTATTCTATCCCCTGCGCCAGCGCATTCAGGATTTCATCGACCGTCGCTTCTATCGCAGCAAGTACGATGCCGAGAAAGCCATCGGTGAATTTGCTGCGCTCACCCGGGATCAGGTGGAGATCGAAAAGCTGCGGCGGGCCCTTGCTGTGGTGGTGGAGCAGACCCTCCAGCCCGAATACGTTTCAATCTGGATTCCTGCAAACCGGAAGGAGGGTAATGCTTGAATACTGAAACGGTGGGCACAAAGCCTGTGTCCGGCGTAGTGATGCGCTGGCTGCGTGTTGGTTGGATCGTACTGCTGGTCAATGCCCTGTGGACGCTGGCATGGACCTTATATTTCACCTGGGACCTGACTTACCATCCCTCGGATCGCATGTCTCAAGCTATTAACGCCGCCGGAATTTCACCAGACTTCTACTTCTGGGTTAATTTTTTGACGATTGCCGTCCTGTCCGGATGCTTCATCACTGTGGCGGTCTTGCTGTTCATCCGCATGCCGGACGATCGGATGGCTTTGTTCGCCGCGGTTTTTCTGTTAGGTTTCGGCTCCAGTGGTTTTTACCCGCTGGCCGATGAATTTCTTCAAGTTTGGCGGGCCGAACTCTGGTTTTATGCGATCCCTTTCCTGATCAACAACTTGTTAGCCTGGCCTCTCATCGTCTACTTCTTTGCGCTTTACCCGGATGGTGAATTTTATCCCGATTGGATTCGCTATCCTGCTCTGTACGGTTTCCTATTCAGCATCGCCTGGGCGATCTTCCCGCAAGCCTTTGGCGCCCCGCGTGGTTGGTTGAGCATCTTTATCACCTTGTCTGTAATCCTCGTTTTCGGTTCCAGTTTTTACGCCCAATGGTCTCGCTACCGCTCTCATTCGACCCCCATACAAAAGCAGCAAACCAAGTGGATGGTTTTCGGGGTTGCGATCGTTATGGTAGTGACCGTCCTCAAACAAGTCAGCATATCTTTTTTGTTTCCAGCCCAGGTGGCCTCTCCCGGCGGGGCAGCCCGGTCGGAATTGATTGAGATGGTGCTCCAGTTAGCCTTTCTATCCATCCCTGCAGCGATCGGCATCGCCATTTTCCGCTATCGGTTATGGGAGATCGATCAGCTGATCAATCGGGCTTTGGTTTACCTTACTTTAACCGGGGCGCTTGGTTTGGTTTATTTCGGGGGGATCGTCTTATTGCAGAATGTATTCCGGGGTTTTTTCCAGCAGCAATCGCAGCTGGCGATCGTCCTCTCTACGCTTGCCATCGCCGCGCTGTTTAATCCCTTGCGCCGGCGCATTCAAGATTTTATAGACCGGCGTTTTTATCGGCGCAAGTACGACGCTGAACGGGCTATCGATCGTTTTTCGACCATCGCCAGGGACCAGGTCGAGATCGAGCGCCTGAGCGGCGCCATGATCCAGGTAATTGAGGAAAACCTGCAGCCCAAGAATATTTCACTATGGATCAGGTCCACGGGGGATGAAAGAAAATGACATCGTGGAGGAGATTGCCCGATGACCGAATCGATTAAAACGGATAAGCCGAAAATTGGCGGCGCGGAAGACGCCGGGCGTTATTTCCGCCACATGGCCGAATTTGTCGGGTTTACCGAGCAGGATGCCGTAGCCATCCGGGAGAGCCGGTATATCATCGAGAAGCATATCCCCAATATCGTGGGCGAGTTCTACGCGCATTTGCTGCGGTATCCCCCGACCCGGAAATATTTTCTGGCGAAGGATGGCACGATCAACCAGGAATACCTGCAGCTGCGCATGCATCATTTATCCAACTTTTGGCGGCGGACCGCCTCTGGATATTATGACGACAATTACGCCAGTTTCGTCGATTACGTGGGACGGGCGCACACAACCCAAGGCGCCGATCCAACTTTGTATATCCCGGAAAGGTATGTGATCGGTCAGGTAGGTTTCGTCCAACACGCCATCAGTATGGCCCTGGAAAAAGAGCTTCACGATATCGATCCGGATTGGGAAAAGCGCGCCTTGCAGGGTTGGAATAAGTTGATGATGGTCATTCTGGAGTTGCTCTCTCGGGCTTACGGGCACGAACGCGAGCCGGAGCAATATGATAAGACACATGCTATCGATCACGCAGAAGTGCTTGATCTGGCCGTGGAGACCTATGAGCGCAGCTTGGGCATCAGCCGTTCAATTGAGACAAAAGAAGTTCTGGTCGGACAGGTTGATGAAATCTCGGATGGAGAACGCAAGATCTTGCAATTTGATGATAAGTCGATTGGCGTATTTCACCATAAAGGCTGCTGGTACGCCATAGAAAATCGCTGTTTGCACCGCGGCGGTCCCATCGCAACCGGCGCACTGGAAGAAGATGTGATCACCTGTCCTTGGCACGGCTACCAATACAACTTGACCAGCGGTGAGTTGTTGATGGATCGAAGCGCCCACCTCGAGATGTACCCGGTTGAGGTGCGCGAAGATGCAGTTCACATCCAAGTCAAGCAATTGTTCGGCGCATCCCGCCTGCGGGCGATCGACCTCGATACGGATAAAGAGACGCAGGCTGCAGCAAAAGCCGATCTGCCCGAAAACGCATTTCTCCTGGCGCAGCTTGAACCAGGCAAGATCTGCCTAGTCCATTTAAACGGGGCAGACGTGGCGGTTTATAACGTCGCTGGAAAGTATTACGCCACCGCGGACGAATGCACGCATGCGGACGGCCCGTTAAGCGATGGTGAACTGGACGAGGCTATGGTGGTCTGCCCCTGGCACGGCTCGTGCTTTGATGTCACAAACGGTGAAGTGCTCTGCGGACCGGCGAAGGAACCCGTTAAAACCTACCGGGTTGTGATGGAGGGGGAACTTGGTATGGTCGTAGAGGCGCAGGATTAAGCATCTACTTGGGAGGCAGCTTTGTACGATATTATCGTAATTGGCGGAGGTCCTGCGGGAGTAACGGCTGCTTTGCGGGCCAGCGAGTTAGGGGCCTCAGTTGCCCTGGTAGAGCGCGGCCGGATGGGCGGCACCTGCACCAACGATGGCTGTGTACCCACCCGCTCACTGGCAAAAGCCGCTAGGCTGATGCGTGATGCCGATCAATTCGAAGATTACGGTCTGAGTGGAGCGACTTTAACAGTCGATTTCGAACGGTTGATCGCCCGGACCCAGTACATCGTGTACCAGATTCAAGAAAAGAAGCAGCTGATCAAGCACTTGGAAGAATCGGGGGTGGATGTTTTCGCGGAGGCTGGACAAGCTCATTTCCTCGATGAGCACACGATCGCGGTCGGTGACGACACCAGTCTGGAGGCGAAAAAATTCATTTTATGTGTCGGCGGCCATGCCCGGCGGATCCCGCTTCCCGGGGTTGAGCTTGCCCTGACCCATTCGGATATCTGGTCGTTGAAAAGCGTGCCAAAATCCGTGGCTATCATCGGCGCTGCCGCGACTGGCTGCCAACTGGCCTCCGTCCTCAACGCTTTTGGCGCTCAGGTCTACCTCCTGGATCTGGCTGATGCGATCCTGCCAGCGGAGGATGGGCTGACTTCGCGGGTGTTGGGCATGGCCTTCCAGCTGCGCGGCATCGAGACCCTCACCGGCATAGATGGTGTTGATGAAATCAAAAAGGGCTCGAACGGGCGGATGGCTTTAAATTTCCGGGCTGCTGGTGAGCCCCGGACTCTCGAGGTGGAAGCGGTGGTCTTAGCGGTAGGCTGGGTGGGAAACCTGGAGGGACTCGACCTCTCAGCTGCCGGGGTTGAGACCGATCGAGGATATATCCGTGTTGATGAGTTTTTACAAACCAGCAACGGGCACATCTTCGCGGCTGGAGACGTTACGGGAAGGATGATGTTGGTTCAGTCGGGGAGCTATGAAGGACGCGTCGCGGCCGAAAACGCTGTGCTCGGTCCTGGACAGCCTCAACGCCATCTGGTTGTGCCTCATGGCGGTTTCACGGATCCGGAATACGGCAGCGTGGGTTTGACGGAACAGCAGGCCGCAGCAGATGGGTACGACTACACCACCGCCGTGGTTCCGTTTGCCGACATCGATCGCGGGGTAATCGACGGCTATACTGAGGGTTTTTGTAAGTTAATTGTCTCTGTGGAGACCCATCGCATACTTGGCGCCCACGTCGTCGGCGAACAGGCTTTGGAGGTCATCCAGCTGGTTGCCGCTGGTATGGCAGCCGACATGTGGGTTGAACAGCTGGCTGAACTCGAGCTGGCTTATCCCACCTATACGGCCGTCATCGGTCTTGCCGCTCGCCGGATCGTCCGGGAGCTCGGCGTCATGCCTTTGGCCCCGCAGTGGCGCGCCCTGGCCAAGCCTCACGCCGCGGAATGGGAGCGTCGCGATGCGAGCAGCGGTTTGCATACCGCTCGCTGAATCTCATCCGATTTGTGTTATTTCCGGGCGATTTCTTACGAATTTACGTTTCGTAACGTTTTTCGTAACGATCCCAGGACGTTCGATCGCTAAAATGTACGTATAGAAAGGGAGAAGAGCATTGGCGATGGGTACATTCATTCGAAAGTATTGGGACTCGCTGGTCGGTAAACCGGAGGAAGAGCGTGAGTCTTTAGAGGCTCTGGCGCTCGATCGCCCCTACAAAGAGCTGGCGCCGGAAGTGGAGATTGCACCAGACGATCCACTGCTGGCTTATTTTTTAAACTCTCCTGGGGTAACCGAAATTGAACGGCTCAACTTGAAATCCCCAGCCCTGACGCGCTTGAAGGAATCGGGGATTCGAGTGGCTGTGCCGCTCGTCAGCCAGGGGGAGCTGATCGGTGTGCTCTATTTAGGCCCGCGTCTAAGCGAGCAGGAGTATTCCGCCGACGACCGCCGCCTGCTTAACAACCTGGCAACCCAGGCCGCCCCGGCGTTGCGGGTAGCTCAACTGGTTCGCCAGCAACAAGCAGAAGCCCGCGAGCGGGAACGCATGGAGCAGGAACTACGCGTGGCGCGCATCATCCAGCAAACATTGCTGCCCAAAGAGATCCCCGCGTTACCTGGATGGCATCTCGCAGCCCACTGGCAGCCAGCCCGGGCAGTAGGCGGCGATTTCTATGATTTCATCCAATTTCCGGATGGCCGGCTGGGGTTGATCATCGCCGATGTGACCGACAAAGGTGTGCCTGCAGCCATGGTGATGGCGACGACTCGCAGCATTTTGCGCGCGGTCGCCGAGAGATTGGAGGCGCCGGGAAAGGTCCTTGAGCGAACCAATAATTTGCTTTGCCCCGATATCCCCAACAATATGTTCGTTACTTGCTTGTATGCACTCCTGGATACCCGGAATGGTGAGATAGTATTTGCGAATGCCGGCCACAATTTGCCCTATGTACGCAACAAGACAGGCGTTGAAGAGCATCGCGCCACGGGAATGCCGCTCGGTTTGATGGAGGGGATGACTTACGAAGAAAAGCAATTCACTCTGAAGGAAGGGGAAAGCTTGCTCCTCTCCAGCGATGGATTGATCGAAGCGCATAACCGGAACAAGGAGATGTTCGGTTTTGAACGGGTGAAGGAATTGATGGCCCACCATCCGGGGGGTGAAGCGTTGAAAGATTTTCTAATGGCGGAGCTGAACGCATTTACAGGGGAGGATTACGAGCAAGAAGATGACATTACCTTGGTCATCCTGCAGCGAGATGTGGGAGTCCAAGACTCGCAAGCAACAGAAGCGACAGGAGATTTGCATCAATTGAAAGAGTTTTCTTTGCAAAGCGCACCAGGCAATGAACGTCTGGCGGTACAGAAAATCGAGGAAGCAGTTGAGGGGGTAGGATTGCTGGATCAACGCATCGAGCGGTTGAAAACGGCGGTTGCCGAAGCTACGATGAATGCTATGGAGCATGGCAACCATTACAATCCTGAACTGAAAGTAAATATCAAGGTGTTCGCCTCGGAGCGTGCTGTGTCTGTGCGCATAACAGATCACGGCGGCGATCAACAAATCCCTGAGATGACCCATCCAGATCTGCAAGCGAAACTTGAAGGGACCCAGTCGCCGCGAGGGTGGGGCCTCTTCCTGATAAAGAATATGGTAGATGAAATGAACGTCACCAGCGACGGAGATTTTCACTTGGTCGAATTAATTATGTTTTTGGAAGGAGACGACGATGGCAACTAATATCTTTGAGGCTGAAGTGCGTCATCAAAAGGGAACAGCCATCATCGATTTGCATGGTGAGATCAACAGTTTTGCGGAAGCAGAAATGAATGAAGCCTATGCTCAAGCCACTGCTCAGGACGCGGCGTTGATCGTCTTGAATTTCACGGATGTGGATTACATCAACAGCACCGGCATCGCTCTGATCGTCGGTTTGTTGGCCCAGGCGCGCAAATCGCATCGCCAGCTGGCTGTCTACGGGTTGAGCAATCACTACGTTGAAATCTTTAACATCACCCGGCTGTCCGACTTCATGCAGATTTACCCGGATGAGCAGACTGCGTTGACTGCAGTTTAATCGGGCATCAAAGCTAAATCCAACCAAAGTTTGAAACGCCACTTAGCCAGGCCGTACCAAAGGAGAGAACGAAATGACGACACCGAACGTGACCATGGATGTCCGCAAAATAAGCGAGCGTACGTCCGTCATCGACATCAACGGGGAAGTGACGGGGTTTGCAGAGAATGCGTTGATGGACGCTTATACCCAGGCCAGTACCGGAAATACGAACGCGATCATATTAAATTTTAGCCAGCTCGAATATATGAACAGCTCCGGGATCGGTTTACTGGTCACCTTGCTCATACGCGTGCAACGGCACAAACAGAAGCTGATGGCTTATGGGTTGAACGATCATTACAAGCAGATTTTCGACCTGACCCGACTGAATGAAGCGATCAGCATTTATCCATCGGAGGAAGCAGCCGTCACTGCAGCGTGAGCTGGCTCGCGGAAGGAGTAAACTCCAATGGACAATTCAACTTCCAGGACCGATGCCAAGAAGGACCCTGGGGAACACTGGGCCAGGCCGGTCGATAAAATTCAGGTTGGCGATGTACCGCAAGGCGCAACGAACCTCAACCTGGAAGGCCGTCAAGTCGTCAGCCCGATGCAAGGCTTTGGACAACTGTGGCAAAAGACCTATCGTGTCCGTTTGTCCGGGGCTTCGGCTTCCCCAGAAGAAGTGATGCAGGCTTGGAAGCAGAACTTCCCCAGGTTCCAACCTGCAGAGAATAAATTCTACCCTTCGCTAACCGGTATCAAACCGGGCGAGATGATCTTTATCGCCGGCAAAGTTCCAGCGTTACCCGGCACTCCCAGCATCCTGCCAGTCGCCAGCGGAGTCATGGTGATTTACGCCGACGAAGTGTCCTTCACGGTGATGACCCCGGAAGGCTTTCCTGAGTCTGGATGGAACACTTTCAGCACCTACACAGAAGACGGCACGACGGTGGCGCAGATCCAATCGATCTGCCGGGCGACCGATCCGTTATATGAGTTTTATTTTCGCTTTTTGGGCAGCTCCGCGCAGCAGGAAAATACTTGGAATCACGTGTTGACTCAACTGGCTGCACATTTTGACGTGGAAGGGCAGGTGGTTACTCAGAAGACCTGTCTGGATGCGAGTGTACAGTGGTCGCATGCGAAAAATTTGGTGAAAAATGCCGGCATTCGCACGGTGTTCTATCTGCTGGCAATGCCCGTACGGTGGGCGCGTGGGAACAAAACGGGTTAATTGTGCGGGAGGGCCTGAAATTCTCTGCCCTTCATCGTTTAAAGTGTGTAGCTAATGATTAGCGGTACGTAAAAAGAGAGGCTATCGTGACAACCCCAGAAACCACCTCCACAGAAGATGTTTCGGTCGAAGAACCGGTGGAAGAACTGGCGAAAACCGCCAAAGCGCTGGCCCGCAAGGAAAGCTGGGCGACGCCAGTTTCTAGTCTACAGGTCGGCGAGGTCCCCAGCGGGGCGATCAACCTGAATGTGTCTGGGCGCCAGCTGACCGGACCGATGCGCGGCTTCGGCCAGCTCTGGCAAAAGACCTATACCGTCCGCCTGAGCGGATCGGAAGCCTCCCCCCAGGAAGTGATCAGCACCTGGAAACGGAAGTTCCCGCAGTATTGGCCTGAGGGCAACCGCTTCTATGGGTCGCTGACCGGCATCGAGGCGGGGGACGTCGCCGTGCTTAACCTGGCTGCGCCGGCAGGAATGCAGCTTTCAACCGGGATCATGGTCATTTACGCAGACGATGAATCCTTCAGTTTTATGACCCCGCAAGGGCATATCTTCGCCGGGATGATCACGTTCAGCGCTTACGAAGACGAAGGCATTACCGTCGTCCAAATCCAGGTTTTAGTGCGGGCCAGCGATCCCTTATTCGAGCTCGGCTGCCGTTTTGGGGTCGTCCATAAGAACGAGGATAAGTTCTGGGCTGGTACGCTGCAAAATCTGGCTCGGGAGTTCGGGGTATCCGGTCAGGTTCAACAAAAAAATACGCTCGTCGATCCTCGGTTACAATGGAGGGAAGCCAAGAACATCTGGCACAACGCAGCAATCCGCACTGGGATCTATATCTTCTTGGCGCCTCTCCGCTGGCTGCGGGATCTTTTCAAACGGGAGAGTTGATCGATCGGTTATTGTTGGGTGGCCAGAATTCCCCAAAATATCGCAAATCGTATTTATGACCAATCATAGCCAGTCTGATTATGACGCCGTGGTCGTTGGATCGGGGCCGAATGGGCTTGCCGCGGCGATCACTATCGCTCAGGCTGGCCATTCTGTTCTAGTCTTGGAGGCGGCTGAGACCATTGGGGGTGGTACGCGCACGGCAGAGCTCACTCTGCCCGGCTTCAAGCACGATGTTTGTGCGACGATTTTGACACTTGGATTGGGTTCGCCGTTCTTCAGCCAGCTCCCGTTAGACGAGTTTGGTCTGGAATGGGTTAGTCCAGGAGCGCCGCTGGCGCATCCCTTTGATGACGGCAGCGCGGCGGTACTGGAGCGCTCGTTGGAGGCGACTGGAGAGACTCTAGGTCGGGACGCGGCAGCTTACCGAGGTCTGATGGGTCCGTTTGTCAAACGCTGGCAGGATTTGATGGAAGAGTTCCTGGGCCCGTTCCCGCTGCCGCCAAAGCGTCCGCTGCTCGACCTTCAATTCGGGCTAAAAGCGATCCGCTCGGCAAGAGGGATAATCAACGGCCACTTTTCCGGCAAAGCAGCCCGGGGATTGTTCGCCGGTTTGGCCGGGCATTCGATCATGCAGTTGGACGGTATCAGTACCGCTGCGTTCGGATTAATGCTCGGTATGTTGGGACACGCCGTCGGCTGGCCGATGGCGCGGGGCGGCTCACAGAAATTTTCCTGCGCATTAACCAGCTACCTGGAGTCGTTGGGAGGCGAAGTCCAAACAGGTCGGCGGGTCAAATCTCTTCAGGAATTGCCTGCGGCCCGCGTAGTTATTTTCGATCTGACCCCGAAACAACTGCTAGAGATTATGGGGACTCAATTGCCATCCGGTTACCGCCGCCAGCTGGAGAATTATCGTTATGGTCCGGGGGTGTTTAAGGTGGACTGGGCGCTCGCAGAGCCGATCCCCTGGAAAGCGAAATCAGCATACCGCGCCGGCACTCTCCACTTAGGTGGGACTTTCGAGGAGATCGCTGCAGGTGAGCGGGAGGTCTGGCAAGACGTTCATCCCGAGAAGCCTCTCGTCCTGCTTGTCCAACAAACTCCTTTTGACCCTTCTCGGGCTCCCAAAGGGAAACACACCGCCTGGGGCTACTGTCACGTGCCGAACAATTCCACCTTCGATATGACCGAGCGGATTGAAGCGCAAATCGAGCGCTTCGCGCCCGGTTTTCGCGATTGCATTCTAGCCCGGCACACCCGTACGGCTGCCGCCTTGGAAGAGTATGACCCAAACTTCGTCGGCGGCGATATCAACAGCGGAGTCCAGGATATCTGGCAGTTCTTCACAAGACCGGTGCGCAAACTTGTGCCCTACCGCATGCCGTTGAAAGGCATGTATATCGGTTCATCCGCTACACCCCCGGGCGGGGGCGTGCACGGCATGAGCGGCCATCAAGCGGCCAAATTCGCTCTCAAGGACCACTTTTCTTGATTCGGGTTTAATAAACCTCGGGGACGAAGGTCTGGCTGCTGATCGGCGGTCGCTGGTAGCCGGAATCTTCCTGCCGCGGAGGCAGCTCGACCGGATCGGGGGTGAGGTCTTTATAAGAAACCTGGCTCAGCAAGTGAGAAATACAGTTCAAGCGCGCGTGCCGCTTGATATCGGCGTTGACCACATACCAGGACGCTTCGGGGATATCGGTGTACATCATCATTGCATCCTTGGCACGAGAATACTCAACCCATTTGGTGCGGGATTCCAGGTCCATTGGGCTGAGCTTCCAGCGTCTGGCGGGGTCGTGGTTGCGCCGCTGGAATCGCCGCTCCTGTTCCTCATCGCTGACCGAAAACCAGTACTTGATCAACTGAACGTTCGAGCGCACCAGCATGCGCTCGAATTCGGGGCAGGCGCGTAGAAATTCCTGGTATTCTTCGTCGGAGCAGAATCCCATAACGCGTTCGACACCGGCGCGGTTGTACCAGCTGCGATCGAAGAGCACCATCTCCCCAGCAGCCGGAAGGTAAGGCGCATAGCGCTGGAAATACCACTGGGTTTTTTCCTTCTCTGTGGGGGTACCCAGCGCAACCACGCGAGCGATGCGGGGGTTCAGGCGTTGGGTGATGCGCTTGATAACCCCTCCTTTGCCGGCGGCGTCGCGCCCTTCGAAGATCACCACAACTTTCAGACCTTTTTCTTTGATCCAATACTGCAATTTGACCAGCTCTTCCTGCAGCCTGGCGAGCTCGTCATTGTAGATCTTCTTTTTTAGTTTGCCATTTTTGCTGTACATCTTGGGGCCGAATTTCTTGATCTTTTCCTTAGCCATGCCTCACTCCTCTGCTGCGCTATCTCTCTAATCCTTGTTCTTTGGTTGTGTGGAATCCGATTGTCGTGATGAGGCCTCCTTCGCAAGCAGCGTAACCAACGAGTATGTCTGAGCTTTTCGCCAGTTCATTCGCCCATTAATGTCTGCCAGGTAGAGTTTACCAGTAGTGGTGGACTTGATCGCGGATCAGGCGATCGTAGATACCCCGAATTTGTGCCATCTTGGCCTCTGACAGTGGGTCCAGGTCGGATGCTTTGACGTTGTCGATCACGTGCGCCGGCCGTTTAGCCCCGGGAATCGCGCAGGTTACCGCGGTGAAGTTCAAGATCCAGCGTAGCGCCAACTGGGCCATGGAGGCGCCTTCCGGCGCTAAGGGTAGCAGCTCATCAACAGCGCGCAGACCGGTTTCGAAATCTACTCCGGCAAAAGTCTCGCCGCGATCGAATGATTCGCCGTGGCGGTTGAAGTTGCGGTGATCGTCCTCAGGGAAGGTGGTCTCGGCGTCCATCTTGCCGGTCAGCAGTCCGCTCGCCAGCGGGACACGGGCTAGGATGCCGACTCGCCTGCGTTCAGCCAGATCGAAGAAAAGCTCCGCCGGGCGCTGCCGGAAGATGTTGAAAATGATTTGCACGCTCTGAACGTTAGGATACTCGAGCGCTTTGATCGCCTCCTCGACCTTCTCCACGCTGACGCCGTAGTACTTCAGCTTGCCTTGCTGCACGAGATCGTCCAGCACGCCGAATACCTCGGGCATATAATAGACTTCGGTGGGAGGGCAGTGCAGTTGCAGCAAATCCAACGCCTCGGTATTGAGATTCTGCAAGCTGCGTTCGACGAAAGCGGTTAAATTTTCCCGGTTGTAACCCGCGGCAGTGTGCGGGTCTAGCCGTCGGCCAACCTTGGTTGCGATGTGGATCTCTTCGTTTCTCTCTTGCTTGAGGCGGGACAGTAATCGTTCGCTGCGACCGTCGCCGTAAACGTCGGCTGTGTCGAAGAAGTTCACCCCCAAATCTACCGCCTGGTAAAGGGCTCGCAAGGATTCTTGATCTTCGACCTCTCCCCATTCTCCACCGATAGCCCAGCATCCAAAGCTGATTTCGGAAACATTCCAACCGGTCCGTCCAAGCTGGCGGTACTTCATTGAGATTGTGCTCCTCTTCTGGGTTTCAGGTCTTGCACAGTTCTCTGAGTTGGTGGGGGTGATTAGGCGGGCGAAGCCCGCCTAATCACCCCCTTTCTTCCCTCAAGTGCGTAAGTCCTAGAATTTTAACACGTAGTGCGGGATTTGTTAAATGAGCCCTGAATATGCACTCCCTGGTCAGGATATTTCCCGGCGCGGTGTATAATTTAAGCCCACAACGAGAGAACAGAGCGAATTGATGCCCTGGCTTTATCCTATTAAATCACCTTATTCTTCAAGTGTAGGGAGAGTTGCATGTCCTCAATTGGACAACCCGTTCAACGCATCGATGCCGTTGGGAAGGTGACCGGAGAGACCCAATACCCCGGAGATATCGACCGGCCCAATCAGGCCTATATGAAAATTCTGTTTGCTCACCGCCCGTACGCCGTGATCCGCCGCCTGGACGCCCGTAAGGCCGAAGCGCTGGAGGGAGTCCTCGCAGTCTATACTGCTAAAGATGTCCCGGTTAACGAATATGGTCTGATTATGCCTGACCAGCCGGTCCTTTGCGGGCCCGGATCGAGCAAGCTGTTTGCCGATCGGGTTCGCTTTGTCGGTGACCAGTTAGCCGTAGTTGTCGCCGAAAGCGAGCCGATCGCCGCTAAGGCATTGGACCTGATCGAGGTGGATTACGATGATTTGCCCGTGGTGACTGATCCACAAGCGGCGATGGCTGTGGATGCAGAGCTGTTGCATCCGGAAACGGGTAGCAACATCTTCTGCAAATACCGCATCCGTAAGGGTGACGTCGATGAGGCGTTTGCTCAGGCGGACGTGATCGTTGAAGGGGAATATCGCACCCCTGCCCAGGAGCATGCTTACCTGCAGCCCGAAGCCGGCGTGAGTTATATCGACGAGGACGGGCGAATCACGGTTGAAGTCGCCGGCCAGTGGACTCACGAAGACCAGGAGCAGATCGCCCATGCTTTGGAACTGCCGGAAGAGCGGATCCGAGTTATTTACCCTGCGATCGGCGGCGCGTTCGGCGGGCGTGAGGATATGTCGGTCCAGATCGTTCTGGCGCTGGCTGCCTGGCGCCTCCATCAGCGAGGCATAGATCGCCCTGTCAAGATCATCTGGAGTCGCGAGGAGTCGATCATCGGCCATCATAAGCGGCACCCTTACGTGATCAAAACCCGCTGGGGAGCGAACCGTGAGGGGAAAATCCTCGCCGCTGAAGCAGAGGTGATCGCCGATGGCGGCGCGTATGCTTATACCTCCACCAAGGTGTTGGGCAACGCCACCTTGATGTGCACCGGACCTTACGAGATCCCTAACGTCAAAGTCGATTCCTATGCGGTTTATACCAATAACATCCCCGGCGGCGCTTTTCGCGGCTTTGGCGGCCCGCAAGGCGCTTTCGCGGCCGAGCTGCAAATGAGCCGGGTCGCCGAAGCGTTGCAAATGGACGTTGTCGAGATCCGCCGGCGTAATTTGCTCCGTGAAGGATCGCTGCTCTCTGTGGGGACGCCTTTGCCCCAGGGGGTGACGATCCTGGAGGTTGCCGAAGCCTGCGCAGTCGCTGGGGGATGGCGCAAGACAGATCAGGGCTGGCAGCGGCCTGCAAATTTCGAGGTTATCTGGCCCAATCTCAAGCCGCCGCGAGGTAGGCACGTCAAACGGGGCTTGGGATTCGCCTGCGCCTTTAAAAACGTCGGTTTCTCCTTTGGAGCGCCCGAATATGCCTGGGCGACCGTGGAACTGCACGGCGGGGCGGATATCGAAAGGGCGGTCGTCCACCAGGCCGGTGCGGACGTTGGTCAGGGCGCCCACACTGTGATGACACAGATGGCGGCTGAAGCATTGGATCTCCCGATTGAAAAAGTACAGATGATCGTTTCGGACACGGCGGTCACGGATAATTCCGGCAGCGCTTCGGCGTCTCGCATGACCTTTATGTCTGGGAACGCCATCAAAGGCGCTTGCGAGGCTGCGCTGGTTAAGTGGCGCGATGAAGAGCGCCCGGCTATCGCCAAATACAAATTTGTGCCTCCCGAGACTACACCACTGGACCCACTGACCGGCGAATCCGAGCCTAACTTTGCTTACGGTTACGTCGCCCAGGCGGCGCTGGTGGAAGTCGATACAGAGACAGGTCACGTCCACCTGCTCGACGTGATCTCCACCAACGACGTAGGTAAAGCCCTCAACCCTCAGCAGATTCGGGGTCAGATCGAAGGCGCCGTCGTTCAGGCGACCGGCTATACGATTCTGGAGAATTTCGTCCAGCAAGGCGGCTACGTACAAACAGAGCACCTCTCGACATATTTAATCCCCACCATCCTGGACATCCCGGAACGGGTCCAGTCCGTGATCTTGGAGTACGCTGATCCTTTGGGGCCGTGGGGCGCGCGGGGGATGGCAGAAATGCCTTTCCTGCCGCTGGCTCCGGCTATCGCAGCGGCGATAAAGGATGCGACCGGGGTGTGGTTCACAGAATTTCCGCTGACTCCAGAACGCGTGCTCCGGGGGCTGGGCAGGTTGTAGCGTGGATCTGTCGGAAACCATTCACCTGCTGGGCGACCTCCTGGGGAAGGTGATCTCCGAACAAGAATCAGCCGCAATATTCGACCTGGAGGAGCGCATTCGGGCGCTGGCAAAAGCCAGGCGCGCCGGGGATGCGGGCAGCGCCCGAGATCTGGCGGCCCAGGTTTCCGCCTTGTCTCCTGACTCGGCCAGGGCGGTTGCCGCTGCTTTCAGCCTGTACTTCGATCTGGTTAACCTGGCCGAGGAGATTTACCGTGTAACGGAAGTCCGGCGCACGAAACGCGAAAAAGCGCCCGAACCGATATCCGATTCCATCAGTGAAGCGGTTGCATTTCTCAAGGATGCGGGTCTACACCGTGAGAAGATGGGGGAGCTTCTAAAGAACCTGGACATTGAGCTGGTGCTTACCGCTCATCCGACAGAAGCGAAGCGCCGGACCATCCTTTCCAAGACACAGCGGATCACCGACGCAATTTTCGAGCTCAACGACCCGCATTTAATCCCTCAAGAGCTCCAGGATTTACATAACGATCTCTATGCCGAGATCACCTCTTTTTGGCTGACCGACCGCAGGCGCACCTCCCGTCCGGCGGTGACAGATGAGGTGCGCACCGGCCTGTACTTTATCGACCAGGTGTTTTGGGAGGTGCTGCCGCGCATTTATGCCGACCTGGAGAGGGCGGTCGAAGAACACTACCCGGGTCTTCAGATACCGGGACCCTGGTTGACGCTGGCCTCCTGGATTGGTGGAGACCGGGATGGAAATCCAAACGTCACGGTGGAGGTAACCGCGGAAACGCTGCGTCTGCATCGCGGGTTGGCAGTCGAAAAACACCGCGAGACCTTCCAAGATATGGCGCGGCGATTGAGCCTGAGCGCCAAGCGCATCCAGCTTCCGGAGGTCTTAAAGGAATGGTATCGCAGCCGCGGTTCCTTACCGCCACACGTGGCTTACCTTGAATCCCGCTACGCCTCCGAGCCCTTCCGCCTGATCCTTTCGTTGCTCGCGGCTGACCTGGCGGAAGCTTCTCGAGATGAGATGGTGGCTTGTTTGCTTTCCGATGAGTCATGTGAAGCGCGGGCACGCGTTGAAGATTTCGAAGAGCCGCTTAAGGCGATCTTGGATGCAGTGCCCGAGCCGGTAGTTGAAAGCCTGCCAAAAACCGCTAAACGGCAGCTGGATATCTTCGGGTTGCAGGCTGCCCGTCTGGACTTGCGAGAAGATTCAACCCGGTTGAACGCTGCCATGGGAGAGATTCTGCGGGGATTGAATCGGCACCCTAATTTCGAAGGGCTTAAACCTGACGCTCGGCGGGAATTGCTGGTCGGACTCCTGGATGAACCGCTGCCGATCCTCGCAAGGCATCCTGGCGTCACCCAGACGACTGCCGAGACCTGGGCGCTCTTCCAGCTGATCGCACGCGCCCAACAAGTGTACGGGAGTAACCTCTTTGGTCCTTTTATCATCTCCATGACCTCCTCCGTTGCCGACGTGCTGACCGTCCTGCTCCTGGAGCGCTGGAATGGTTGTAATGATAACCTGGGTATCGTGCCCTTATTCGAATCGATGGACGATCTAGATGCCGCTGCAGGGGTCCTGGAAGAACTATTCAATTTGAAAGCATACCGCGATCATCTCGTCGCCTGCCGAGATCACCAGATGGTCATGATCGGATATTCAGACAGCAACAAGGATGGCGGTTACCTCGCTGCCAATTGGGCCCTCTATCAGGCCCAGGAACGCATCGCCGAAGTTTGCCGGCGGCACGGGATCGATCTGACCATTTTTCACGGGCGCGGCGGCACGGTGGCGCGCGGTGGAGGGCCTGCGAACCGGGCGATACGCGCCCAACCGCCCGGGACGATCAACGGCAAGCTGCGCTTGACCGAACAGGGTGAAGTGATCGCTTCACGCTACGCCAACAGCCACCTCGCCCACCGCCACCTTGAACAGGTTGTGAACGCCGTGCTGCTGGCCTCCACCTCGGAGGGCAACCAGATCGAAGTACCCGAGGCTTGGCGGGAGGCAATTGACCAAATGAGCGCGGCAGCCTTTCAGGCTTATCGCGGGTTGGTTTACAAGACACCGGGATTTCTAGATTTCTGGCAGAGCGCCACGCCGCTCGATCTTATAACCCGGCTGCGCATAGGTTCTAGACCGGCGTCCAGAGCCGGGGAAGGCGAGCAGGTATTTAAAATTCGCGCTATACCGTGGGTTTTCTCCTGGATGCAAAGTCGTTTCAATTTGCCGGGCTGGTTCGGACTGGGCGCTGGTCTGCGAGCTTACCAAGAGAGTTCGGACGAGGCTTTGGCGCGCATGCGGGAAATGTACGCCAGCTGGCCTTTTTTCCAGGCGATCCTGGACAACTCGGAAATGTCGCTGCTCAAAGCGGATATGGACATCGCCGGATTGTACGTCGGGTTGGTCCCCGATGACGAGCTCCGTGAGCGCATCTTCGACCTCATTTTGGAGGAATACCAGCGCACGCGCGAGCTGGTTTTGGCGATCACCCAACACGAGAATTTAATGGATCGCGATCCGGTCATCCAGCGTTCGATCCAGCTGCGCAACCCGTACGTTGACCCTTTAAATTACATCCAGGTGGAGATGCTGCGGCGCCTGCGCGCTCTGGATGACCAGGAATCAGCCCAGGCTGAAGCGCTGCGTGAAGTGATCGTCCTGACCGTTAACGGCATCGCAGCCGGTCTCAGGAATACAGGTTAAAAGCGTGTGGGTTCCAGTGCTAATCCGTGGAGGCGGGGATCTAGCCAGCGGCGTTGCCTTGCGGTTATTCCGCGCCGGGATCAGGCTGCTGATCACCGAGTTGCCCCAGCCGTTGGCGGTGCGACGCCTGGTGTCCTTTGCCGAAGCCGTTTACCAGGGTGAGATCTCTGTTGAGGGAATCCATGCCTGTCTGGCTAAGGATCTGGAGCAGGCCGAGCAAATAATTGCTTCCGGGTGGATTCCGGTAATGGTCGATCCGGACGCTTCTGTGCAGGCGGGTCTCGAACCGCTGGTCTTGATCGATGCCCGCATGACAAAACAACCGCCGCAAATGGCTATTGGTTCGGAACCGTTGGTGATTGGATTGGGGCCAGGATTCGTCGCCGGTGAGAACTGCCATGTAGCCATTGAGACGAATCGCGGTCATTTCCTGGGAAGGACGATCTGGCACGGTCCAACCCAAGCAGATACGGGCATCCCGCAGGGGAGGTCTGGCCGCGGCGCTGACCGGGTGCTGCGCGCGCCGACGGATGGCAGTTTTCAGCCAAAAGTTGCCATTGGGGATCTGGTCAATACGGGCGAAGTGATCGCCGAAGTCGGCGGGCAGCTGATCGCGGCTCCCTTTCGAGGTGTAGTGCGAGGCCTGATCCACGCCGATTTGCCTGTGACTCGGGGATTGAAAGTCGGTGATATCGACCCGCGCGAGGACCCCCGCTACTGTACGCTCGTCTCGGAGAAATCTCTGGCGATCGGCGGTGGGGTGCTCGAAGCGATCCTTTCCCGACCCGAGGTGCGTCGGAGGCTGTGGTCCTGATATGCAGCTGGCGACAGCCTTGCGTCTTTCCGGGAGCCCCTGCCTGGCGCTTGTCGGGGCTGGGGGTAAGACGACCGCGCTCTTTACCCTGGCTCGACAGCTAACCCCGCCGGTATTTGTCACGACCACAACGCACCTGTCCGTAGCTCAGCTGGCGCTTGCCGACCGACATGTCTACCTGGAGCACGCAGCAGACCTGGACGCGCTCGAACTTCTCTCTTCTAAAGAGGTGATCGCTTTCACGGGCTCGATTGTGGAGGCAGGACGTGTTGCAGGGTTGGAAAGCGGTCTGCTGGAGCGCTTGCGCTCATACGCTGCTAACACGAAGATTCCGCTGCTGATCGAAGCGGATGGTTCCCGCCAGAAACCGCTCAAAGCTCCTGCAGCTCACGAACCAGCCCTGGCTTCTTTTACCGACACGGTGGTGGTGATGGTGGGTCTCTCCGTCTTGGGAAAACCGCTCACCACCGACTGGGTTCATCGGCCGGAGCTCTTCTCCGAACTGTCCGGATTGGAGCTTGGCGAAGCGATTAACTTAGGCGCGATCTCCCGCGTTTTGCTGCACTCGCAAGGCGGTCTAAAGAACATGCCTCCCCAGGCGCGGCGAATCGCCTTGCTTAACCAGGCGGATACGCCAGAACGTCAAGCCGGCGCGCAGCGGATCGCTCAGGTTCTTCTGTCCGAGTATCATGCAGTGGTGGTCGCGCAGTTAGGCTCCTTGCCCGCGCTTTTGGACGGTCAGGTGTTTGACCAGCAGGCACTCTTGGATGAGGCTTCCAGTGCCATGGTCCACGCCGTACGGGAAAGAGTCGCCGGTGTTATCCTGGCTGCGGGTGGGTCCACGAGGCTGGGCCGGCCGAAGCAGCTCCTGGATTGGCACGGACGACCATTTGTACGGTCTGTTGCGCTGACTGCCATCGATACGGGTTTGAAACCGGTTGTCGTGGTTACCGGCGCAAACGCAGATCAAGTCTCCCAGGCAGTGGCTGACCTGCCGGTCGAGCTCGTTTACAATGAGGACTGGAACGCCGGTCAGAGCAGTTCGGTCCGGCAGGGGTTAAAATCGTTACCGCCTGAGACCGGCGGGGCCGTATTTTTACTCAGCGACCAACCGCAAATTCCGGGGACCTTGGTGCGCAGCCTTTTGGCTTTACACGCCACCACGTTCTCGCCGGTGGTTGCCCCTCTGGCGGACGGCCGACGGGCAAACCCAGTGTTATTTGACCGGCAGACTTTTGCAGAATTGATGAAATTGAGTGGAGACGTGGGCGGTCGGGCGATTTTCAGCCGGTATCCGGTTACTTGGTTGGAATGGCATGACCCTTCAGTGCTGCTGGACGTGGATACGCAGCAGGACTACATGCGGTTGATGGACTTGGAATCTTGAAAATCGGAGAGTTGTCAGTCCGCAAGCGCCAGGAAGCAGCTGATTCGTTGTATACTTTATTTATCGGATGGATTGTTCAGTGCTAATTTATACCGGAGACGTGGTTCATAGCTAAGTCTGTTAATGGACTGCCTGGGAGGCTCCTGCCATGTCGTTGGTCGATAAAACTATCGTTGTTGTGGATGATGAACCCGATACCGCCGAGATGTTTGCCGAGATGCTGCGTTTGAACGGTTACAAGGTTCACAAATCCTATGGCGGCGCTGAGGCGATTGAAATCATCCGGCAGGTACGCCCGGATGCAGTCGTTTTGGATCTGATGATGCCGGACGTCTCCGGAGTCGATGTTATTAGCATGCTGAGCCAGGACTCGCAACTGGCGAGGATACCGGTTATCATCGTAACCGCCAGGAGTAAACCTCCCAGTGTGAAGATGAGTCCGGATGCGAAGAATTACGTATACTTAACCAAACCCGTCGCATATTTGGATTTGAAGTCCGCCGTGGATGAAGCAATTCTCGCCGCACAAAGTAATACAAGTAGGTAAAGCATGTCGGTTATTCGGGCTTTTATCGCCATTGAACTGTCGGAAGATATTCAAACCCAATTGGATGAGATCATCTCAGAATTAAAGCGGAAAATAGGCGATGTGCCTATCCGTTGGGTCCCGGTAAGGAATATACATCTGACGTTGAAATTTCTCGGTGATGTGTCGATCGCTAATCTCGATATGCTCAAGGAGATCTTGAGGTCCATTACCGCCAGCCACAGCAAGTTTTCAATCAGCGTCGGTGGGATCGGAGCGTACCCGAAGCCGCAACAGCCTCGGGTGATCTGGGTCGGTGTGGAAGCGCCGCCGGATCTGATCGCCATACAACATAGCATCGAATCGGAAGCGGCTCGTCTTGGTTATACTCGGGAACGCCGGCCATTTGCTCCCCACCTGACCCTTGGGCGAGTATCCCGCAGCGCCTCAGCCAGAGAGGTTCGCGCCATAGCCGACCTGCTGGAGGATTATAAGCTTGGGTTTGTGGGCGTGACGCGAGTCAGCGAAGTTCACCTGTTTCGCTCGGACCTGCAGCCCGATGGCGCGGTTTACACGCAGCTATACAGCGCCTCTTTAGGCGCATAAACGCTGGAGTCCCGTAAATGTACAGCTCATTTTCTGTTAGTCAGCGAGGTGATCTCTGGAATCAATAGAAGTCGCACGTAAAGTTGTCGACGCCCTGGAAGATAAGAAGGGGGAAAATATCGTGCTGATGGATATTTACGACCTCACGGTGTTTGCCAGTTACTTTGTAATTTGTTCCGGCACCAGCGAACGAATGTTAAAGACGCTCGCAGATGCTGCCGTGCAGGCCGTTAAAGAAGAATATGGGTTGCTCGCCCGCACAGAGGGGGATACCAACGGGGGTTGGATCGTGATCGATTTTGGAGATGTGGTTGTCCACCTTTTTTCCCCCGATCGACGGGCATACTACCGGCTTGAGGAATTGTGGGATCAGGGTAAGGTTTTACTGCATCTCCAATGACCGAAACCCTCGGTTTATTTGATTGAAGGTCGCGCTAATCAGTTTAGGACTTCTGTACTTAAGGGAAGAAAGGAGGTGGTTGAGCGGGTGAAGCCCGCCCAACCACCTCCGATTTTCCAAGGAACTGCGTAACTCCTACAGTTGAGATTTTGTCGCCAGGAAAGAGATGTGGCGCGCCTGGGATCCAAGGTTAGTGTTTTCGACCTGGAAGAAAACCATTTTCCCCTGCAGTTCACTCCCGAGCGTTTGAGCGACCTCATCAATCGCCTCAACATCCCCACCTTTGGCGATATCACGGTATTCTTCAATATCAGTGAGATGGAAGAGAATTTCCCCCCCATCATAGGAGACGATAGTGCCGGTTTTTCGCTCAGGGTTGAAAGATTTGATTTTTCCGCTAGACCAGTTTGCTTCGCTCATTCAATCTCGCTCCGTAAGGGTTTAGACCAATTGTAACATTTAAGAAGTTTTGGTGTGATCGACCGATTTGACGGTTAGATAGCCGGCGTGAGAGATACCCAGCATCGCGTTAAGGCTGGAGGAGAAGGGCGGTAAATCCACGCCGAGTGGTCCAAAAACGGTGAGTGGATCTTGAAGCATGGTCCCGACGGCGATCGCATAAGCCACGATGATGGCAACCGTGAAAAAGAACATCTGTACTTTGGATACATCGATCAGGTTGTAGTTGCCGATTTCATCCCCCTGGAAGAGATCGCCAAGTCTGGCAGCCTGTGGCGTGTCGTTAACCTTGAGCAAGCCTTCCTTTTTCGTATCCTCGGTTTCCCAAGCATTTTTTGCTTCTTCGTATGTTTGTTTCGCCTTTTGATATTCCGATTGCGCTTGGAGAAACCTGGAAGTAACATTTTCAATCTGCTGTTGGGCGTTGGCCGCCTCTATCTCGGCCTGGCTCCTCTCCTCCTCGCTCAGTTCTGGGTCATCTTTCCGTCGTTCAGCCTGGGCTTTGACACTCGTGGCGTTGCCCAGCTGATCGCGCAGCTGATTGAAAGTCTCCTCCTTTTTCTGGAACTCCTTTTCAGAGTCTTCCATCTTGCGCTGTAATTCGGTGATCAGCCCGATCGCGCGCCGGTTGCGCTTAACGCTTTGAACGAGTGTTGATCCGGCGAAGGAGGCTGTGCTGATACCCAGCGCGACGAGCAGTTCGGGGGGAAAGCTGATCTTGAGCGCCTGTGGTGTGCATTCTATCTCAGCCTCCTGGGCTAACAAGGCTGCCTGTTCCGGAGAAGCTGCCTCGAAGGCCTGCAGATCCTCCACGCCGGCAATATTGCGGATGTAGTTCTGCTGGCACATCTCGACTGCTTCCGCGGAAGGAGTGACCAGGGCTTGCGGCAGACTGCGCGGAATGGCCAGGGCCAGGTACGCCGATAGGGCCAGGAGCGTCCACAGCGTGATCTGCAGGCGTGATAAACTGACCCGATTGCGCGTGTCGATCAGGATGCCGAACCACTTCCCATTCGCGCCCCAGCCTAACGCAATGACGAACAGAGCCATTACACCGGCGATAACAGCCCACAGGAAGACGGGTTCGATCCGGCGCGTGCCGGAGAGTAAGATTGCCAGGATGGCGATAAAGCCTACGAAGGATAGTAAAAGGGTGCCAATCGCCCACGGGTTGCGTTGGTTGACAAGCGGTTTGGTTTCGTTGGTGTTTTCAGCCATGTCGTATTCTCCGTTGCATTGCGATGATTAATAGGTGCCTTTGTACATACCTCCATCAACGGTGAGCATTACTCCGGTGATGTAAGCCGCTGCCGGGGAAAGTAAGAAAACTGCTGCGTTGGCGAACTCTTTCGGCTCACCCATTCGCTTCAAAGGGCTCTCCTGGGATTGTTTGGCGATCTCATGTTCGACGGTCGTGCCGTTGTTCTTCGCCCGGAATTCCATGATCTCGTTAACTCGTTCGGTTTCCGTCCATGCGGGTAAGATCGAATTGAAGCGGATTCCGTCCGAACCCAGCTCCAGGGCTAAGGTCTTGGTCAGCCCGATCGTAGCCGACCGGACGCTGTTGGAGAGCACGAGATTCGGGATTGGCTGCTTGACTGAATACGATGTAACCGTCAACACGCTTGGGGTCGAAGATTCACGCAAATGGGGCAACGCCGCGCGGATGGCTCGCACATGACTGAGAAAAGTTAGATTAACTGCTTTTTCCCAGTCCTGATCTGTAAAATCTTCGAACTTGCCGCTCGGTGGACCGCCTGAATTGGTCATTAACAAATCCAGACCGCCCAACAGGTCTACTGCCTGGGCAACCAACCGGGCGGGCGCTTCAGGATCCGAGACATCGCCGGGTAAAGGGACGACCTTTGCCCCTGTTTCCTCGCCCAGGCTCAATGCCGCCGCGCCGATCGACTTGGCATCCCGGCTGTTGATCGCCACACTTGCTCCTTCGCGAGCCAAGACTCGCGCAGCTGCGTAACCTAATCCCCGGCTGGCGCCGAATAACAAGGCGCGCTTACCTTTTAATCCCAAATCCATGCGTAGATCTCCTCTCTGGTGGTGTTATTCTCGCTCGTACAGCATATTTTAACCGATTGCCGTTCTTGGACTTGTTGGCCAATGGCGATATGCGCAATTATAGATACTCGAATTGTTCGTCGCGCAAGCTGACATCGGGCCAAAAAGTCTCAATCCAGTGCGTGATCTTTTGTAGAGATCGTTGGGAGTGGTTATGGTCGTTGCTGACGATAGCGCAGGCAATTGTCGCGTCTTGCCAGATGTCCAAGTGGTCGATCTCGGCTACGGAGATGTTGAATTCCCGGTGGAGTCGGCTCAGCAGCGGTTTGATGCGGCGGCGTTTTTCCTTGAGCGATGCGCAACCGGGTATATGAATGTGCAGGATAAGTAGGCCGACGGTCATCGTATCAGAGTTATCTGCATTCTGCGTAACCTGTTCTGCGGTTAGCCTAGTATAATCCAACCCATGCAAGATCTCCCAGATAGATTAAAAATAAGAAGTTTGCTCCCTTGGATCATCGTCGTTGTTGTGCTGGTCATCCTGGGTTGGGCGGCCTTTGCGATCGTTTCCGCCGTCCGTCAAAGCGCCCAGACGGCGCAGCAGGCCATGCAGCCGGTCACCGACCTTTCAGCCGACTTGGGCACGAAAGTCGCTCAAGTGTTAAACCCGACTCCGACGGTAGTGGTCGATCCGGTCACTATCGTTCATCAGGTACGATCGCTGGCGCGTTTGGAAACCATCCAGTACACCGTCGAAAAAGTGATCACCGCTGAGACCGGGCAAGGCACCTTTGGATTTCTCTTTGGCGACCGATTATTGTTGGTAGCGCATGGGATCGTGATTGCCGGTGTGGATATGGAGCAGCTGGGTCCGGAAGATATGGAGTTGCGCGGTAACGTGCTTTACGTCGCCTTGCCGGGGCCGGAAGTCTTTGTCGCCACGCTGGACAACGAGAAGTCCTTCGTTTACGACCGCGAAACCGGCATTTTACGCCGGGGCGATATCAATCTGGAGACCACAGCACGACGCATCGCCGAAGACGAGATCGAACAGGCTGCGGTGGAGGATGGCATCCTGAACCTTGCCCGGCAGAACGCCGAGAACTATCTCTATCGCCTCTTAATTGAGATTGGCAATTATTCGGAAGTGATCTTTGTAACACCTACTCCGGAGCCGTGACGCACCCTTCTATTACCGGCTAAACTCTTTCTGTCCAGCTGGGGTGGGCATATTTAAGGTCGACCAGCTCGGTTGCCCGTTCAGTCTCCCGATCCGTCAGCGAACCAGGGTCGAATTGCAGGTTGAGACACTGGCTGAACGCCTGTGCAAAAGCCTCAGCGGCATCTTCCCATTTAAGCGGCATGCCTGAAATGAGCTCGACCGTGGTCGCCCGAGCCAACAAGCGTTCCGCGGCTTGCTGGCGGGCTTGCTCATCCGCGTAGCGCAAAGCTTGCGTGATGCGGGCCAAGTCTCCGCTTAATGGCAGGGATCCGTGCTGCAGCACGCCTTCGCGGCGGCGCGCTTGCGCGCTGCCGATCAGCTTCTTTCCCTGCACGGTGATCTCGTAATTAGACGGGTTCTCAAAGCAAACTGGGTTCCGCGCTCCGTCTCCATCCGGCACGCCGGACTTCTGTAGTGCTAGTGCGGGGATGCCCAGGTATTGCAGCGCCTCGAGCAGCGCCCGTGAAAGACGCCGGTAGCTCTCCAGGACACCGCCGGCGAGGCGAGGCTCATCTGGCGGTCCGATCACGGCGTAAGTCAGCTCATCGGTGTGCAGGATGGCGCGTCCACCGGTAGGGCGGCGCACCAGCTCCCAGCCGTTGGCGGAGAGTCCTTCCAGGTTGGCATCGGAATATGGCTGCGCATAGCCTAGGGAGAGACAGGGCGGCGACCAGGCGTAAAGCCGCAGCGTGGGGGGTGAATCGCCCGAGCCAACGGCTTCCAGGATAGCTTCATCGACCGCCATATTCCAGGCGCCGTGCCCTCCTGAGGTGTGGATCAACCGCCACTTTGTGGAGGGGTAGTTGTCCTTCACTGGCATAGACTGATCAAATCCTTCAATTCCCTGGCAAAGAGAACACAGAGACCGTGCCGCTGGGGGTAACTCCTGGGGCAAGCGTCTCGGTTTGTGTGGGCGTTCCGGTGGGGAGCGTACCTGTGGGTGTAGGCGTTGCCGTGGGCAGCGTTCCGGTAATCGTGGGCGTGATCGTAGGTGTATCGGTGCGGGTGGGTATTGCTGTGGGAGTGGCGCTGGCTTGCACCGCTGTGCCCAATAGTTTGATGCGCGCCAGGGTGGTGAATGGGCTGAAAGGAAATTCTCGCCAGAGCTCTAAATAAGCCTCGACGGCCTGGCGTTCGGCGCCGCTCAATTCGTTTGTCAGGCCTAATAAGTAGAAAAATCGAGGACAGTTTTGGTAATCGCAGGTGAAGAAGGGCGAATCCCCGATCACAACCAGCTCATCCCGCAGTGGTCCCGTGTCGGCACCGCCAAGCAAGGCGTTCTCAATGGTTGCCAGGGATTGTCGTGTGCGGTCTACCGAGAAGATGACTTCCGGCTCAACAAATTCGAGAAAGGGATCGGTTGAAGAGCCAGGGTTGATCAAGCGCAGGGTCGTTAACGTCTCGATGGATACGATGGGCGGGTCCCCGGGCGAGTCGACATAAGCGACGCCGGGTTGATTGCTCTCGACGATGCCGGCAAACAGCCCGGCGATGCTCGTTTCCTTTTGAACCAGGATCCAAAATTCCAGCTTTTCGGTCGGATGGTGGCGCAGCACGAGCCAACGGTCGGTCTGGCCATCGCTGTCGAAATCGAAATAGCCGCTGGTGCGTAAGGTGACTCCGCCTTCCTGAAGCAAAGATGGCGTCTGGGAGAAATCTTCGCTGGTAAACGTCGCGATCAGGCTGCGCAAACCATCTTGTGGATCGCAGAATTCTGTGGTGAGACAGGCCCGGTAGATATCTGCCTGGTTATCATAGGATGACAGGAAATTCTCGGCCGAAGTGAGCCATTGACTGTCGGTTGTCGCCGGGTTGGAAAGCACCGATTCCAGGTAACCTGCGGCCACCTGTCGATCTCCAATCAGAGCATGATAGATGCCGAGCCGAAAGCGCCACTCGTCCAGAGCGTCTTTAGGATAAGGCTGACCGGCGAGAGTTTGGTCGGGTGGCCAATCCGGTAATAAGGACTCCATAAGTTGTATCGTGGTCTGTAGATCCCAAACCTGGACGGAGTGATCCACGACTGTTGCACAATAAGGTAGGATGGCGGTACCCGGATCGATCCGGTAGCGCGCTTCAACGAAGTCGAAGCGCTGGCCTGTCCAGGTGTACAAATGCTGCACGGTCACCGGACAGGGAGGGAAGACAGCGCTGTTGAACTGCAAGGTCGCATCCCCCTCCGGGTTCTCTACCGCCTCCCAGTTGTTTCGAAAATCTGGGCCAATCCCAGGTGGGTTGACCGGCGCAAAGGGCAGTTCAACCGGTGGCTGTTGGGAAAGATCGAAGATGCGCGGCAGTGGGTATTTGAAAGAGCCGGGCTTGGCGGAGCGATAGATGATCGCCTCCAGGCCGCCATCGCCGGTGACGTCCGCGAGGCTGTGACCTACGCCGCTGACGCTCGTGAAGTCGAAGTCGGTCGTCAACGGGAAAGCTTCGTAACCGTTCGGGGTTTGTAACAGCCATAAGTAGGCCGCGCCATGCTCCTCAACGCTGATCTTGACCAGCATGTTGGTTAAAAATCCGCCCTGTTGCTGCAGCGGGAAGAGGCTGACCAGCAACTCCGGACTTTGAATCCTTCCCCAGGCAGTGAGCTCCTCAGGGCGAAGTCCGGTATTTAATTTTCGGAGGATCAGCTGCGTGAAAAGGGCGCAGGCGCTGGGATCGTTGATGCGCGCCTGATTGAAGGCAAGGCGGTACAGCCAATGTTCGGCTTGCGGGGCGTTCGGAAAGCGCAGCAAGGATTCGCGTTCGGCGAAAGCTGCAAACTGATAAGCCTGATTGTATCCGGCGTTGTCTTCCCTCCGAGCGAAGGTAGAGAGTGTGTCCGGATAAGCCTCCAGGATGTTGATGGCTCGTTGAGCCAGGGCAGGGATCCAATCGACCAGGTTGTAGTTTTCATCTTCATCCAGGGGAAAAGCCGGCGTTAAAGATGCGAAAGGCGTTCGGGTCGGTGTAATAGTTGGGGTAGGTGTGATAGTGGCGGTGGCGCTTGGACGTGGGGTGAAGGTTGCCCGCGGGGATGGCGAGATCGTCGCCGTCTCAGTGGGAGTGAAGCTCCGGCTTGGTGATGGCGTCGAAGAAGGTACGATGATAGCAATCTGGGGGGCGCGCTCTGGCTCGCGCGCTTGAATCCCGAAGTAAATCACGGCTGCGACGACGCATAAAGAAAGCATCGCGAATACTCCCAGGATCAGCATGCGGCGATCCATCGGGGCGGGCGGCTGTTCCTGGGAGGGCGCGTTGGGGATCTCGGTGGTCATGATGGATGAAGGTGAACGATAGAATCAGGGAAGGCGATGATAAAGGGAACCCGCCGGGACGTCAAATTAAGCGTCATTAATTTTAAGCCGCACCAGCCGCTCTGCATATGGGCTCAGCTGTAAGAGGGGGGGGCGGACGGGCCAGCGCGGCAGGCCGTGCTGGCTGGCCAGCACCGCCTTTAAATACGGTGGGGCCGGTGGGTAGCTTTCCATCAGCGACCGGGTGACGTTCAAGCGCGCCTGCGCTTCGGTATCGGCTTGGCCCTTTGTATGGGCATCCCAGACCAGGCGGGCGTCCGGCGAGGACAGGTTCGCCAGCGCGGTGATGCATCCAGAGGCGCCGGCATCCAGCGCCAGGCTAAATAAACGGTCGTTGCCCGTCAGGATTACCAGGGATTCACCAAAGCGCGCGCCTAAAGCCTGGGCGAATTCCGCGTCCCCGGTTGAATCTTTCAACCCTAAAAAACGGTTGGGAAATGCGTCTTTCAAGCGGGCGAGCAGGTCGAAGGAGAGGGGGATGCCGGTCATCGCCGGAATATGGTAGTAAAACAGCACCCCATCCGCGGGTACGGAGTGGGTAATCACCTCGCTGAACCAGGCGAATAAACCGTCTTCGGAGATTTTACGGTAATAATACGGCGGCAGAACTACGACGCCATTGATGCCCAGACCGAAAGCTTCCTGGGTGAGGTCGATGGTTTCTCTTAGACTGGGAGTCCCGGTACCGGCGAGCAAGCGGAAGTCGGGGTGTTCCGAATGGATGGACAGCGCTGCCTGGAGGATTTGGCGACGTTCGGCAGGTGAAAAGGAAGGCCCCTCGCCGGTGGTGCCTAACAACAACGCACCGTGGCAACCTCGCTGGCTCAAGAAATCCAGAAACCTGGGAATCGCGGCCAAATCGGGCGAAAAATCAGGATTCAGAGGCGTGATAGCTGCGGCGTAAACGCCGGACAGAGGGTGAGATAGCATAGATATGAGTACTTTGTTAACTTATTTAATTATATTGGTGGAATAATTAATTAATTTGACAAAACATATTTTATTTGCGATAATTGATCATCAAACTTGGGAGAGCCTAACGTCTGCAATGCTTGAAATCGGCGTGTTATCGAGCCTAACTTTTCCGGTAAAAGGAACCAATAAACAGGCTGTCCTGGATTTGATACGATTCACTCCGGAGGGAGTATCTCGTGCGGGTATTGCCCGTCGATTGGGCCTTAGCCGCTCGGCGATCACCTCAATTGTAAACGATTTGCTGTCCAAAAATATAATCCATGAAGCGGAGGATGGGCCGGCGACCGGTGGTCGCCGGCCGATTTTGTTGGAGATGAATCCGCAACGTGGTTATGTCGTCGGCGTCGATTTGGGCGCCAGCCATCTGGGTATGGTATTGAGCGATTATACGGCGCGCGTGTTGTTCGAGATCGAGGTCCCGTTCAACCTCGCAGCGGGTCCCGAAAAATGCCTACTAGAAGTCGATCAACAGCTGCACAACTTGCTTGACGATGCAAACCTCCGTTTTGACCAGATTACCGCGCTTGGCGTGGGTGTCCCTGGCCCGGTGGATATCGAAGCCGGTTCGGTGAGCGAACCGCCGATTATGCCTGGCTGGGGTCAATACCCCATCCGTTCGTATTTAAGCGACTTGTGGGGGCTTCCTGTCGTGATCGGCAACGACGCGGAATTTGGCGCTTTGGGTGAATGGGCATACGGCGCCGGGCGCGGCGAAAGCCATGTGGCCTATGTTAAAGTCGGCTCGGGGATCGGTGCCGGCTTGCTTTTAGGCGGGAACATTTATCGCGGCGCTAACGGGTATGCCGGGGAGATTGGGCATATCACCCTGGACAATAAGGGTCCGCTCTGCTCTTGCGGGAACCGGGGGTGTCTGGAATCCTTCGCTGGAGGGGCTGCTTTGGCCGAACAAGCCAAACAGGCTGTGCGTTCGGGTAAACGTACCCGTTTATCCTTAATTGAGCCCCTAGAATCGATCACTGCTCGAGACGTCGGCGAGGCAGCCCGGCTTGGGGATCTAGTTTCCCAGCAGATCGTTACCGAGGCCGGCAGATATCTGGGCACGGCGATCGCCAGTTTGGTCAACCTTTTCAACCCTCACATCGTTGTCGTAGGCGGTGGGGTGGCTCAGATGGGGGACCTTTTGCTTGAACCTATCCGTGAAACGGTCAGCCGACGAAGTTTGCAGCCTTCCTATCATGCAGTTCGCATTGTCTCTTCTGTGCTGGGCCGGCGTTCAACTTGCATGGGGGCGGTCGTGCAGGCGCTTTCACAGGCTTTGCTTGAGATCGTTGAGAACTGAGGTCAATCCGCGCACTAGGAAGAACTTGGCCTGCCTTGATCGATTGGAATCGAATTGACCGAACGCTTTGGATTTGTACAAACAACAGCACTGTGACTGAGGAGGTGAACCGTCGCAGATTGATAAGGATGAACTTGAGGCCTGAAAGAGGTCTCTCACGGTGGTCCTGATCCGCAATGGGGACAGGATTTATGAGCTGACATGCGTTTCCGGCTCACCATACCTAATCTTTTCTTTTTTGGAGGAGTAAAAATGACGAAGAAATTCTGGACTTTGATGAGCCTGCTGCTGATCGGCGCTATGATGCTTGCCGCCTGCGGCCCGCAGGCTACCCCGACCACTGCGCCCGAACCGACGGAAGCAGCTCAACCTACCGAAGGTGAGCCTCAGATGGCCGAGCTCAGCGGGACGATCACCTTATGGCATGCGCTTACGGATGCCGAGATCGGTGGGCTGAACGCAACGATTGAGGCTTTCCAGGCAGAAAATCCCGGCGTGACCTTCGACGTGTTGTTCGTCCCCTTTGACGATCTACGCGGCAAGTTCGAAACAGCCACAGCCACTGGAAGTGGGCCGAGCGTGTTGATCGGCGCCGCCGATTGGGGCCCCGCGTTATATGCCGCCGATCTGGTCAAGGATGTCTCTCCTTTCGCTGAATTATCATTCCTGCAGAGCATCAACCAGGCCGCCTTGGCCTCGGTGCGATATCGCGACGCGCTGGTAGGAATCCCGCTCGGTTTGAAGGGCGTGGTCCTCTATCGGAATTCCAGCATCATCCCGGAAGCGCCGGCCACTTATGCCGACCTGCAGGCTTCTGCACAAGCTGCCACCCAGGGGGATACCGTTGGTGCGGACCTGGAGCGTGGTTTCTTCTTCTCAGCCGGGCACTTAATGGGCGCTGGCGGTCAGTTGATGTCCGAGAACGGCGATCCGCTG
This sequence comes from uncultured Anaerolineaceae bacterium, assembly GCA_964400875.1. GTDB lineage: Bacteria > Chloroflexota > Anaerolineae > Anaerolineales > UBA4823 > CAYNWK01. The sequence goes on along the minus strand of CAYNWK010000011.1, from coordinate 3,900 downwards.
TTCAATGACGCCAACGGCGCTGAATGGCTGGACCTGGTTGATTCATTCGCTGAAGCCGGTCCGACTGAATACTACACCGATAACGATGTCAACCTGTTCAAAGCCGGCAATGCTGGATTCATCATCGACGGAACCTGGAACTTGAATGACCTAGCTTCGTCTATTGGTGAGGAGAACCTCTCAATCGATCCGTGGCCGGCCCCACTTTCTGGTTTTGTCCAGAACGACAACCTGTACCTTGGCGCCAATGTAGAGGGCGACGACCTCAACGCCAGCTGGGCTTTCATGGAGTTTATGCTCAGACCGGACACCCAGGCGACCATTGCGGAGAATAATACCGGCTTTATCCCGGCCGCTCTAGGAGTCGAAGTGCCCGATCGTTTGCGCCAGGAAGCGGTAGCTGCCTTTGAGGGCGGCGTTGCCTTCCCGGTGATCCCCGAGATGGGTGCCTACTGGGGTCCTATGGATAATGCGCTGCAGTCCGTGTTCAATGAAGGCACCGCGCCCGATTTCGCCCTCGGTCTAGCCGAAAACTCGATCAATGCCGCCGTCGCCGAAATCCGAGGTGAAGCTGCTCCGGAACCTGAAGTGCTGGGGACGATCTCCATCTGGCATGCCTTGACGGAAGGCGAGGCTGACGGCTATAACGCCGTGATTGCTGCCTTCCAGGAGCAAAACCCGGGCGTAGAATTCGAAATCCTGTACACGCCCTTCGATGATCTGCGCGGCAAGTTTGAGACCGCAGCTGCCACAGGCGGTGGACCCACATTGCTGCTAGGCGCTGCGGACTGGGGTCCGGCCTTGTATGATGCCGAGCTCATCGCCGATCTGTCGCCCTCAGTGAGCACAGCTTTCCTGTCTACATTCAATGAAGCTGCCTTGGGGTCAGACCAGTACAAGGATGCGATCATCGGTTTACCCTTCGGATTGAAGGGTGTGGTGTTGTTCCGCAACTCCTCGATCATCCCTGATGCGCCAGCAACGTATGATGATCTGGTGGCGGCGGCAACCGGTGCCACCGCGGGGGATGTTGTCGGCGCGGATTTGGAACAAGGCTTCTTCTTCTCCGCCGGCCACCTGATGGGTGTGGGCGGGCAGTTGATGACGCTGGAAGGCGACCCACTCTTCAATGATGAGAGCGGAGTTGAGTGGCTTAACCTGGTGAACTCCTTCGCTGACGCCGGTCCGGTTGAATACTACACAGACAATGACGTCAACTTGTTCAAAGCCGGTCAGGCTGGCTTGGTCATCGACGGAACCTGGAACTTGAACGACCTGGCTGCGTCCATCGGCGAAGATAACCTGTCGGTCGATCCGTGGCCGTCTCCGATGTCAGGCTTTGTGCAGAACGACAATCTCTACTTGAGCGCCAATGCGGATGCGGATGCGCGTGCAGCTGCGGTTGCCTTCGGTAGATTCCTGTACTCGCCAGAGGGTCAGCAGCTGCTGGTAGAAGAGAACACCGGCTACATTCCACCCGTCAGCGGCGTGGAAGTACCGGACCGACTGCGCCAGGAGGCGCTGGCTGCCTTCGAGGGCGGCGTGACCTTCCCGGTTATCCCCGAGATGGGCGCATACTGGGGTCCGATGGACACTGCTCTGCAGTCCGTGTTCAGTGAAGGCGCTGATCCGGCAGCTGCATTGCAGACTGCTTTCGATGCCATCACGGCAGCTATCGTGGAGATCCGCGGCGGGCAATAACCCTCTCAAGATCGCTCGATGGTAATGGGTCACAGGCGGAAGGAAGTTTCTTCCGCCTGTGACCAAACCGGTGAGATCACCCGGTCAATGAACCAGTCGCCGGCGCTCCTCTGGCGGCGAAGTGCACACGCAAAGGAGAGATCCAATGGCTGTTGAACAGTCCTCCACCAGAATTGCCGTTACCGCCGGCGAGCCAAAAGGCAAGAGCCTTGGTCGGTTGATTAGAGACTCCCGCACCGCCTGGTTGTATATCTTGCCGGCAGGGCTTTTGATGGCGGTGATTACCTTGTTCCCCCAGCTGTTCCAAGTCTGGATGGCGTTTACCGATTTTCGCATCGGCAATCTACGCTTCAACTTGTTCAATACCGAGACTTGGGCGCAGTACACGCCCGATTGGGTCGGGTTGGATAACTTTATCAAGATCCTGAACAGCTCGCTGGCGATTGAGAACTACAATTTTTTGCGCTTGCTCATCTTCAACTTAATTTGGACCTTTTCGAACGTGATCGTGCACGTAGCTTTAGGCGTGGTGATCGCCCTGGCGCTAAATAGTAAGGAGCTGATCGGCAGGCGGATTTACCGGGCGCTTTTCGTGCTCCCCTGGGCTATCCCTGGCTACATCACCGCGTTGACCTGGCGCAATATGTACGATGACCGTTTTGGAGCGATCAACCAGCTGATCGCTAAGATCAACGTCTGGTTGGGCACCGGCCTGCCGGAGAACACCCGCTGGTTGACCGAAGCCAGCCCCGAAGGTTTGTTTTATTTCCTGCCTTTGTCCTTCTTTGCCGTGCTGGTCGCCAATATCTGGCTGGGTTGGCCTTTTATGACTGTGGTCGCCACCGGCGCACTGCAGTCCATACCGTCAGAGTTATATGAAGCTGCAGATATCGATGGCGCCAGCGGCTGGCAAAAATTCTGGACCGTGACGTTGCCCCTGATCCGCCCGGCGATGGTGCCCGCGATCATGCTCGGCACGATCTGGACGTTTAATAATTTCAACGTGATTTATTTCATCACGGAGGGAGGACCTTTTGGGCGCACAGAGATTTTGATCACCCAGGCATTCAAATTGGTCTACGAGCAGCGTCTTTACGGCGTCGCTTCCGCTTTTGGTATTGTGGTGTTTTTTGTGCTGCTCATCATCACCTTAATCAATAACAGGGTGACCCGGGCGACGGAGGCGTACAATGTCTAGAAGAACGAAAAAGATCCTCGGCCAGATCGGTACCCATATCTTCCTGTTGCTGGTTACCGCGACGGTGTTGTTCCCGATCATGTGGATGTTTGCGCTGGCGCTGGACCCACGCAACATCGATAAACCCCTGGAATTGCGCCTTATCCCGCCGGGAGCTTCTTTTGAGGCGTTCCGCAGCGTCTTGTTCGACCCATGGAAGTTGTTGTGCAAAAATCCTACCGATCCGGCTTCTTGTGCTACTTTTGCACTGCTGCTGAAGAACAGCCTGCTGGTCGCTTTAGGAACGAGCCTTTTTGCAGTCGTATTCGGCGCCTCAGCTGCCTATGCATTCTCCCGGTTCCAATTTATCGGCCGGCAGATCGGTATGCTCGCCTTCATCGTGTTACTGATGATCCCCTCAACTGCGACGCTTGCTCCACTATATGTTTTGCTCAGCCAGCTTAAGCTCCCCGGGGGTGAGCCTTTACGCACCACTCTGATCGGCCTGGCTATCGCCTACGCCTCCGGTACGCTGCCATTTGCCATCTGGAACTTGAAGGGATACTTCGACACTGTCCCCAAGGAGCTGGAGGAAGCTGCCTTGATCGATGGGTGTACGGTGACCCAGTCCTTCTTCCGGGTTATACTGCCGCTTTCTACGCCGGCGTTGGCGGTGACGGTGTTGTTCTCTTTTATGTCCGGTTGGACGGAATTTGTCCTGGCCTGGACATTCCTGGAGGACCCCGGCCGCTTCACGCTTGCGATGGCGTTGCGATCCATGGTGGGTCAATTTTCGACGCCCTGGTCGCAATTTGCCGCGATGGCGATCATGATGAGCGTGCCTATCGTGCTGTTGTTCTTTGTCATGCAGCGGTATATCGTCTCCGGGCTCACCGTCGGCGGCGTTAAAGGGTAATCAGTAATCTCTGCTTTGATCATCAGGATTATCAAGGTTGCTGGGGATTTCGCAAGCGCTATAGATTTGCGAAATCCCTTTTCTTTTCTGGGCTATCGGCGACCGG
>CAYNWK010000010.1:30020-57951 GCA_964400875.1 uncultured Anaerolineaceae bacterium | reverse complement strand
CCGAAGTGGGCGTCCACGCGGGCGCCGCCGGGGAAGTCAATCACCATTTCCATTACGAGAATACCTCCGTGCATTAGTCTGTGGTTTCGTTCACAAGTTAGATGCACGTATGTTGAAAAGGTTACTTAAAAAAAAGGGTTCAGGGAGTGAAATTCCCTGAACCCTTTTTTAGTTGTCCTCGCTGCGCTCACGCCCTCGCACGAGGGGTTCCGTTTCAGGCTTCCCCTTCGGCCTCTTCGGCCAGGAAGGCCTGCAAATTCACGCAGGTCTGGCGGATCATCTCGCTGCGCACGTCGTATTGGCGTTCGCCTTCCGGACCGAGGATCAGATGCACCAGCCCTGCCAGGCGTAAGGCGTTCAGGTGGTGGATCACGGTCGGGGCCCGTAGGCGCAGCTTGCGGGATAGGTCCGCCGGTGAGAGCGGTTTTTCGGTTAAGTATTTGAGGATGCGCAGTCGGGTGGGGTCCGACAGCGCTTTCAGCGCGTGCAGCAAGTCGTCCGGGATCTCCTCGCCCGGCACCAGCGAGGCACCTGCCGGGCGGGCGCCGAAAAGCAGCACCATGCGCCCTTCGGAGATCTTAACGTGAATGATAAAGGGGGTGATCCAGTAGGAAGGCGCCAGCACCAGGCTTTCCAGGTCGTAATTCTCCGTCAAGGACGTGAACCGCACCCCATGGGAGAGTTCCTCCAGCAGGTCGGGCACGTCCTTTTCCCGGGCGGCCTGCTGGCCGCGCTCAAGGGCTTCTTTGAGCGCCGGGCGGATGCGGTTTTCCTCCTCCGCAAAGAAAGCTTCGCGGTAAGCGGTCAAAGCCTCCAGGTAGCGCTCGCCGAACTCAGCGGGCCGAGACCACCACCCCAAGATCTCCTCGATTTGCTTGTCTTTGGGTTTATGTTTCTTCTTGCCGTAAAGCGTCTCTCGCAGGTCGGTCACGTCCTGCTCTTCCCAGGCGCCCCTCCCGCTGACGCGTGCGAATACCGCCTGGGCTCCTTCGGAGCATTCGGGACATTCCACCAGTGTCTTCAGGCGCTCGACAGGGGACAGGGTGCCCAGCTTCCACAGCGCCGTGGCGCTGTCCTTGGGCTCGGGCAGGGAATAGACAAAGTGTAGGGGGATCTCGGGGATAGCCTGCTGGGCGTCCTCCAGGACTTTGCGCTCGTCCGGCGGGATGCGGGAGCGCACACCAGCCGCCCACGAACCGCGCAGGCCGAAATCTTCCGGATTGTGCAGGACCATCAGGCTGAGGAACAGGTCGTAGGCTGTCCCCCAATCCCAGCTTATTTGTGGATCATTGTTCTCGCCCATGCCGTATCTTTTTAACTCGCTAGCTGATCAATCGGTGAACCAGTGCCGGCGGATAGGAGTAGGTCCGCCCGGATATGTCGGTTATATCCGCAGGATCTACGTGTAGCCGATGGTGTTCTTCTTGGTACTATACCAGAAAACCTGGCACTCCCTGGGGCGGATTCGCCTGCCGAAGGCGATCAGGAAGTTGCTGGCAGCCAGCTGAGCTCGGGCGCGCAGCCCAAAGCGCACGGGTCTCAGGTCGCACAGCTGCTCTTCTCGCTGAACGAACCGGCGGATCGATTCTTGGTGCTGTCGTTCGTAGTCGAGCCGGGCATAATCGAGCTGGGGATACATCGTTGCCTCCGTGTTTCCTGCTCCCGGGGGTAGTGCGGAGGTGCTCCCCGGGTTGATGATTAGACAGACGCTGAATGTATTAGATGTATATCTATATTAGATAATAATCTAATTGCGATCGTTTGTCAAGAGGCAATTTATCTTCGTTTATGGGTTTTGGTCGGTGAAGCCTGCCCAAAACCCCCTCCATCATCCTGGATTCGTCACTTTAAAACTTATCCCAAGCTACCTTACCCCCATATATGGGCTTTTCTCGAGATTGCCCCCAGGAGATTAAACCCTCCTTTCTGTGGATAACTCGTGGAAAACTGTGGATAAACCCGCCGAACTGGGGAAAACTCGTTCTTTTGTTCGAATTATTCATTCTCAGGTCACCCCCATATATGGGGAGGCTGGTCGGACAGCTTCCATATAGCCAAAGCCTTCTCCAGCGGTGGATAAGGCTGCCTGGGCAGCGGAGATCTATCCCCAGCTCAATTGGGGATAGTCTGGCGCTTCGCCTCCCCTGCATCTTCGCAATCGACAGGAAGCGCCCGCCACATATACCCGTGCGCGCCATGGTTGGCCGCCGTCCTCCACATATCCCCAGGCCCTACTACGGCTACGAATTAAGCTTTATAGATATATTGATCTGGATAATTTAAGGGAAAAACAACCAGAAGACTAAGGATCGAGATCCACCGGCTGGGCGAAGTAGCGGGCGATCAGATGGGTAAGATCCTCGCCGGCATATGGTTTCAGCAAATGGAAGAAATCCTCCCCCGTAGCGATCTGCCGGGCGTTCTCGGTCGCGTATTGCTTCAAAATCGCCAGGAAAGCCTGGTCGCCAATCTGATCGCGCAGCGCCTCCAGGAACTCGGCCCCGTTGAGATAGACCGCATCCCGGTAAGCGCGGTAGCCCTCCGGATTGTAGATGCTGCCGTCCACCCAGCCGCGCGGCTCGTAATAATTGATGCGGTAAGCCCACCACCAGTCCAACGCCTCCGGGTGCAGGCGTTCGTAATACAGGCGTTCGCTGTAGGTCGCCAGGGCCTCGTCCAACCAGGGTTCCAGGGCCTGGTCGTTGCCCACCAGCCCGTACCACCACTGGTGGGAGGTTTCGTGAGCGGCGATGGCGGTCAGGTAATCGTCGTAACCGCCGCGATACAGGTTGTAAAAGGCGTTGCTCAAAAAGTACAGGCCGTCGAACTCCATGCCGTCCAGGAAATCGGCCTCCACCACGCTGAGGGTCTGGTGCGGATAGGCCCCAAACAGGTCGTTGTACAGCGCCAGCGCTTCGGCCGTGACCTGCAGCGTGAGTGCCCCGGACTCGGCGTGCGCCGGGAAGGCGTAGCCGAGCACTTCTACATCACCGACGGACGTCGATGTAACCGTGTAAAGATGGCTGACCGACCAGGCGAAGTTGCGCGCCGCATCCAACCGGTAGACCCGCCAATCGCCGTCTCGCGTTGCAGGGGCGCTGGCAGCGACGGTCAACTCGGGCCGGTCGTCCTCCAGCCGGATGCGCACCTGGAAATCGGCGCTCTCGTAAGCCAGGTGTTCGCCAAAGAAGCCGGCCTGGTGGGCCAGCCAACCCTCTCCCAAGACGTACGGCGGCAGGTATGGGTACCAGTCCACCAGGTTGGTCTGCCGGGAGGTATAGCCGAAGGGGATCGGTCGGCCGTAATAATCCGCGTCGGGGGAAGGCAGGTCGAGCTCGTAGGCGAGTTCCAACGTGATCGCCTCGCCGGGGGGCAGCGGTTGGGGCAGGCGGATGCGCAGCTGGCCGATGTCCAGGGTGTAGTCTTCCACTTCTGCGCCGCCGGGACTCAAGGTCAATGAAATTAAATGAAAGACGCTTGGATATCGGGTGGGCTCGACCAGCAGCAGCAGATCCTCGAGCGGCTCTCCCGATCGGTTGGGGTAGGTGATCAGCTCTTCTACCGCCAGTTGGTGCCGGCCGTAATCCAGCACTGCGCTGAGATTGTAGGCGGGCCGCGCTGGCGTGGCTTCCGCAGGCGCCTCATCCGGCTTGCCTGGGAGGGGAGAAGGGGTCCGCGCCGGCTCGCCGGTAGCGGATGGGGTGCTGGATGGTTCGGCGGTGGTAGCTTCGAACGCGGGGCGTGTCTTTGCCGCCGCCTGGGATGCGCCTGTCTGGGGTGGGGGCTGCGCCCTGCAGGCTGCCAGCGCTAACGCCAGCGCGCCAAGCAGGAACCGGGGGCAGATCGAGGTTAGCGATGATCCCAAACGCCGCATGCGTTCATCTTATCACGACTGAATCTCATATCACGAAGTTAGATTTGTCCTTGTCAGCTTTAGTCCTCGTGCTTAGGGGCGGGTTTGCCTTGGTAAAAACGGAGCCCTGGATGGCCTGGGCCATTGCCGAAAAAGGATCACGTCTACGTATGTAGACCTGCCCTTGTCAGGGTGTAAATATACGTATATGAGTCTGTTGGGCTATTGTTCCGCTCCGCCTTGTTCCAGCGGCAGCAGGTACAGGGCCTGCATCCCGCCGGAGACGGGCGTGCCCACGGCGGCGAGGGAACGGTTGTCGGGGGAGAAGGCAAAGGTGAAGGTGTACGCATCTACGAGCCATTCATGCAAAACGGACCCGCTGTTTGCATCGAACACGGTGATGGTCGCCTCAGATTTGCTCCCGGTGGGTGGGTTTCGCAGCTGCTCACTGGAGGGACTGGCCCTGGCGATCAGTACGCCGCCCGGAGAGACGCTCAGGTAAGCCTGGTCCTCTTCAGAAGCGAACAGGCGCGCTTCGCTTCCCGGCGGATCGACGGGCCTGAGCCAGTGGCTGGACCGTTCGGACCCACCGTCTGATGAGCTCGCCAGCAGGCTTAGGTTTCCACCGGGAGCGAAACTACCGCCCACGTAGGGCAGTTCTTCCACCTGCTCGTTTTCCGAATGGTACAGGTATAGGCGTGTTTGCTCGCCGCTGGCCTCGGGGCCAGGGTCGGTGAGCAGTAGGTGGAAATTGTCGCTATCCGGGCTCACCAGGACGTCCGGGTACTGGTAGGCTTGTCCCTCGATCTCGAAGAGGGTCGGAGCGATGGGTTGAGTCTGGAACCCGGCTTCAACGTCAACCATCAGCGGGCCTTGATCCGCGCGGTAGATCACGAAGCGGCTCTCGTCCAGCCATTCCGGCGGCGGCAAGAATCCCAGTCCACCTACGCTGAATTGCCAATCCACACTTCCGGCTAGCTCACCTTTTTCCAGCCGGTAAACGTCTGTGCGGTATTCCGGTTCGGCTGCAATATCCACGCTCAAGTAGCTCTCGTCCGGGGAGAAAGAGGCCTCCGGAGAGCAGGATGAGATGGTTGTCGCGCTGCCTTGCCGCAGATCGACGATCCAGCAGGTGGAGCCGCCTTTGGCCAGCAAGACCTGGTTGTCCTGGCTGGCGGCGTAGACCTCCTCGAGCGGTCCCAAACCGAGGTTGGGTGGCAGGACCGGCCCCGGGGGGTCCTCCTGGCACGGGGAATTCTTAGCGACCAATCCTCCGTCTGCGGTCAGCGTGATCAGGCGCCCACCGGGCAGCCAGGCGAACCAGCGGTTGAGCAGTAGCCCGTTTTCGTTCTCCTGGGGATACTGGCAGTCTTCACCGGTTTGTGTGTTCAGAAAGTGGATTGTTCCTGGCGGGGTCCCGCGGATCCCCTCGCCAACCGGGCTGTCCAGCAGGTCTAGCTCGGTCTGGGTCAGGTAGGCCAGCCAGGCGCCGTCCGGCGACCAGCCGAGGAAATACAGGCCCGGGCTGGTCAGGATGGGGCCGACCCCGGGGGCCGATACCGCTGGTGTTGGGCTTGGTTCGGCCTGTTGCGGGGTGGGAGTGAAGGTGGGCGCGATGCCGACGGCTTCGGCCGGGGTTGCCGAGGCCACGCTGGAAGTCTCGCTGGCCTGCTGAGTCGCCGCCGGCGTTGGGCTCGTCGCCAGGTTTTGGAAAGCCCAGGCCAGCAGCAAGACCAGCGCGAGGGCTAACCCCGTCCAGGCGGCCGGCCGGTAAAGCGCTTGAAATGCGCGCAGCAAGCGTCTGCGGGAGCTGGGCCGGCCGATTTCCGCCTCGGCGCGGGCGGACAGTGCGGTCCGCAGCTGGCTGCGCTGCACGCGGCCGCCGCCGAAATCCTCCCCGGCCAACTGGCGGGCGAGCTGTAGTGCCTGGCGATCTTCTAAGGAAAGCTGGCTTTCGTCCAGGGGGTTGCCCTCCAGCAGGTCGTCTAAAGCGCGGTTGAACTTTTTTCCTTCGCCTCGATCGTTCATGCTCATCAATCCTTATCCGCCGGATGGTCTTCCTCCGCCGGATGGTCTTCCTCCGCCGGGATGACCCTATCCGCCGGGTCGAGCTTCCGCCGCAGCTGGCGCACGGCCCGGTAGACGATCACGCCCACGTTGCTCTCGCTCAAGCCGGTCAGCTCGGCGATGCGCCGGTTGGTCAGCTGTGCGCCGAATTTAAGCCCAATCAGGTCGCGCGAGCGCTCGTCCAGATTCTCCAGGGCAGCGCGCAGTTCGGCGCGGCGCTCGGAATGCAGCGCCTGCTCCTCCGCTGATGCGGCCAGCCCGCTGTGGGGTGCCGCTGCTTCCAACCGCGCTCTGCTCCTGCGGTGGGCGCGCCGGTGCTGGTTGAGCAGGTTGCGGGCGATGCCGAACAGCCAGGCGCCGAAAGCGCCTCTCGCCGGGTCGAACCGCCCCAAATGGCTCAGCGCCTGCTCGAAAACCGCCGCGGTCAGGTCTTCGGCGTCTTGCGGGTCCTGGACCCGGTAGTGCACGTAGTTGCGCACCCGGGAGAAGTACAGGTCGTAAAGGGCCAGGAACGCCTGGGGGTCGCGATCGAGCCTTCCAATGAAAGGCTCCTCGCTTGGAAAGGATTGTTTGTTCTCGATCAAAGCTACACCTGCTGACAACATAGCAGCCCGGCCCTGCCCGGAAGAATCCGGAACCCAACAAACTGGGTTTTCCTGCAATTAATTGGCAGATCGGGGCAAAGTATTACAGCAAATCAATAAGTGCGGATGAGGCGGCAGAATTGATCAAGCAGAACCGCCTTGTTCTTTTGTTTAATTTACGCAAATTGCTTATTGACATAGAAATTTTTTTGTGCTACGATGTTATCGATAACGGGAACGTTAGCGGGATCGGTACCAGTGAGAAATAGATCGGGTCGTCCCACAATTAAGGAAGTCGCCTCTGCAGCGGGGGTATCAACGCAGACCGTCTCCCGTGTTATTAATGACAGACCGGATGTATCCAAAGAAACCCGAAAACGTGTTCAAGAGGTCATAGATCAGCTAGGTTATCAACCAAGTGCATTAGCACGCAGTTTGATTCGTCAACGCAGTTACACTTTGGGGGTTATTACTGCAGGACTGAAATACATTGGCCCGTCACGTACCTTGAGTGGAATAACCAGCGCTGCAGAAAATGCTGGCTATTCCCTGTTACTAAAAGAGCTTCCTGGTTTCACAGCTAATAATGTCAATCCTATATTCCAAACGCTTATTTCCCATCATGTCGATGGGATTATCTGGGCCGCTCCAGAAGTAGGGGAGAATCGAAATTGGGTTAATAGGTCATCGCTTGACGTAAATATCCCGATCGTTTATCTAACTATGAGTTCGCGAGAAAAAATCAGTGTGGTATCAATCGACAATTATCTCGGTGGACAACTGGCTATGTCCCACCTGATTGAACAAGGGTATCAACATATAGGTCACATCTCAGGTCCTTTGGATTGGTGGGAAGCTCGTGAGCGTAAATCAGCATGGTGCGATGGTTTAAAAGAAATCAACCAGGATGACAAGGATGAATATTGGGTGGAGGGTAACTGGTCTTCATCTAGCGGTGCCCAAGCAATTGAAAAACTATATGAGCAATACCCTGTAATGGACGCAGTCTTTGTTGCTAATGATCAAATGGCCTTGAGCGTGATGCAGTTTGCCTGTCGGAGAGGGGTGCGGATTCCCAAAGATCTGGGAGTCGTTGGCTTTGACGATATCCCAGAATCAGAATATTTCTGGCCTCCATTGACAACAGTGCAACAAGATCAGCATAACGTGGGTGAGGTAGCGGTGGAAGAAATTATCAAACTCATAGAAGCCGGCTGGCATGAACAGGAGCCAGTAGAACCTGAGTCAATTAGATTAACACCGACGTTAATTGTACGCCAAAGTTCATTGCGGAATAATGGAAAAGGAGGTGTATCTAGCAAATAGTGAGGGAGCTTGTAAGCGAAGTGCTTCTTATTGATTTAAGTCTCCAAGCAAGCACTTCAAGATGGGCGATTCAGACTTTGGAATTCAAAGGTGGCATCGCACAATCTGAGTATATCGTATAAATCTTTACGTAGAGAAAAAAACAATCTCAAAGGAGAGAAGATCGTGTCTCACTTCAAAAAGCTCGCTTTTCTGTTTGTTGCAGCCGCAATGGTCTTAACCGCTTGTGGCGGTGCAGCACCGACTGAAGAGGCTGTCGCATCCTGCGCCCCTAACTGCACCTACGCGGACATGGTGCTCTGCTATCCACAACTTGGCGCTGAAAGTGACTGGCGCACTGCCAATACAGCTTCTATCAAAGAAACAGCCGACCAGTTGGGTGCCAAATTAATCTTCTCCGATGCCCAGCAGAAGCAGGAAAATCAGATCTCTGCTGTACGTTCCTGTATTCAACAGGGTGTAAGTGTAATTGCTCTACCGCCGGTGGTTGAGGATGGCTGGGATGCTGTCTTGACGGAAGCCAAAAATGCCGGTATCCCCGTCATTATCGTAGATCGCAGCGTTAGTGCTGATCAATCCCTGTATGCCGCTCATATCGGTTCTAACATGGTTTTGGAAGGCGAACGAGCTGCGGATGAGTTCAATAAAATGCTGCCCGATGGTGGCGCCGTTCTCGAGCTGTCTGGAACGACAGGCTCTGGTGCGGCAGTGGGACGTGCGGAAGGTTTCCGAAACGAAATCAATGACAACATCACGATTCTTGACTCTCAGACCGGAAACTTCACTCGTGCTGAGGCGCTCCCTGTTATGCAAGCTTTCCTGCAGAAATACACACCCGGTGAGGATTTCCAGGGCATCTTCATTCACAACGATGATATGGGAATCGGTGCCATCGAGGCTTTAAAGTCTGCGGGTGTCCAACCCGGCGACCTGAGCATTGTGTCTGTTGACGGAACCCGTGGTGGCTTCCAGGCCATGGTGGATGGTTGGTTCCAGGCGGATGTCGAGTGCAATCCCCTGCTGGGACCGCAGGTCTTCGACATGGCTCTGAAACTCATGAATGGCGAAACGATCGATCAGGAAATTCTCACGAACGAGACAGTCTACTACCCGGATAACGCTGCTGAGTTACTGCCGTCACGCCAGTACTAAACCTGACAAAGTGAGGTCTTGACGTATGCGTGAAGACTGAACGAAGCGATAGAGAAGCGGCGCAAACAAAGCGTCGCTTCTCTAAACCTAACACACATGAGTACAGATCGGTTACTCCCATGACGGACGAAAATTATATTGTAAAGATGTCGGAAATCGCGAAATCCTTTCCGGGTGTAGTAGCCCTTGAGGATGTCGATTTTTCATTGAGAAGAGGGGAAATCCATGCTCTGGTGGGGGAAAATGGAGCTGGAAAATCCACGCTTATCAAGGTTCTGACGGGAGTGGAACAACCTGATAAAGGCACGATTGAGCTAAATGGAAATCTCGTCCAGGTACGATCGCCTGAACACTCTCAAGAACTTGGTATTAGTACGGTTTATCAAGAGGTTAATCTTTGCACGAATATTTCTGTTGCTGAAAATATCATGCTGGGACATGAACCTTATCGCTTTGGAAGCATCGATTGGAAAAAGATGAATGAATTGGCTCGCAAGGCGATTAACCGATTGAGCATTGATGTTGATGTGACTCAACCGCTGGGAAATTATTCTGTTGCCATCCAACAGATGGTTGCCATTACACGCGCGCTGGAAATCCTTTCTGCTAAAGTTTTGATTTTAGACGAACCTACCTCCAGTCTGGATATTCATGAAACGAACCTTCTCTTTGATGTGATGCGTAAGCTTAAGCAGGAAGGGATTGGCATTATTTTCATCACACATTTTTTGGATCAGGTCTTTCAGATCGCGGATCGGATTACGGTCCTTCGCAATGGGAATCTGGTGGGTACATTCGAGGCTTCTTCCTTACCAATTGTTGAGCTTGTTGCCAAAATGTTGGGTCGAAGTTTGACCGAGTTGGATGAATTATCCAAGGTGAAATCCAAAGAGCAAAAAGCGGAAGATAAACATCATTTGGTAGAAGCAAGGGGTTTGGGTCGGACCGGAGTGCTGGATCCAGTAGATTTGGAATTAAATGCCAACGAAATTTTGGGTATTGCCGGACTGTTAGGCTCTGGACGTACAGAGTTGGCGGGCTTGATCTTCGGTCTCGATGCACCGAATAGCGGTTCCCTCATTGTTGGTGGCGAGAAGGTGGATAAATTTTCTCCTTTTGATTCATTGAAACGCGGAATTGCATTGTGTCCTGAAAATCGTAAGGAAGAGGGGGTTGTGGGGGACCTGACCATTCGCGAAAATATCATTCTAGCTTTGCAAGCGCGCTATGGATGGTTCAAATTCCTGTCCAAACAAAAACAAAATGATATTTCCAGGGAGTATATTGAGTTGTTGGGGATCGTCACCCCTTCTCCTGATCAACTGGTCAAAAATTTAAGCGGAGGCAATCAACAGAAGGTCATCCTTGCGCGCTGGCTTGCGACGAATCCTAAGGTCTTGATTTTGGATGAACCCACGCGCGGTATTGATGTGGGAGCAAAAGCAGAGATTCAAAAACTGGTACTGAAATTGGCAGAGGAGGGTAAATCATGTGTGTTCATTTCCTCTGAGCTGGAAGAAGTACTACGTGTCAGTGACCGTGTTGCTGTGCTGCGTGATCATAAGAAGGTCGCTGAATATGCTAATGACGTGGACGATAAGACCCTAATTCAGGCCATGGCAGGTGATACATGAAACAGATATCATTTCTTAGACGAATCCGCGAAAGCCAGTTATTCTGGCCGCTTGCAGCCTGGATCCTTATCCTGATATTTGACGCCGTTGTTGAGCCAAGTTTCTTCAAAATTGGCATCATAGAAGACCCGGTTTACGGTAAGCATTTATACGGCAACATGGTTGATATCTTCAACAATGGGGCTCCTCTCATGCTGGTGTCAATCGGCATGACGCTGGTGATCGCAACGGGAGGTATTGATCTCTCCGTTGGCGCCGTGATTGCAATCTCGGCTGCAATAGGCGCCGTGTTGATCAATCCGGCGCTGGGAAATAAATTGATCACCAATGACATCTTGACCAGGAACGCAACGAATACCCCGTTGCCCATTATCGTTCTTATTGATCTTGCAGCTGGCACGCTACTTGGATTATGGAATGGGCTACTCGTTACCAAGGCAAAAATCTCACCGTTGGTTGCCACACTGATCCTGATGGTCGCGGGTCGTGGAATTGCCCAACTCATTACCAATGGGCAGATCATGACGATTTATTACACTCCGTATTTCTGGTTTGGAAATGGTTATATCCTGGGTGTGCCAGTCTCGATTTGTATTGTTGCGGTAGTCTTGCTCCTAGCTTGGGTATTGGTGCGCAAGACGGCCATCGGCTTGTTCATTGAGTCGGTTGGAATCAATGCCAAATCAACCTACTTTAGCGGTGTCAACGAACAGAACGTCAAATTGCTAGCCTATGTCTTCTGCGGGTTATGTGGCGCGATTGCCGGCCTAATCCTCAGTTCCTATGTCCATAGCGCAGATGGAAATAACAATGGTCTGAACTATGAGTTGGATGCTATCTTGGCGGTCGTCATGGGCGGGACCTCGTTGATGGGTGGACGGTTCTCCTTGCTTGCCAGTGTGATTGGCGCGGTAGTTATCTGGACCTTCACCGTCACAGTCTATAGCCTGGGTGTGCCAGCCAATGCCTTGTTAGCAGCCAAAGCAGTGCTGGTCATGGCGGTCATTCTTCTCTACTCCAATTACTCACGCAGTTTGATGAGCCGATTATTCGAGCGAAGAGGTTCTCAGCATGGTACGGCGAATTAAACCCGTTCTTTTTCGATACGGTTCACTACTAGCAACCATTGCAATCTTCGTACTGGTCTACTATATTGGCGGTCAGCTGTATCCCGCCATGCAGAAGCCACAGGTGTTTTTCAATCTATTCATTAATGATAGTAGCTTATTACTTGTTTCCATTGGGATGACGCTGGTGATGCTGACCGCCGGGATTGATCTTTCGGTGGGAGGGATGATTGCTCTGGTCAGCACTGCTTCCGCTGCGTTGCTTCGGGATGGGATGAGCCCATACATCCTGATTCCACTGATGATCCTTTTGGGTATTTCCTTTGGGGCTCTCATGGGTTGGATTATTCAGACTCTCAAAGTAGAGCCTTTTATCGTGACCCTGATGGGTCTTTACTTAGCACGCGGCTTGGCTTATATCATCAGTCTGACTTCGGTGCCCATTAGGGACCCGGTTTATAAGCAGCTGGCGTTGACGCCGATCTATATTCCGTTCATACCTAATGCGTATGTCTATCTCCCAACTTTGGTTGGTCCCATCATGTTGCTGATAGCGATGTACCTGAGCTTTTTCACACGCTTTGGTCGCACGCTCTATGCCATGGGTAATAACGAACAATCCGCGATCCTGATGGGCCTGCGGGTCCCTCGTTCAAAGATTTTGGTTTATGCGTTCAGCGGCTTATGCTCTGCGCTGGGAGGGATTGTCTTCAGCATGTCACTGTTGGCAGGTTATGGACAGTTTGCAACCGGTATGGAGCTTGATTCCATTGCCGCTGTAGTGATAGGAGGAACAGCATTAACTGGCGGCATTGGCAATGTCTTTGGCACCTTGTTCGGCGTATTGATCCACGGCACGATTGTGTCCATTCTCCAGTTCAATGGCACATTAAGTTCGTGGTGGACCAGGATCGGCGTTGGTATCCTGACACTAATTTTTATCGGGTTCCAAAGCCTGTTCTACAAGAGAGAAAAACACTCATAAAAACCTTGTGGTACCAACTTAATTCTTTCCCGCTAGCCATCTAATGGATATTTTCAAAGGTAAAGCCACGGAATCAAACCAAGCAACCTTCGAAACAGAACTCAACCTCAAACTGGAACGCATCCGTGCGCTGCTCACCCAATGCGGTCTGGATGCGTTTCTGCTTCAGAAGACAGAAAATTTCGCTTGGGCAACCTGCGGTGGGGATGCGCACATCAATACGGCTGATTCATTGGGAATTGCTGCTTTGTTGATCACGCAAACAGACCGTTTTGTGGTGACGAACAATATCGAAGCTACGCGATTGATGCACGAGGGTGGACTTGGCGAACAAGGCTGGGAATTCAAGGTTTCCCCTTGGTTTGAAGGGGACGACCAGATTGCCAGTTTGACTCGTGGGATGAAGTTGGGTGCGGATGCGAGTTTCCCCAATGCTTTGGATATATCTGGCGAAATCGCCTCAATACGTTCTCACCTGACTCTGGAAGAAGGTAATCGCTACAGGGAACTAGGTCAGTTATGTGCTCGGGGAATGCGCCATGCCGTTGAGGCCGTAAAACCCGGAATGAGCGAATATGAGATTGCCGGTCTGCTCGCGCAGTCGGTCGAGAGTAAAGGTGTTCAAGCTGTCGTCAACCTGATTGCCGCAGATAAACGTGTCTTCTCCTATCGTCATCCACTGCCGACGGCTAAGCAGCTTCAAAACTATGCGATGCTGATTCTGTGCGGGCGCAAATGGGGGTTGATCTGTTCGGTAACGCGTTTGATTCATTTCGGCGCATTACCAGACGAAGTGCGTCAAAAAGCAGAAGCTGTGGCGCGTATCGATGCAGAGATGATCGCCGCGACTCGTCCTGGCAATACGTTGGGCGATGTCTTCAGCCGGGCACAATCGGCTTACGCAGAAGCCGGTTTCCCAGATGAATGGAAGCTACACCATCAGGGTGGATCGGCCGGCTATGCTCCGCGCGAAGTCACAGCTACGCCAGGCTCAACCGAACCCATTCTTCTTGGGCAGGCCTTTGCCTGGAATCCGTCTGTCACCGGTGCAAAATCTGAAGACACGATTTTGGTCGGGGAAGAGTCGAATGAAATCATCACTGCAATGATGGATTGGCCGACCATTGATATTCAAATCGATGGCCAGGTCATAAAGCGCCCGGCTATCCTTGAAAGAGGGTAACTTGTTTTGTTAAGGACTTACGCACTTTAGGGAAGAAAAGGGGGTGTTTGGGCGGGCGAAGCCCGCCCAAACACCCCCACTTACCCGACGAACTGCGTAACTTCTATCTAACAAAACAAATCAGGACCATGTTAAATGGAAGTTATGCGTCTGCACGCTCGTGGGGAACTCCGCTTTTACGATGAGCCCCAGCCAGAACCTGTGACTGGCGAAACTTGGTTGCAAATTAAAGCGATAAGCGTTTGCGGATCGGATTTGCGCTGCTTAAGCGAGGGGGGATATGAGAATGCCCTCTTCTCCAAGAAATAAGTTTGAAATAACGATTTCTAATCATGGGAGACGAACATGAATCGAAACGATACCCAAAAAGCAATTGAGAGCGGAAAGACCGCTCTTGGCATCGAATTCGGCTCGACGCGCATCAAGGCCGTGCTGATCGGTGAAGACCATACGCCGATCGCATCGGGAAGTCATGAGTGGGAGAACCGATACGAAAATGGCATCTGGACTTACAGTCTCGAAGATGTTTGGACAGGCTTGCAGGAAAGCTATCGCAATCTCTGCAATGAGGTTTCCGAGAAGTTCAATACCCCACTCCAAACTGTTGGCGCCATCGGCTTCAGCGCAATGATGCATGGCTATATGGTATTTGGTAAGGATGGAAATCAACTTGTGCCGTTTCGCACCTGGCGAAACACCATGACCGGACAGGCAGCAGAGGAGCTCACCAATCTGTTCCAATTCAACATTCCCCAACGTTGGAGCATCGCCCACCTCTACCAGGCCATTTTGAACAAAGAACCCCATATCAAGGATATCCATTATCTGACCACGCTGGCAGGCTACGTCCATTGGAAACTGACCGGGCAAAAGGTCCTGGGCGTAGGCGAAGCTTCAGGCGTGTTTCCGATCGATAGCAGGACCAACGACTACGATGGAAGCATGATCGAGCTGTTCAACCAACGGCTCGAAGCGGAAGGCATCCCGTGGGAACTCCAGGACCTTTTACCCAAAATCCTTTTCGCAGGAGATGCCGCCGGCGAGCTTACGGAAGAAGGCGCAGAGCTGCTCGATCCTACGGGACAGCTGCAAGCAGGCATCCCTCTTTGTCCGCCCGAAGGTGACGCAGAAACAGGCATGGTCGCAACCAACAGCGTCGCAGAGCGAACAGGCAATGTTTCCGCCGGGACATCTGTTTTTGCCATGATCGTTTTGGAAAGGCCTCTCTCGAAGCTATACCCCGAGGTCGACATCGTGACGACGCCCACCGGCAAGCCGGTTGCGATGGTGCATAGCAACACCTGCACCTCCGACATAAACGCATGGGTTGGCCTTTTCCAGGAATTCACCAATTTGCTGGGTGTGGAGATCAGTCAAACCAGGCTGTTTGAAGCCTTGTACCAACAGGCGCTTAAAGGCGACGCGGACTGCGATGGGCTGCTGGCCTACAATTATTTTTCGGGCGAAACGCTCACACACCTTGATGAGGGCAGGCCGCTATTCGTCCGCACCTCCGAAAGCCGTTTCACCCTTGCGAACTTCATGCGTGTGCATCTGTTCTCGGCGCTTGGTGCTTTGAAGATCGGGCTGGACATCCTTTTTGAGCAGGAGCATGTTAAGGTTGACCAGGTTTTGGGTCATGGCGGCTTCTTCAAGACAAAAGAAGTGGGGCAAAGGATGATGGCCGCCGCGATGAAGGTCCCGGTTTCTGTGATGGAGACCGCAGGCGAAGGCGGCGCCTGGGGGCTTGCCGTGCTTGGCGCATATATGCTTTTTAAATCAAAGGATGAATCTCGGGAAACCTATCTCTCCAACAAGGTCTTTGCCGGGGAAAAGGGCACGACGATAGCTCCTGATCAAAGGGATGTCGATGGTTTTGCGACCTTCATGGAACGTTACAAAAAGGGGCTTATCATAGAAAGAACCGCAGTGGATGCGCTTAGGTGAAATCCATGTTAGAACCATTGAAAGAACAGGTGTTTCGGGCTAATTTGCTGCTTCCCAAGTTTAACCTTGTCACCTTTACCTGGGGCAATGTGTCGGGCATTGACAGGGAGCAGGGGTTCATGGTTATAAAACCCTCGGGCGTTTCCTATGAAGAGATGAAGGCCGAGGATATGGTGATCGTAGAATTAGAAACGGGGAAGGTCTTGGAGGGAAGTTTAAAACCTTCTTCAGATACGCTGACACATCTCGAGCTCTATAAGGCGTTTTCGAATATCGGGGGCATTGTCCATACCCACAGCCGTTGGGCAACAATCTTTGCACAGGCAGGTCGCGGCATTAAAGCACTCGGTACAACGCATGCCGATTATTTCTATGGCGAGATCCCCTGCACCCGAAAAATGACAAAAGAGGAGATCCAAGGCGAATACGAAAAGGAAACAGGTCTCGTGATCAAGAAGACCTTCCAAGGGAAAGACCCCAATGCCATCCCCGCCGTTCTCGTTCACAGCCATGGCCCATTTGCATGGGGCATAGATCCTGAGAACGCCGTCCACAATGCCGTGGTGCTAGAGGAGGTCGCGTTCATGAGCTTCCAGGCTTTGATGCTTGAGCCAGGCATTCCGGCCATGCAGCAGGAGCTGTTAGACAAGCACTATTTGAGAAAACACGGCGTAAATGCCTATTATGGACAGGCAAAGAAATCGTAAGAGGAATTGGCACAATGATTGACCTAAAAAAATTCGAAATCTGGTTTGTAACTGGCAGCCAGCATCTATATGGCCCGGAAACATTGGAACAGGTAACCGACCATTCGCGGGAGATCGCTGGTTTTCTGGCTGGTTCGGCGCATATCCCGGTGCAGGTGGTGTTCAAACCGGTGTTGACCACGCCTGAAGCCATCCGTGAACTGTGCCTGGAAGCCAACTCCGCAAAAGATTGTATAGGCCTTGTCACCTGGATGCACACCTTCTCACCCGCCAAGATGTGGATCGCTGGCCTGAACCTGCTCAAGAAACCATTCTTGCATCTGCACACTCAGTACAATCGCGAAATCCCCTGGGATGAGATCGACATGGATTTTATGAACTTGAACCAGTCCGCCCATGGCGACCGAGAATTCGGGTTCATCAACAGTCGTATGCGTTTGAACCGCAAGGTGGTTGTCGGTCACTGGCAGGATGAAGATGTACAGTCTAGCATCGGCGTGTGGACGCGTGCTGCCTGTGCCTGGGCTGACTGGCAGGGTGCAAAGATCGCACGCTTCGGCGACAATATGCGTGATGTGGCT
This sequence comes from uncultured Anaerolineaceae bacterium, assembly GCA_964400875.1. Classification (GTDB taxonomy): domain Bacteria; phylum Chloroflexota; class Anaerolineae; order Anaerolineales; family UBA4823; genus CAYNWK01. Next base: position 40,865 of record CAYNWK010000010.1, on the reverse strand, counting down.
GTCACTGAGGGAGATAAAGTTGAAGCGCAAATCCGATTAGGATATGACGTCTATGGCTATGGGGTGGGTGACCTGGTTCGATCAGTTAATCAGGCTACTGACCACGATGTCCAAGAGATGGCAGAAGCCTATCTGGATGAATACGATGTCGTCCCCGAACTCCAGCCGGGTGGAGACAGATTCGATTCGCTTCTCGCGGGTGCACGCATCGAAGTTGGAATGCGTAACTTCTTGAAAGCCGGAAACTTCAAAGCCTTCACCACTACCTTCGAAGATTTACACGGACTGGCCCAGTTGCCCGGGCTGGCGGTGCAGCGTCTGATGCGCGATGGCTATGGCTTCGGTGCCGAGGGTGATTGGAAGACCTCCGCATTGGTGCGCGCCATGAAGGTCATGAGCGCTGGCGTAAAAGGCGGCGTTAGTTTCATGGAAGATTACACCTATCATTTCAGCGCCTCGGGCGACAAGGTGCTGGGCGCACACATGCTCGAAATCTGCGAGTCGATTGCGGCTACCAAACCCAAACTGGAAATCCTGCCGCTTTCGATTGGAGGCAAAGCCGATCCCGTGCGCCTGATCTTCGACGCAAACACAGGGCCCGCTATCGGTGCTTCGATCATGGACATGGGCCAGCGTTTCCGCCTGGTTGCCAACGTTGTGGACGTTGTCCCGACCGCTGCCCCGTTGCCGAAGTTGCCGGTAGCGCGCGCGTTTTGGTCGCCGCGTCCTAATCTGAAGATAGCGGCAGCGGCCTGGATTTACGCCGGAGGCGCGCATCACACCAGTTTTGGCTATGCCGTCACCGCCGAGCATTTGCGCGATTTTGCTGATATGGCTGCCCTCGAATTCCTGTTGATCGATGAAAACACAAACCTGGAAGAGTTCAAAAAAGAATTGCGCTGGAACGATCTGTATTATCATTTGAACGGGAGTTTGTAAGATTCCATCCCCCTTGCACGTCAATGATCTAAGTCACCAGGCAGGATAAAACCTCCTTTAACGTTAGTGAAATGGGACAAATATGCAGACGAAAACTTTTATCCATACTCTTGTTTTGACTCTCATCCTGACTGGCCTGATTCTGACTGCCTGCAGCCCGTCCGCTTCATCACCACACTCTGCCACCGCTATCCCGGAATGGTTCGACATCCAATTGACCGACGTGCAAACCGGCGAGGCTTTCACCATGAATGACTATGCCGGGAAAGTCGTGTTAGTTGAAACCATGGCCATGTGGTGCCCCAACTGTCTTTTCCAGGCTAACGAAGTACGGAAGATGCACGAGTTGCTCGACAACCCTGACGATGTGATTTCCGTCAGCCTGGATGTGGATGTGAACGAAGAGGGGGCCTCGTTGAAGGATTATACAGAAGAATATGCCTTCGAATGGCACTTTGCCGTTGCTCCTTTGGAGGTGGCGCGCGCATTGGGTAACCTGTACACCGCGGAATACTTGAATCCGCCCCTTTCACCGATGCTGATTATTGATCGAAATGGCGATGTCCACCATCTGGAATATGGCCAGAAGAGCGCTGAAAAACTCTTAGCCAGCGTCCAACCTTTCTTAGCCCCCTGATCGAACATGGATATTGCCTTTACATCCATCTTTCTCGGTCTGCTGGCTACAACCAGTCCGTGTATATTGCCGCTATACCCTGGCTTTTTAGCCTATTTGAGTGGTCAAGACGAAATGGGAAGGCAAAAATACTTCCTGGGGCTGTTCGTACTTGCCGGGGTATTAAGCATGATGCTGGCATTGGGAGGCTTGATTGCCTTGCTGGCTGTCCCCACCGGCAGAATTTTAGTCTACATCATTCCACTGGCAGATGCGCTGATCCTGATTCTGGGAGTCCTGTTGCTGCTTGACCGTAATCCTTTCAAAACCCTGCCGCAAATCCAAATACCGGCTTTACGCCATCCATTCCTCAACGCGTATACCTATGGCTTGTTGTATGGACCGATTGCGCTGCCCTGCTCCGGCCCACTCGTGGTTAGTATATTTGCGCTCTCCTTTACTGCAGTTGAAGCGTTGAGCAAACTGTGGGTTTTTCTGTGGTTCGGGCTGGGGTTTGGTTTACCTCTGTTGGTCCTTTCGTTGCTGTCAGGGACATTACAACGCCAGTTGACCACCTTGTTTGCCCGTCATAGCCGAGTTGTCAATATCATAGGTGGCCTGCTATTGATTGGCGTTGCCATCTACGATGTAAGTAAGAACTGGGATCTGATAAGGTTATTCTATACTTAACCTTTGGTGCTAGATTTACAGGCTGAACTTCGCCGCGCGTACCAGGGTGGGACTAAGAATATTTAATCTGCTGATCGTCTTGGGCAAGACCTGCCCTTCCCAATCTCTCTACTCCCGACCTTTTCGCCAGTACAACAGCGTGCTCCCGTCGGTGAACCCCAGGGGCAGCAGCGAACCCAATGTGAACACCAGGAAGCTGTCCAGGGTGAAGAACACCGCCAGCCACCAGGCCAGCTCGCCGATCTGGCTGGCCAGGATCGCCGTGAAGGCCCCCGCCAACGAAACCAGCAGGCTGGTCATCGGCCCGCCCAGGGCGCGGCGCCTATGCACCTGCGCCGGCAGGTTGCCTTCCCCGCTGGGGTAGCGCGAGACTGCCAGGAACCACCAGAAGGTCACCCCGCTCATCGGGTGCCCGGTGCGGCGGGCGGCGTAGGCGTGGCCGAGGTGGTGTAAGAAGTTGGCAATAAAGTGCAGCAGCGCCGCAAGCAGTCCGCCCAGCGCGGCGGAGAGCGGCGGCAGCCCGAGGAGGAACGCCCCGAACAGCCCCAGCGCCAGCCACAGGACCAGCAGGGCATACACAGCCGACGTGCGCGCATTGACCCGTAGCCCGAAAACGGAACCCAATTCGATCAACCTGTCCATTCAAGCCTCCTCATCGGTGGGTGAAATATTGGGTCGTCAGGTCGCTGATGTCGCCGGAATAGTGCTCCCCCAGCACGGCGAAGAAATCATCGCCGGTGGCCTGGCGGTAGGAGTAGCGGTTGAGGTAATCGTGCAGGAAATCGGTGAACGCTTCTTCCCCCATGCGCTGGCGCAGCGCGTCGATGAACAGCGCGCCTTGCAAGTAGACGGCGTCCCGGTAGGGGTAGAAGCCGGCCGGCTCGTAGATGGTGCTGTCCACCCAGCCCTGCGGCTCGTGGAAATACACCCGGTTCTGCCACCACCAGTCCACCAAATCAGGATGAGCCTGCTCGTAATACAGCACCTCGCTGTAAGTGGCGAGCGCTTCGTCCAGCCAGGGCTCCATCGCCTGGTCGTTGCCCACCAGCCCATACCACCACTGGTGGGCGGCTTCGTGCGCGGCGATGATCACCAGGTTGTTCTCTGGGGTGCCGGTGTAGAAGTCGTAAAAGGCGTGGCTGAGGTAGATCAGCCCCGAAAACTCCATGCCGTCCAGGAAATCGCTCTCCACGACCGTCAGGCAGGCGTGCGGGTACGGGCTGAAGATCCGGTCAAACAGGCCCAGGGCCTCGGCTGCAGTTTCCAGCGCGGCTGCGTCCGCCGCTTGGTGCCCGGGGAAGGAGTAAGCTGTGACGGTCAGGTCCCCGGCGGTGGTGGTCTGCACCAGGTATTGGTCGCTCACCGTCCAGACGAAGTTGCGCGCCGCACCCAGGTGGTAGCGGTAGACGGGTCCCTCTTCGCTGGGCAGCGCGCTGGCTGCCAGGATCAACGGCCGCCCGGCTGGGGAGGTCGCGCTGGTCAGCTCGATGGATACGTTGAAATCGGCCACATCATAGGCCAGGTGCTCGCCCAGGAAGGCGTCCTCGCGCACCAGCCAGCCCTCCCCGGGGACGTAAGGCGGCGCATAGGGGTACCAGTCCGAGACGTTTGTCTGGCGCTCCGCGCGTCCGTAGGGCGCGTCCTGCCCCGGAAGGCTGGAGTCGAACGCCAGGGAAAGGCTCAGGCTTTCGCCGTCCGGCAGCGCCTCGGGCAGCTGGATGGTCAGGCGCACCCCGTCCAGAGCGTAATCTGTGATCGCCTCCCCTGAATCCCAGGTGATTTCCTTTAAAGTGAATCCTCCAAAATAGCGGTTGGGCTCCACGATCAGCAGCAGTTCATCGAGCGCCGCGCCGCTGTGGTTGACGTAAGTGAGCTGTTCTTCCACGCTCAGAAAGCTGGCGGCATAGTCCAGGCGGGCCGCCAGGGTATAAACGCTGATCGGTTCCGGTGGGGCGGCCGCCGGCGTTGGGCTGGGTTCGGGGATCGGCGGGGGCTCGGTAGGCGCAGCGGTCGCCGGGGCGTTGGTCGCGGTGAGCGCGGCCGCCTGCGTGGCGTTGGGAGTTGCGCCTCCGCTGCAAGCCGTCAGGGTCAGCGCCAGCGCCGCGAAGAGGGTAAATAGGTAAGTGCTTTTCATCTTGCCTTCGGCGGATCGCCTAGTGCAGTTGGGCGTAAGTGGCTCCGCATTATTCAATAGTCCTCTGCCCAATTGCTGAAGTGCCTGGTGTCATAGCCGCAAAATACAGAATTATTTCCGCCGCCAGGCACTAGATGCGCTGTTTGAGTTGGGCCAGGTGTTCGCCGGCTGCCGCCAGGGTCTCGTCTCGCTTGGCGAAGTTCAGGCGGATCAGGTGCTTGACGGGCTGGTGGAAGAAGCTCGATCCGGGCACTGCCGCCACCCCGATCTCCCGGGCCATCCAGTAGCAAAACGCTGTGTCGTCCTCGAAATCGAAGTCCGAGATGTCGATCAGTACGTAATAGGCCCCTTCGGGGACGTTGTAGGACAGCCCGGCCTGCTCCAGGTAATCCAGGAAGATCTCCCGGCGGCGGGCGTAGGCCGCGGCCAGTTCCCGGTAATAGCTCTCGGGGAAACGCAGCGCGGCGACGGCGGCCTCTTGCAGGGGCGCCGGCGCGCCGACCGTGAGGAAATCGTGCACCTTGCGCACATCGCCGCTGACCTGCGGCGAAGCGATCACGTAGCCCAGCCGCCAGCCGGTGATCGCGTAGGTCTTGGAGAGCGAGCTGCACGACAGCGTGCGCTCGAACATCCCCGGCAGGCTGGCGATGTACGTATGCTGGTGGGGAGGGTAAACGATGTGCTCGTACACCTCGTCGGTGATCACGAAGGCGTCGAACTCCTGGGCCAGCTCGGCGATGACGTCCAGTTCGGCGCGGCTGAAGGCACGCCCGCTGGGATTGGAGGGGTTGCACAGCACCAGCGCTTTGACGCCGCTGGCGAAGGCGCGGCGCAGCTCGTCTGGGTCGAAGGTGAAATCCGGCGGGTGCAGCGGCACGAAGACCGGCTCGGCCCCGGACAGGATCGTATCGGCGCCGTAGTTCTCGTAGAACGGCGAGAAGATGATCACCCTGTCCCCGGGGTTGCATACGCTGACCAGCGCGGCCATCATAGCCTCCGTGCTGCCGCAAGTAACGGTGAGGTGTTCGTCGGGGTCCAGGTCCAGGCCCATGAAGCGCGACTGCTTCTCAGCGAGCGCCTGGCGGAAGCGCGGCGCCCCCCACGTGATCGCATACTGGTTGTGCCCCTCCCGCAGGGCCCGCTCGGCCGCCGCGATCAGCGCTTCTGGCGGCTCGAAATCCGGGTAGCCTTGCGCCAGGTTGATGGCGCTGTATTCTTCGGCGACCCGGGTCATCTCGCGGATGACCGACTCGGTGAAATGCACCAGGCGAGCAGCAGAGGAGGGCATGTTATGGCGTAAAAGTCCGGTAGTAATCCCCGCCGGATAGGTTGGCTCGCAGGGCCTCTCCGTTCATCAACGTGTCGAGGCGCAGGCGTTCCGGCGATAGCGGCTCTTCCCCTACTCGGAAGGACCCGTCTTCCAGTGGTGTCAGCGGTTCTTCCTCTCCTGAGGGCCAGATCAGCACCAGCGCCCCCGCCCGCTGCACGACGCGAAAGTTGGAGTACCAGGGGTTGTGAGCGCGGTAATGCCCGGTAAAAGCAGCCCAATCTGGCCTTTCGGGGTCAACCGGTTCCGGGAGTTCCTCGTTGGCGTAGCGCTCCCCGCCGTGCATGGCGGCGAGGGGTTCGCCGGTTTCACTGAACTCGAATCCCAGCAAGAAGCGCTTGAACTCGGCGTGGGGGACGAAGAAGCGGTCCGCTCCGCGCTGTTCCAGGCCGAGACGCTGGCCCGCGTAATCTAGCGTCAGGCGTTCGCCGTCGGCGTCTAAGACCAGCTTGCGCTCGCCGGCGCGGTAAACGCCTGCGTACCGGGCGGCGTCCTCGACGCGCGTGGGATCGGTGCTGGGGGGCAGGGAGGGCAGTTCATCTTCCAAATGAAGGCCGCGCAAGCATTTCAGGGCGAACTGGGCGACCGCCAGCGTGTTGGTCGGCGCATTGACCAGGACGATGGCGCCAAGGCCGTTGTCGATGTCGTTCAGCATCATCGCCTGGTAGCCGACCATGCCGCCGCCGTGGGCCAGGTGGTGGAAGCCGTCGAACTCGCTCAGGATCAGCCCGTAGCCGTACTGGTGCTCGTCGTAGGCGGCGATCACCGGCTGCGCCATGTGTTGGTAGCTGGCCTCGGAGAGCACCCCCGGGTGGCCGCCGTTGAGCCATACCCGCAGGTACCCGGCCATGTCCTGCGCCGTGGAGACCAGGCATCCGTCGGCGGTGTTGGTCTCCAGCCAGGGAGCTGGCACCAGCGGTCGGCTGGGGTGGTCGGGACGGTCGTCGTACCAGGGTTCGTAGCCAACCGCCATCTTCGGGCGGTCGGCATAGCGGATGCTCCCCCGGGTGGCGCTCATCTCCAGCGGCTCGAGCACCCGGCTGGCCACGATCTCGGCGTAAGGCTGCTTCAGGAGGTCTTCCAGCAGCACGCCCAGCGTCTTGTAACCGGCGTTGGAGTAATGGAAGAGTGCGCCCGGCGGGCAGGTTGCGGTTTCGTTGAGCGCCAGGGCTTCGAAGCGCGGCTCACCGGTGAAGTCCATCCCGTTGACGATCCCGGCGGTATGGCTGAGCATGTGGTGCAGGGTGATGGGGTCGTCTTCCGATCCCACCTGGAACCAGGGCAGGAAACTGCGTAAAGGAGCGTGCAGATCCAGCAGGCCTTCTTCGACCAGCTGCATGCACACGATGGCGGTGAAGGACTTTCCGATGGAGCCGATTTCGAACAGCGTATCGACGGTCACCGGGCTGCCTGTGCCCAGGTCGGCGTAGCCGTAGGCGCGCGTGGCCAGGGTGCGCCGGCGATCGGTCAGCGCCAGCGCCAGCCCCGGCGTGCGCTCGGCTTGCATCTGCTGGGCGACGAATTCGTCCAACCGGTTCAGGGCGGGTTGGAGGTCGATATCTTTATCGGGGTTGGGCGCGGAGGGTTGCATTTACCCACCCATTTCTTCGCGCACTGCCAGGTATAAGTTTTCGGCTTTCAGCTCGTTGAGGGTGAAGCAGGGCGCTTCCAGGTTGTCGGCCAAATCTTGCGCCAGGCCCTGGTCGAAGGCGGCGTGTTCCATGTTGATCACCACGCAGCGGATCTCCTCGTAGGCGATCAGCTTGGCGATCCGCCGGGCTTCCTCCTGGGGCGATAAACTGCTGACCGAGACGTTTCCGGCCCCGTCGGTGAGCAAGATCAGCAGCGGCAGCACGTCCGGGTGCAGGGTGGTCTCGCGCTGGATGGTCCGGTAGGCCAGGTTCAGGCCGGCGGAGAGGGGCGTTTTACCGCCCACGGGGATGTCTGCCAGGGCGCGGCGGGCCAGCTGTACCGAGTTGGTCGGCGGCAGCACCATCGTGGCCCGGTCTTTTTGAAAGACGATCAGGCCGACGCGGTCGCGCCGTTGGTAGGCGTCGGTCAGCAGCGAGAGGATTGCCCCTTTGGTGGCGGACATGCGCTCGGCCACCGCCATCGACCACGAGGCGTCCACCACGAAGAGCACCAGGTTGGCGGTGCGCTTGACGCGGACTTTTTCTTGGATATCGCTGGGGCGGATGGCGAAGGCTACCCGTTTGCGCAGGTCGTGGCGCTGTTTTTGGTAGGGGGCTGCCGCGCGCAGGGTGGCGTCGAAGGCCAGGTCGCGGGTCTTGCCGTTCGCCGGGCGCGCCTGGATGTAGCGCCCGCGCTTGCGTTCGGTGCGTGAGCGCGAGCGGCGCCCGCTCTTCTTGCGGGACATGCGGTCGATGGGGGTGTCCAGCTTGCGTGGGGCGAAGGTCTGCCCTGGTTTGACCTTTTCACCCCCTTCCCACCAGTTGGCCGAACCGGAATCAAAGACGTTCTGTGGGGCGGGTTCCAAAGGACCCTGGTTAGAGTCCTCGACCTCGCTTATCTCCTGGCTGGCGCCTTTTTTTTTTGGCTGGTCTCTCGTTCGTTGGGGGTCGGCTCCGGCTCGCCGCTGGACGCAGCGGTGCCTTCGTGCAGCTGTTCGATGCGTTCCTGCAGCTCTTCCATGCTCATCTCGGCTTGCTGGAAGGGCCCCCGGCGGATGCGGTGGGGCAGCGCCAGCTCGGCAGCCAGGGCGATATCCCGGTCGTTGACCGCGCTGCGTCCTTCGAAGGCGGCGTGCGCCCGGGCTGTTTTCAAGATCACCAGGTCGGCGCGGTGTCCGTCCACCCGCAGTGAAGCCGTCAGCGCTGCGATGGACAGCAGGTCTCGGCTGGTGTAGGTAACGTCTTCTAAAATTTTACGGGCCTGTTCGATCTGGCGGGAGAGCTCTTCTTCCTTGGACAACCACTGCTGGCGGAACCCGTCGGCGTCGGCTTCGAAGGCCAGGTTGCGCTCCATGATCAGCACGCGCTCGCGCGCCTCTTGCAGGCCGCGGATCTCCACGGACAGGGCGAAGCGGTCGAGCAGCTGCGGGCGCAGGTCGCCCTCTTCCGGGTTCATCGTGCCGACCAGGATGAAGCGGGCTGGATGGGAAAAGGAGATGCCCTCCCGTTCGACGATGTTCATCCCCATGGCGGCCGAATCCAGCAGCAGGTCTACCACGTGGTCATCGAGCAGGTTGACTTCGTCGATGTACAGCAGGCCCCGGTTGGCCGCGGCCAGCACACCGGCCTCGAAATGGCGCTCGCCTTTCTGGATGGCTTTCTCGATGTCCAGGGTGCCAACCACCCGGTCTTCCGTGGCTGAGACCGGCAGGTTGACGAAGGAAGTCGGGCGCAGTTCGACCGGCAGAGGATTCTCGACCCTCGCTCGTTCCCGGCATTCGGTGCACCAGGTGTTGGGCCGGTCAGGGTCGCAGCCGAAGCGGCAGTCCTTGACTACTTTTACCTGGGGCAGCAAGGCAGCCAGGGCGCGCGCCGCGGTGGATTTGGCTGTGCCGCGCTCGCCGCGAATCAATACCCCACCTATCTTTGGGGCCACGGCGTTCAGGACCAGGGCGCGCTTCATGCGTTCCTGGCCGACGATGGCTGTGAAAGGATAAATCGGTGGCATTAAGAGGACCTCTTAACCTGATTATAACCGAGGGAGAATCTTATCACAAAGGTTGCCAACTTGTGTTTTACCCTTTATAATGTATGCCAACTTTTATCCAACGGAGTATGTTGTCATATGGCTCAGAATGATGCCCTGTTAGGACAGGAGGCAGTGCCCGAGGAAAATCAACCAGTTGCAGAAAGCCCAGTCATCGAAAACCAGGCTTCTATGGAAGCGTTGTTGGAAGAGGAAGGCCTGGGTCTGGATTTTCCTAAACAGGGTGAAATTCGCCAGGGGGTTATCGCAAGCATCGGAGAAAACGAAGTTCTCGTCAGCATTGGCACAAAATCGGAAGGTGTCATCCCCGCCCGCGAGTTAGATCAGCTCAGCGCCGAAGAGCGCGAGCGCTTCCAGGAAGGCTCGCCGATCACGGTTTTTGTGGTTAACCCGGAAGACTCCCACGGGAACGTCCAGCTTTCGTATTTGCGCTCTTTAGAGGAGAAGGACTGGCAGCAGGCTGAAGAACTCCTCGAATCGAACGAGATTTACGAAGGGCATATCAGCGGCTACAACAAAGGCGGCTTGCTGGTGCCTCTGGGTCACCTGCGCGGTTTTGTACCCGCTTCGCAGGTTAGCGTGCTGCGCCGCATGGACGCTACGGGCAGCACCCCGGAACAGCGCTGGGGAGAGATGGTCGAAGAGCCGATCTCTGTACGGGTGATTGAGGTTGATCGGGAACGCCGCCGGTTGATTCTTTCCGAGCGCGCCGCCCTCAAAGAGACCCGCGATACCCTCAAGGAACGCCTGCTCGACGAGCTGGAAGAAGGCGATGTGCGCACAGGGCGGGTCACCAGCCTGGCCGATTTCGGCGCGTTCGTCAACATCGAGGGCGCCGATGGGTTGGTCCACCTCTCCGAGATCTCCTGGGAGCATGTCGATCATCCCAAGGATGTGCTCAAAGTTGGGGAGGAAGTAGACGTCAAGGTGATCAGCGTTGACCACGAACGTAAGCGCATTGGCCTTTCCATCCGCCAGTTGTTGCCCGATCCCTGGTCCCGCAAGATCGAAAGCCTGCATGAAGGCCAGCTGGTCGAGGGGATCATCACCCACCTGACCAAATTCGGCGCTTTTGCCAAGCTGGATGAGGACCTGGAAGGCCTGATCCACATCTCCGAGCTCAGCGAACAGCGCGTCGGGCACCCCAAAGAGGTCGTCCATGAAGGCGACGAGGTGACCCTGCGGGTGATCAAGATCGAACCTGAGCGCCACCGCATTGGTTTGAGCCTGCGCAAGGTCGATTCCCCCGCTTACGCCGACCTGGACTGGAAGAATACCCTGGCTGAGATGGTCGAAGAGACGGATGAATTGGAAGAAGAGGGTGAAGAACCGGTAGAGGTAGCCGATACCGTCGAGGCTGCGGTTGAAGCTGTGGAAGCCGTGGAAGACGCTGAAGAGGTGGAAGTAGAAGTTACAGTCGAGGACGAAGCCGAAGAGTCCTCTGAGGACGTGGAAGTAGAA
>CAYNWK010000010.1:0-29920 GCA_964400875.1 uncultured Anaerolineaceae bacterium | reverse complement strand
AGGAAGCCGAATCTGAGCCTGAGAATCAGCCGGAAACGGAACCGGAAGAAGTGCTCGAGATGCAGGCTGAACCCGCAGAACCTGACCAGGAAGCCTGATTTTGTCAATTCAAGCGCACCTTTGCGGTGCGCTTTATTCTTTTAACGGGGGTTACTTATCTAAGAGTTTTATTAACTCACCCTTATGTAGGTTGCAAACGGGTCGCGCGCGAGATAAACTCTGGTAGAATCCAATTGGACTAAAAGTCTCAGAATATCAACCACCACCGCTCCATTGCGGGGATCACCGCAATCGCCTGCGCATAACAATCGCAGGCTTCGTAGTGGAATTGTAGGAGGTATGCTTTGTCTAGCATGGAGCGATTCACCCAACGGGCGCGCAGAGTGCTCAGTCTGGCTCATCAAGAAGCCGAACGCATGCGCCACAATTACATCGGAACCGAACACCTTCTGATGGGTTTAATCAGAGAAGAAGGTGGTGTCGCCGGACGCGTGCTGCGCGAGCTGGGCCTGGAAGCCGAGCGCGTGCAAGAGATCGTCGAGCGGTTGACCGGCACTGGCTCTTACCGGGGAGGCAAACTCGACCTTTCCCCCGGCACCCAGCAAGTCCTCGAGTACGCCGTGGAAGAAGCTCGGCGCATGGGGCACCACTATATCGGAACGGAACATCTGCTGTTAGGCCTGATCCGCTACGGGGAGGGCGTCGCCCTGGACGTATTGGAAAGGCTGGGCGTCAGCCCCGAACAGATCCGCCGCCAGATCCGCCGGGTGCTGCAAGAGAGCAGCGCTTCTCGCCGGACCTCCGGCTCGCGCCGGACAGCTCAATCGGAAAAGCAAAAACCGAAAACGCCTATGGTTGATCAACTTGCCGTAGATTTGACCGGTTTGGCGGAAGAAGACAAGCTCGACCCGGTGATCGGCCGGCAGATGGAGATCGAGCGCGTCATTCAGATTCTGGCCCGCCGAACCAAGAATAACCCGGCCCTGATTGGGGAACCGGGTGTGGGCAAAACCGCCATCGTCGAAGGCCTCGCCCAGCGCATCATCGAAGGCGATGTCCCTGCCCCGCTGTTGGATAAGCGCGTGCTGCAGCTGGACGTCGGCTCGCTGGTTGCAGGCACCATGTACCGCGGCCAGTTCGAGGAGCGCCTCAAGCGCGTCATCGACGAGCTCAAAGCCTCCAAAGCCATCCTGTTCATCGACGAGGTTCATATGCTCGTAGGCGCCGGCGCAGCCGGCTCCTCCGTGGACGCGGCCAACATCTTGAAGCCGGCCTTGTCCCGCGGCGAGCTGCAGGTGATCGGCGCTACGACCATGGACGAGTATCGCAAGCACATCGAGAGCGATGCCGCCCTGGAGCGCCGCTTCCAGCCGATCATCGTCGAAGAACCCAGCGTGGATGAAACCATCGACATCCTGCGCGGCGTGCGCTCCGCTTACGAGGAGCACCACCGCTTGACCATCTCGGACGATGCCCTCGACGCAGCCGCCCATTTGTCGGCGCGCTACGTCACCGAGCGCTTCTTGCCGGATAAGGCTATCGACCTGATCGACGAGTCTTCCTCCCGGGTGCGCATGTACAAGAGCCCGGCGGCGAAGACCGCCAAAGACCTGATTAAACAGCTGCGCGAGATCCGCCAGAACCACGCCATGGCGATCGAAGATGGGCGTTATGAAGATGCTCAAGAGATCCTCGAACGCCAGGAAGGCCTGGAGCGCCAGCTGGACCGCCTGCGCGGCGGCTGGGATCGGGCCAACAGCCCGGTTGTCAGCGCCGACGACATCGCCGAAGTCGTTTCTATGTGGACCGGCGTGCCGGTCATGCAGATCGCCCAGGAGGAATCCGAGCGGCTGCTCCAGATGGAAGATGAGCTGCGCAAGCACATCATCGGCCAGAACGAGGCTATCGAAGCCATCTCCAAGGCGGTGCGCCGGGCGCGCGCCGGCTTGAAGGACCCCCGCCGCCCGATTGGCTCCTTCATCTTCCTGGGGCCCACCGGCGTGGGCAAGACCGAGCTGACCAAGGCCCTGGCGAGCTTCCTTTTCGGCAGCGAGGACGCCCTGGTGCAGCTGGATATGTCCGAGTTCATGGAGCGCCACTCCGTCAGTCGGTTGGTCGGTGCCCCACCAGGCTATGTAGGATATGAAGAAGCCGGGCAGCTGACCGAAGCGCTGCGCCGCCGCCCGTACTCTATCGTGGTTTTCGACGAGGTCGAAAAGGCGCACCCCGAAGCCCACAACATGCTCTTGCAGATCATGGAGGAAGGGCACCTCTCCGACGCGCGCGGCCGCACGGTCGATTTCCGTAACGCCCTGATCGTGATGACTTCCAACGTGGGCGCGGAAATGATCAAACGCCAGACCTCCTTAGGGTTCGAACTGCAGCGCGACGAGGATTTAGAAGAGAAGCTGGCCTATCAAGAGATGCGCAAGAAGCTGATGGACTCGCTCAAGCGCGTCTTCCGCCCCGAATTCATCAACCGGGTTGACTCGGTTGTCGTCTTCCGCTCGCTCAACCAGGAAGACATCAAGCAGATCGTCGAGCTGGAGCTGCAGAAGGTGGCTCGCCGGCTGGAGGATCACGAGATCGTGCTGCGCTCGACGCCGGAAGCGCTCGAGCTGCTTGCCTCTGAAGGCTACGATCCGGAGATGGGCGCCCGCCCCTTGAAGCGGGTCATCCAGCAAAAGATCGAAGACGCCCTCTCCGACCAGCTTTTGGCCGGTGATTTCGCGGACGGCGATACCGTCTTGGTTTCCGTCGCTGACGAAGAGATCAAGCTGCTGCGTGATGGCGAGGCCGCCAAAGATGGCGAGCACGACGAGAACAGCCCGGATGAAGCCGAAGCGGAGGCCGTCGCCGCCAGCTGATCGACCGAGGGCTACGAATGTGATTTATACTGGGGTTTTGCAGCGGATCAACCGCTGCAAAACCCCACGTTTAATTACTGGGGAAAAACCGGTGGTCTTCGGGCTGCTGCCACTCCCACGCCAGTAAGGTTTTATTTATGGCTAAAATACGCACCGTTTACGTTTGTCAGCAGTGCGGGCGGCGCGCCCCCCGCGAGATGGGCCGCTGCCCGCAGTGCGGCGCCTGGAACAGCATGGTCGAGGAAATGGTCCAGGCCAAGCCCGCCGGCGCCAAAGCGGGCAGCGCCCGCTTTGGCGGGCGTTCCGTTCCTCGCCGTCTCTCCGAGATCAGCGGCGACGTCGAGGAGCGCATGCCTCTGCCCATCGCCGAGTTTGCCCGCGTGCTGGGCGGCGGCGTCGTGCCCGGCTCGGTGGTCCTGATCGGCGGCGATCCCGGCATCGGCAAGAGCACTCTGCTCCTGCAGACTGCCCTGGAGATGGCCAGGGTCAACCCGGTGCTTTACGTCTCCGGCGAGGAATCCGAGCGCCAGATCAAGATGCGCGCCCTGCGCTTGTTGCGCGCCGGGGGCGGCGGTGAAAGCGACCTTCCCAAAGAACTTTTCTTGGTCACCGAGACCAGCCTGGAGGTCATCCTGGAGCACGTCGGCGAGGTCAAGCCCCGCTTACTGGTGGTCGATTCGATCCAGACGACCACCCTAGCCGATCTGGAGTCGTCCGCCGGTTCGGTGAGCCAGGTGCGTGAGAGCGCCTCGCGCTTGCGCGAGCTGGCCAAATCCTCTGGCGTCTCCGTATTTCTCATCGGTCACGTGACCAAAGAGGGGACCATCGCCGGGCCGCGCGTCCTGGAGCATATCGTCGATACGGTACTCTACCTGGAGGGCGATCGCTTCCAGGCTTACCGCTTGCTGCGTTCGGTCAAGAACCGCTTTGGCGCCACCGCCGAGGTGGGTGTGTTCGAGATGGGCGACCGGGGCATGGTTGAGGTTACCAACCCTTCCGAGGCTTTTCTGGCGGAGCGCATGGTTAACGCCCCCGGGTCGGCCATCGCCGTTACCATGGAGGGCACTCGCCCACTCCTGGTCGAGATCCAGGGTCTGACCAGCGCTACCTCCTTTGGCAACCCGCGCCGCACCCCCAACGGGGTGGATTTCAACCGCCTGCTGTTGACCGTCGCCGTGCTCACCCGCCGGGTAGGGCTGCGCCTGGGCGACCAGGATGTGTTCGTCAACGTGATCGGGGGACTCAAGGTGAGCGAGCCGGCCGCGGACCTGGCTGTCGCTGCCACGATCGCCTCCTCCAGCCGGGACGTGCCGGTGCGCGCCGATACCGTCCTGATCGGCGAGATCGGCCTGTCCGGAGAGCTGCGCATGGTCAGCCAAATGCCCATCCGCCTGCGCGAGGCCGCCAAGCTGGGCTTTAAGACCGCAGTGGTGCCCAAGCGTGCCAGGCGCGGTGAATCCTGGCCGGACGATATCCGGGTGGTCGAAGCTCGGTCCCTGCGCCAGGCGCTGGAGCATGCCCTGCTGGTTGAATGATCCGCCGCCGGTCTACTTACCAGCTTTTATACAAAACCTACGTAAACTTACATTGACGCACACCGTTGATGCTGATAAATTGGCGACGTATGAAATAATCCCTGCACAAGGAAGTTCGATGCTCCGCAAACGCATTCAATTGGGTCTCATCCACGTGGCGGTAGCCATGACCCTGGTGCCGATTAACAGCACCCTCAACCGGGTGATGATCAAAGAGCTGGCCCTTTCGGCGACCCTGGTCGCCGTGCTCGCCTCCCTGCCTTATCTCCTTTCCCCCATCCAGGTAGCCATCGGCTCCTTTGCCGACCGTCACCCCTTGTGGGGTCGGCGTAGAACTCCATATATTTTGCTGGGCCTGATCCTGTGCGTCTTCGGCGTGGTCATCTCGCCCCAGGCCGCCTTCTTGCTGGCCGATTCCTGGAGCGCCGGTTTGTTGGTCGGGCTGCTCGCCTTCGGCGCCTGGGGGATGGGTTTCAACTTCGCCACGGTTTCCTACCTCTCGTTGGCCTCGGAGTTATCCGGTGAAAAAGGTCGCGGCCGGACTATCGCCGTGATGTGGTTCATGATGATCGCCAGCATCATCGTCACCGCCATCGCTCTGAGCCGCATGGTCGACCCGTATACGCCCGAGGCGCTAGTGCGGGCATTCTGGGCCATCGGCGGCGCGGCTTTGGTGCTCGGGCTGCTTGGCCTGGTTAACCTGGAGGGGCGCTTCAGGGAAACCTTGGCGGCGGAAGAAGGGCGCTACTCCTGGGGCAGCATGGCCTCGGTCATCCTCGAAAACCGACAGGCCACCCTCTTCTTCGTCTATCTGGTCATCTTGCTCGCCGCCATCCTGGGCCAGGATATCCTGCTGGAACCCTTTGGCGGCGAGGCTTTTGACATGACGGTCCGCACGACCACGCGCATCACCTCGATTTGGGGCGGCTGCGTCTTGATCGCCTTATTGATCGCCGGCGCATTGGAGCGGCGTGTGGCTAAGAAGACGGTGGCGGGTTGGGGAGGCTGGGGGTCGCTGCTCGGTTTCATCCTGATCGCCGGGAGCGGGCTGCTGGCAAATCAGTCGGTGTTTTATTCGGGCGTGATCCTGCTGGGGATCGGTACGGGGTTGGCGACAGTTTCCAACCTGTCCTTGATGCTGGATATGACCACGGCCGGCAACGTAGGCCTGTTCATCGGCGCCTGGGGCATGGCCAATGCCCTCTCGCGCCTGCTCGGCTCGGTGCTGGGCGGCGTGGTGCGCGATGGCGTCACCCAGGTCACCCTCGACCCCATTATCGGGTACGTGGTTGTCTTCGCCATCGAAGCCGCCATGCTGTTGGTCTCTTTGATCATGCTGCGGGGCATCAACGTCTCCGCTTTTCGAGACCAGGCCGAGAAAGTCAGCCTGGTCGAGCGCGCTGCTTTAGGCAGCGAGGCGTGAATCTGGGGAACTTATCCTCAGCGTGTAAGTCGTCAAGGTTTAATTATGCCGGGTGAGTGGCTCAACTTAAGTGAAGTTGCCGAGATCCTGGGTGTCCACCCCAGCACGGTGCGCAACTGGTCCGACCAGGGGACGCTGCCGGTGCACCGCACCCAGGGAGGCCATCGCCGCTTCCGCCGGGGTGAGGTGGACCTGTGGCTGCAGGCGCAGCGGGAGGACGGGGATAACGAAAGCCAGAGCCGTCTGATCATCCAGAATGCTCTCAAGAGCACCCGCATGCGCATCAGCGAGGGACTGCTGGAATCCGAAGGTTGGTACCAAAGGTTGGATGAGAATGCCCGGGAACAATACCGCCGCAGCGGGCGCAGCTTGCTGCAAGGCCTGTTAGGCTACCTGGCCTCCGACGGCGAGGGCGCCCGGGCGGAAGCGCGCGCCCTCGGCTACGAGTACGCCTCGCGCGGCTGGCGTCACGGGCTGAGCTGCTCGGAAGCGATGCACGCCTTGATGTTTTTCCGCAACTTGTTGATGGATTCGATGTTGTCGGTCTATGAAGCCGCCGCGGTCAGCTCGCCGCGGGCCTGGAGCGATATGTTCCGCAGGGTTGGCGCTTTCACAGACGAAATCCAGCTCACCCTGCTGGAGACCTACGACGCTTACCAGCGAGGCAGCCGGTGAAGCGTGAGAGCAAACGCTTTACTCCTTCACGCTGGTCGGAGTACCTGGTCCCGGCCCTGTTGGTGCTGGTGTCGATCGGCTTGCTGGTTACCCTGGCGATCGTGGTCCTTTCGCTGGCCGGCCTGACGCCCGGAGCCTGATCCAGGCGATCAATTTGGATGTGGCGCGCTCATCATCTCAAGGTGAATGCGCTCGCTGGAGGAAAAGATGCACTATATCTCGATTATCTCTACAATCGTTACGCTGATTTTCGCCGTCGCCGTGTTCGTCCGCTACCGCCAACGAGGCGGGACGCATTTGTTGCTGTGGGGCATTGGCCTGGTGTTTTACGGCCTGGGTACGTTGAGCGAGGCGATCCTGGTCTTCGGGTTCCACCCGCTGGCGCTGCGCGTCTGGTACCTGACCGGCGCCATGCTGACCGCTGCCTGGTTGGGTCAGGGCACCGTGCACCTGCTGGTGCGCAAGCGCGGGGTAGCTGGTACGCTGACCGTGATCCTCGCCCTGGTTTCGATTCTTGCCGCCGCGCTGGTGCTGACCGCCCCGGTTGATGCGGCGGCCTCTTTCAACCTCAACGAGCCGGTCTCCGCGCAGTACCGCGACATCATGGGCCGCAGCAGCCCGGTCATCCTGCTGACCATCCTGCTAAACATCTACGGTACCCTCGGCCTGGTGGGCGGGGCGCTGTACTCTTCCTTTATCTTCTGGCGCAAGCGGGTGCTCGCCGACCGTATGTTGGGCAACATCCTGATCGCCGCCGGAGCCTTGATGCCGGCTATGGCCGGGTCGATGCTCAACGCCGGCCTGGCGGATTGGCTCTATCTGAGCGAATTCGTCGGCGTGGTCTTGATGTACGTCGGCTTCCTCAAGGCCACCGCCTCGCGTCCCGTCGGCGAAGCGCGGCAGGTGGTTACGGCGGGCTAATTCCTTGACACCGTGCGCATTCAGCCAGCTTAATGGTTCCGCGCGGAACAATTGGAAACAATTAAGGGGATATTTGCCATAATACAAACCAAGGAGTGAACCACCCGCATCGCTCTCCAAAGCACCGGAGGGCGATTTTTCTTTATTGACAGAGCTGGTTTTAGGGGTATAATGGTTAGAAAGTAGGAATTTCCGAAAGTAGGAATATAGAACTAGAAAATAACTATCCAGCATGTAGATAGATTATGGAGATACAGCTATGAATACCGACGAACTTTACAAATCTCATCTTCGTGCGAAGGGGCAGCTAACCCTGCCCGTCGAGGTGCGGGAAATTTTGGACGCTGACGAAGGCGACGACCTGCTGTTCCGGGTTGACGAAGGGGGACAGGTCATCGTCGAACGGGCGATCACCATCCCGGCTGACCAGGCTTGGTTTTGGACCGAGCGCTGGCAGAAAATGGAACGCGCCGCCCAGGCGGACGTCGATGCCGGGCGTGTGCAGCGCTTCTCCAACGTAGATGAAGCCATCGACGAACTGGAGAAGAGCCAGGGTGCCGACGACTGAACTTACCCAAACTTTTATTCAATGCTATGCTGGATTGCCCAAGTCTATCCAGAAGAAAGTCAACAAAGCGCTTCGCCTCCTGGCGGAAGACCCCCGCTATCCCTCTTTACGTTCCAAACCGATAGAAGGCGCGCCTGGAATCTATGAAGCCCGGGTTGACCGCCAGTATCGCCTGACCTATGAGCGCCTGCCTGGCGATGTGCTGCGCTTGCGCGTGGTGGGTGTGCACGACGAAGCTTTGAAAAACCCGTGATTTAGGAATCTCCAACCATCTTCCCACGTCTCCTGATTAATCTCGGTTATAATGCCGCAAATTGGAGGTTACTTAATAATGGGTTTTTATGAATCGACCTGGGTTCAATCCGTCTTAAACGCGCCGGCGATCTCGCGGGTGCGCCGCAATCACGGCCTGGAGCACGCCACCCTGGCGCTGCTCTCGCAGCGCTATCCCCGGCAGAACATGGCCGGTCATTCGGACACGGGCGGTTTCTGGCTGATGGCCGACGTTCCGATCGAAGCCGTGCGCAGCGCGGCCGATGACGCCCTGGCGCGTTTGCGCGCCGGTGAAAGCGGCCTGGCGGTCCACCCCAACTGCGGCACCAACTTCGCCACGGCGGGTGTGATGGCCGGCCTGGCTGCTGGCCTGGCGATGCTGGGCGGCGGCAAGCGCGTGCGGGATAAGCTCGAGCGCCTCCCACTGGCCGTCATGGGGGCGACCTTTGCCTTGATCCTGGCCCAGCCGCTGGGCATGCGCATCCAGGAGCAGGTCACCACCTCGGGAGAGCCAGGGGAATTGCGCATCGTGGATATCAGCCAGCGGCAGCGCGGCGGTTTTGTCAGTTCGATGAAGGCTTACCGGGTGACGACCGAGGGTTGAGATGAGCGAAGCCGCTCCGGTGGTCTACCTCTTCTGCGGCGACGATGGCGACGCTATCGACCGGGCCGTGCACGAGGTAGTGGCGCACCTGGGCGATTCGCCCAACGCGGCGATGAACCTCACCGAGCTGGACGGGCGAACCGCCAGCTTCGCCGATTTATCGTCCGCGGCTGGCGCGATGCCCTTCCTGTCCCCTCGCCGGGTGGTCCTCTTGACCAACCCGGTCGAAGGTTTCGGCAAAGCTTCGGAGCGGGGTAGGTTCACCGGTTTCTTGGAGGGTCTGCCAGAGACTACTGCCCTGGTCTTGGTGGAGTACAGGCCGTTGACTGATCCGCGGGACCGCCGCAAAGGCAAGCTCCACTGGTTGGAAGAGTGGGCTTCTCAAGCCGGAGACCGGGTCTTTTTCAAATCGTTTTCGCTTCCCAGAGGTGACCAGATGTCTTCCTGGATCCGCAACCGGGCGCGCGAGAAAGGCGGGACCTTCTCCTACAATGGCGCCGGAATGCTGGCCGAACTTGTTGGCTCGGAAACGCGCACCGCGGATCTGGAGATCGACAAGCTGCTGCTCTACGTGAACTACAACCGCCCGGTTGAAGCGGACGATGTGTTGGCGTTGACGGCTTATGAAGGGGAAGGGGATATCTTTGGGCTGGTAGACGCCCTAGGGAACCGCAACGGGCGGGAGGCGATCGCCAAGCTGCACGAGCTGTTGAACGCCCAGGATCCTCTGCCGATCCTGGGCATGATCGTTCGTCAGTTTCGCTTATTACTGCAAGCGCGTGAGATCCTGGATGTTGGCGGCGACGAAAATGTGGTGACGAAAAGTCTGAAACTGCATCCTTACGTGGGCAAGAAGATCACGGCGCAGGCGCGCCAGTTTCGCAAGCAGACCTTGGAGGCTGTGTTTCACCGCCTGCTGGAAGTCGATCTCGCCATGAAGTCCAGCGATATGGACGGCGACCAGCTACTGGACGTTTTCATCGCCGAGCAGATGTTATAAATTCAGGCGTGGCCCCCGTTCGCCCCGTTATGCCCGTTGATCCCGATCCATAAATGGTTGGGCAGCACGGTCTGACTGGTGCGGACTTCGAGCCCGCCTGACTGGAAGGCCAGGCGGCCGTCGTCTGCATCGTTCTCTGCCTCAGGATTCTGGAGTTCATTTTCAGGATCCTTTTTTATTGATTTCTCGGCTGGCTTGAGGTCGCTCGGCGCCAGGGAGGGATGGATGTAGCAGAAATTTGGGTGTTTGCCGTACTTCTGATAATAGTACTTAGAAGCGCGTTCGATCTTTTTGGGCAGGTCCGCGCTGCGGTCATTGTCGAACCAGAGCATCCCGATGTTCATCTCAAGCCTCCGTCAAGAAAGAAATCCTAGTTTCTCAATAGCCTCAATTAAAGAGCTGGTAGATAAAACGGCGTCGATCCGCCAAGGGTGTTCGCCTCGAAGGTTGGCGTACTGTTTTGACTGGTTGTTGAGTTCGTAAGACTGCCGGTCAATTTTTTGCGTACAGCCATCGAATTCATCGCGCCGAGCAGCTTGGTCCTGAAAGCCCCGATGATGCGCTGGTCGATACTCGTAATCCGGTCGGAATTGACTGTCACGATCGGCCATACCTGCGATTTCGGACCATTGTGGATCAACCAGCGCAGGTGGACGAACAGGCTGTAATCCATCTGGGTTGTCGCCAGGAATTCCAGGTTGTCGATCGCCAGAAGGATCGCCGGACCTCGATTTCGTCCGCTGCGGCGTTGCTCTGTGATTTCGGATAGTTCCATAATCAAATCGAAGGCTGACCTCTCCTGTGAATCGGAGATAGAGATGCAGTGCGGCTGGCTTCCCAGGGGTAGCAATTCTTGTGCCTGGCTGGAAATGATCCCGAATCGTACTTCCTGCGGATTGTTGATATAGGCAGCCGAAGCGAGCATGGTTTTAAGCAGAGTGGTTTTACCTGTCCTCCGGTCGCCGGCCACCAACAAGGAGCCGGAGCTGTGATCGAGCAGATCAAGCATGAAGGGGAGACCATCTTCACAAACGCCCAGGATGACCGATGCCGCTGGAAACGGTCCGGTTTCCTGGATAATCGTGCGCAGATTTGCCGGTGGGGCGGGTAAATAAGTCTGTTCCCGGAACTCACCTTCAATGATTTCAGGATAGAGATCCGGATATTTTTCGGCTAACTCCGGTTCCAGGCGGGCCAGGACCTGTAGGGCGAGTTCGTACCTGTTCATGTGTGCAGCCTTTGAGAAGATTCTTATGGGTTGAGCAACATTAGAACATGTGTTCTGTCATTCGTAGCCATACTATATCATGAACAAATGTTCTAAGTCAAGAGGGAATCGACGAATCGAATGTTAAAATACTCGGAATTTATGTGATTCTTTCCCGAGTGCAAAAATCCGAATGAATGGGTTGTTCAGTAATTTATAGAAAGGGGTAGATGTTCAGTCGCTCTCGACGATTTTTCCCACCCAAGTCGTTCTTTGAAGGCAACTCAACCTTGCATTATGTGTATCGATTTTTTCCGCGCCGCGCCTGATTCGTTTCTAGCCCTTCGGAGATCGATCCCTTAAACTGATAAGCGCTCTAGGGACCGGATCAGCGGTCCTGCTTTCTCCAGAGGCTTACGGTCTCGATGTGATACGTTTGGGGGAACAAGTCGAACGGTGTGATCTTTTGCAAGCTGTAGCCGCCCTCCACGAGCCGGCGCGCATCCCTCGCCAGGGTCGCCGGGTCGCAGGAAACGTAGGCTATAAGCTGTGGACTCAATTCCAGGATAGCGTCCAGCGCGTAGCGGTGCAGCCCAGTGCGCGGGGGGTCCACGACGATAATGCGTGCTCCTTCTGCCAGGACGGGTAATACATCCTGTGCAGCGCCTTCATACAGGTCCACGTTTTCGAATTCTTCTAGGTTGACTTCGAAGTCATCGCACGCTTGCGCCGACTCTTCGACGGCGATCAGCCGCCCGGCGCGCTGCGCCAGGAAGGCGCTGAACAATCCGACGCCGGCGTATCCTTCCACCACCGTGTCCTCACCGCTCACTTCGAGCTCGGCCAGCAGGTGCTCGACCAGCGCCGCCGCCATGGGCGTGTTGACCTGGAAAAATGATCCGGCTGAGACCTGAAATTCACGTTCCAGCACTTCCATCACCAGGTGATCGCTGCCTCCCAAGACCAACCCACCCGCCGGACTCAGGTGCACGACGGACAGCGGCAGCTCTTCGATGCTCAATTCTGGCAGCTCGACTCCCGAGCTTTCCAGGGTCACCATCACGTCTTCGTCCTGCCCCACCCGCAGCCCCACTCGCTCCAGGTCGGGTAATCCTTCGATGTCCAACAAAGGCCACACCTGGTTGATCGGACTCTCGGGCAGGTAGCATTCCTCCACCCGGAAGACCTCGTTACCCATCGCCTCATGGTAACCCAATGCCCCCTCAGGCGTGAGCGCGAACTGTACGTAGTTGCGGTAGTTGACAGGCAGCGGCGAAGGGACTGTCGGCTGCACCGGTGGGTCCTCGATCTTCCCGATGCGGGTCAGCTGGTCGCTCACGATCGCTGCTTTAGCCTCCAGCTGAGCTTCGTAAGGCATGTGCTGGTAGTGGCAGCCGCCGCAGCGGCCGAAGTGCTTGCAGCGCGGCTCGATCCGCTCTGGCGCCGGCTGGATTACTTCCAGCAGTTCTGCGCGCGCAAAACCGCGTTTTTCTTCCACCAGTCGGACCCGCACAGTTTCCCCCGGCCAGCTGAAAGGGACGAAGACCGCCCGTCCGTCCGGCAGCCTGCCCAGCGAGTCGCCGCCGTAGGTGTGGGTGGTCAGCTCGACCTCATGCCAATCCGATGAACTCATCCATCACCGTCAATAAGCGTTCGATATCTTCCATTTGGGTTTCCCCCATGTGGGCGATGCGGAAGGTCTTGTTTTTCAGCGGCCCGTAGCCGTTGGCGATGCGCATATCTTCCTTCATCAGGAAAGCGTTCAGCCCGGGCACGTCGATCTCCCGCGTATTGGCCACCGTGGTTACGGTCTGGGAGCGGTAGCCCTCCGCCGCGTACAGGTCCAGGTTGCGGGCCCGCGCCCATTCCTGTACCCGGCGCGCCATGGCGCTGTGGCGCGCGAAGCGCGCTTCCAGGCCTTCCGCCAGGATGCGGTCCATCTGCACGTCCAGGGCGTAGATCAGCGAGATGGCCGGCGTGGCCGGGGTGGAGTCTTTGTCCAGGTGTTTCGCCAGCCGAACCAGGTCGAAATACCAGCCTCTGTCCGGCACCTCTTCGGCGTAAGCCAATGCACGTTCGGAAACCACCGCCAGGCCGAGCCCGGGAGGCAGCGCCAGGCATTTTTGCGATGAGGTTAAGACCAGATCAAGTCCCCAGGCGTCCGTCTCGATCTTGGCCCCGCCCAGGGAGGAGACCGCGTCGACGCAGATCAACGTGTCCGGGCTGGTCTCGTGGACGGCGGCGGCGATCTCCTGCACCGGGTTCTGCAGACCGGTGGAGGTTTCGTTGTGCACCAGGGTGACGATCTCGTACTGTTTCTTCTCCAGCGCCGCAGCGACCGCTTCCGGGCTGAGCGGCCTGCTCCATTCGACCTCCAGGGGCTCGGCTTGCTTGCCGTTGGACAGGGCCACGTCGTACCAGCGCTTTCCGAAGGCGCCGTTGATGCACGAAAGCACGTCTTGCCTGGCCAGGTTGCGCACCGCCGCCTCTTGCAGGCCGCTGCCGGAGGAGGCGGTCACGAACAGGCGCGCCTGGGTGAAGAACAGCTCGGCTGCTTTGCGGCGCGCCCGGTGGAAGATCTCCTCGAA
Source organism: uncultured Anaerolineaceae bacterium (assembly GCA_964400875.1). Taxonomy (GTDB): domain Bacteria; phylum Chloroflexota; class Anaerolineae; order Anaerolineales; family UBA4823; genus CAYNWK01. The sequence goes on along the minus strand of CAYNWK010000010.1, from coordinate 16,259 downwards.
CGCTTGGCTGCGGTGAGGCAGCATCGGCTGGGCTTGCGCATTGAGCACTTCCGTAGCGACATCGACCGGCCCGGGGACGAACAGGTGGGACATAAACAACCTCCAATGGGAGTTGGTGGATAGTTTGGGATGAGAGCGACATTAGCAATTGTACCAGCAGGCGCAGACCCGCTCGGTACTGGCTATAATTACCCCCATGCGCCGGTTTTTAGCCTTGATCGTTTTGCTGTTGATCGCCTGCCAGACGCTGACCGCGCCGCTGCTGGGCGAACCGCGAACCTCGCTTCAACCGCTCCGCACGGCTGCCGCGCCGGCCGCGCAAAGCACCGCGACCGAGCCGGCGGAGGCCTCACCCACCGACGAGGTTACCTCCGTCCCAACGGGAGCTCCGCTGGCGACGACGACTCCGCAAGCCGCCGTGGGCGCCTTCGAGGTCCGCTTCCACCCGGACGGCGGGTTATACGCCGGCGACCTGGTGAGCATGGAGGTGATCGCCCGGCCTGGTTTGGAGCTGGATGAAAAGGCCAAAATAGAAGTCTCGCTGGGCGACCAGGAAATCGGCTCCGCCGGCTTCGGCCCTTACGGCATCGCCGGGCGCATCCAGGCCACCCTACGCTGGGTCTGGGACACCTCCGATCTGCCGGGCGGCGCATACCAGCTGGCCTTCCACGTCCGGTCGAGTGGCCTCGACTCGAGTATGCTCGACTGGACTCAAACCGTCGCGCTGGCCGAACCGCCCGCGCCGGGCGCCAGCGCCGAGTGGGAGACCGCCGAGAGCGACTGCTGCGTGATCCACTACATCACCGGCACAGCAGGGGCGCGTGACCTGCCGGGCTTGCTCGCCCAGGCGGACGAGCAGGCCGCCGCAGCTCGTGCCCAGTTAAACGTCGGCTTCGAAGAGCCGATCCTCGTGGTGCTGCTTCCCAGGGTATTGGGGCATGGAGGTTTTGCCGGCGACGAGATTTACATCTCTTATCTGGACCGCAACTACGCCGGGAATAACTTCGCCCAGGTGCTGCACCACGAGATGATCCACATACTCGACCGGCGGTTGGGCGGCGAGAACCGCCCACCCATGTTCGTCGAAGGCTTGGCGGTGTATCTCTCCGGCGGGCATTACAAGCCCGAGCCGCTCATGGCTCGCGCCGCTGCCCTGATCGACCAGGGTCGCTACATCCCGCTGGAGGCGCTGGCGAAAGATTTTTACAACTCCCAGCACGAAATCGGCTACCTGGAAGCCGGTGCGTTGATCGAATTCATGGTCAAGCAGTGGGGTTGGGACGCCTTCAACGATTTTTATCGGAACGTCCCCGAAGCGGAGAGCACGGCCCAGGCCATCGACGCCTCCTTACAGGAGCATCTCGGGATCACCTTCAGCCAGCTGGAGGATCAGTTCCTGGCGAACTTGTACCGTCGTCACGTGATCCCCGATGTGTACGACGACGTTCGCCTGACGATCAACCTCTATGACGATGTGCGCCGCTACCAGCAGCTGTTGGATCCCTCGGCCTATTTCCTCACCGCCTGGCTGCCCTCGGGGGAAGAGATGCGCCAGCGCGGCATCGTGGCGGACTTCTTGCGCCATCCCACCGCGCCGGTCAACGTCGCCTTGGAGACCCTATTGGTGCAGGCGGACGCTGAGCTGCAGTCCGGCGATTATGCCCTGGTGGAACGAACGCTCTCAACGATCGACCGCGCCCTGGATGCCTACGAAAAGGGCAAACTGGACCCTTCAGACTTAAGTCCGCCGGACCTGAGTCCGGCGGGTTTGGTCCTGGCGATCAATAAAAAAGCCCCCGTCGCTCTCAATGCGAGGGGGCTTCTGCATTTTTCAGCAGCCAGGGATGAAGGGGAATAAATCGCACCACAAGAAGTTGGCGTCGATGTAATACAGCGCCCCGACCAGGACGATGCACGACAGGATCACCAGGCACCCGCAGCCGGCCAGCAGCCAGGTGCGCTGGCGGTTGTCGGCCTCGTCCTCCAGCGGCGGAGCGTACGGTTCGGGCTGGTTTTCAGGCAGCCGTCCGGAGTAAACTGGTTCCGGGATCGAGGGCGGGGGCGGCGGTGAATAAGCCGGCGACGGGGGGATATAGGTTTCGGCTGGCTCGCGGGCGGGTTGGGAGGGCGCGCCGACCATGGTGGCGTCCGGATCGTATTCCGGACGCACGGCTTCGAATTCAAGGCTTACGTTTTCCCCCAGCATGATGGTTTCGCCTGGCTGCAGCCAGTGCGGGCCGGTCAGGCGCTTGCCGTCTACGAAGGTACCGTTGGTGGAGCCCAGGTCTTCCAAGACGTAGCTGCCGGCTTGCTGAGTCAGCCTGGCGTGTCGGCGGGAGACTTCGGCGTCGTTCACCACCACGTCGTTGGCCACGTCCCGGCCGATGTCCAGCACGGATTTTTCCAGGGGGTAAACCTTGCCCGGCGTTGGGCCGGATTTCATCATCAGCTGGTAGGTTTGTGAAGCCATATCCTTCTCCTGGTGGCCTGCAGGGTAGGCGTGTTGTTTTCTGGCCGCGCTAACTCGACCTCGCAGAGCGGGGAGCTTTGCGATGGTCATAAGTGTACTGTTTTTTAATCTAAGTGTCAAACAAAAATAAAGGAATCAGGCCAAAGCCTTGTCAGCCATGTTGAAGTCGAAAACCCGCCCGAATTCGTCCGTCACCGCCGCGATGACCCGGTCCATCTCCGGGACCGGGTCGAGCAGCTCGGCCAGGCTGGTAACCGGGTAGCCCTCCAGCCCGCAGCCGACGATCCCCTCCCAGTAGCTCATCTCCGGGTCCACGTTCAAGGCGAAGCCGTGCCGGCTGATCCCGTGGACGTCCACCTTGACGCCGATGGCGGCGATCTTGGCTGGCTTGTGGCGCTCCTCAGGCGGGCAGTCGATGCAGCGCGAGCGCACGTTGGGCTGCACCCACACCCCGGTCAGTCCCTTGACCTGACCCCCGGCGACCCCCAGCTGCGCCAGCGCGCCGATCAGGGTGCTCTCAATCTGCCGCAGGTAGCCGACGTAATCGGCCTGGGGCAGGCGTGGGGAGCTGTTCTCCGATCGATTCGCCAGCCCGCCGGTCGCCAGCGGGATCAGCGGGTATCCGACCAGCTGCCCGGGACCGTGGTAGGTCACGTCGCCGCCGCGATCCACCCAGTGCACGCTCACCCCTCGGCGCTGCAGCTCAGCCTCGTCCCACAGCAGGTTCTCGGCGTGACCGCTGCGTCCGAAGGTGTAGGTGTGCGGGTGCTCGAGCAGCAGCAGGGTCGGCGGGCGCTCCCCGGCGGCGATCTCGCCCGCCAGCCGGTTCTGCAGATCCCAGGCCTCCTGGTAATCCAGCGTGCCCAGCCAGTGCACTGCGCAGGTTTGGCTCATAAGGTAAGTATACTGGATTTTAAAGACGTCTCTGGTGACGATGCTCCTGCGTTGTTACTCAGCTCTCCCGCTCCGCGGGTCACGGGAGGACCTGAGCACCCTACCACCCCCCGCGGGTCTCACGTGAAACAACTCAAATTTTATCCCTATCGTACAGCCCTTCAAGATACGCGCTGACCCTCCGATCCAGCGCGGCCGGATATTCGTAACGCCAAAGCAGGGCGGTTTGTAACGCCAGCCGACGGAAGACCTCCACGCTCGCGAACAAGGCCTGCCAGCTCCCGTGTGCGCCGAATCCCCCGAAGCAGCGGTGCAGACCTTCCCAGGTTTCGGTCTCTGCCCAGGCGTACATGAGGTGCCCGTCGTAATAGGTGTCATACTCCGGCCCGTGTATCACCCATGCGTGCCATTCCATCATTTGCAGCAGGTCCGTTTTCATCGCCCAATCCCTGAACTTGGCGACCCATAAATTTCCTCGCTGGATCTGTTTGGCGACGTACACCGCGCCGTAAAAGAATCCATCCACCACGCGGCGGAAGGCCTCTTCGGAGGGAGGATCTCGATAAGGAGACCGGTTGCAGGGCGCAGGCAGCCGTTCGGCCCACCCGTCCTTGTCGATAAGGACTTTGAACCCGCGAGTGTGGATTTCGTCCAGTTCCCCTGCCTCGCTGAAGCTCTGCAGCATGGCCAGGGGAGGAAAAGCGAAGTCGACCTTTTCCCCGCCTTCAAATAAGACCAGGAGTTGGGGGATCTCAGGTTCTATCTGCTCCGTGAACCAGACCCACACGTCGGCGATATTCTCCAGCCAACCCGGGTCCTCTAACAGTTTTTGACAGGAAGTGCAAAACAGGTGCAGATCGAGGTCGGCCCATTCGTCAGCCTGGGGGGAGAGGCGGGCTCGCGAGCCGACCACCAGAATCAGGCGGATTTCGGGCCGGGAAGCTGCCCAATTTGCAATCCGTTTCGCAATCAGATCCATTGTCTGTGTGATTGACCGTAGTGCCCAGAGTGGGAGAGAAGGTGAAGTTAGTGATGTTTTGGCAGAGCAGCCCGCCAAAACATCACCTAAACTATTCACGGCCGGAGCACGTAGACCGTTGTGCGGTCTTTGGCGGCCACATAGATATTGCCTTCCGTGTCCTGCGCCAGCGACGCCGGTCCGGCCAGTGGCCCATCACCGTTGGAGGGATCGGACCAGACTGCCATGAAGTTGCCCTGTGAGTCGAACTGCTGAACCCTACCGCTGTGATCGGCGATGTAAACCGTGTTGTCTGGGCCGACCACGACCCACATGGGCGTTTCGAACTGGCCGTTTTCCATCCCGGCGCTTCCCCATATTTGCGGCTCTCCCCCTCCCGCCGGCAACTTCAGCGCAATGCCCTCGAAAGCCACGGTGGTGTACAGGTTGCCCTGGCTGTCTATGGCGACCTCACCGGCTGCCTGCAGCGTCTGGAGGTAAACGCCCTCGGCGTCGAACTGGTGCACCCCGCTGAAGTCCGCCACGTAGATATTTCCCTGATCATCGGCGCTGATCGGACCGAGGCTTTCGAACGGTGTGTCTTCGGGGCCGTAGCGCTCCCATATTGCCAGGAAATCCCCCTCCGAATCGAAGACCTGTACCCGGTGGTTGTACGAGTCGGAGACGTACACGTTGCCATTAGGGCCGACTACGAGAAAGCCGCCATCTAAAGGAGGTCCATCGGGGGGCGGGTCGAAAGCAAATTGGCCCGCCTCGCTCCCTGCTCCGCCCCAGCTGGCAAGCGGGTTCCCCTCCGAGTCCAGCTTGTGAACTATCGGCGCGCCCAGCTCGACCGCGTAGAGGCTGCCATCGACCGCCGCGGCGATGTCGTGAGGAATGAAGGGCAATTCGATTGAACGAAACCAGCCCATGGCGTAGGGGGCCTCATCGGAGGTCTTTTCCCAGAGGACCTCGATGACCGGCTCGACTCGCTGCCCGAGCAGAGTGTTGATCCGCATGTCGCATTCGTCGCTGACCAGCTCGTACCGCACGCTACCGTCCTCCAGCTGGTAAGCTTGATAAGCGCCGACTATCCCCGCATCGCAGCGGTGTGAGGATTCCTCGAAGCTGATCTGGCCGTCTTCGAACCGGTAAGTTCCGTTCCAGAAAGCATTATCGCCCGGTTTGGTGTTGAACAATTCGCGCTCGTTGAAAGCCCCGCGGAAACTGCCGTCCTGGCGGAGGACCATCCAGCCGCCAGCATCACCGTGCCAGGTGCCGATCAGGGTCGAGGGATCGGTGATCGATGTTCCCTGGTCCGGTTCTGGTTCCTCCACTACTGGGGTCTCCTTAGGACCCAGCGCGTCGGTTGGCTCGGGGGCTTCTTTTGGGGGGTCCGTTGGGCGGATCTGCGGGACCGGCGTAGGTGTGCCGGTTGTGCTGCAGGCTGCCAAAAACATCAATACCGCCAAAATCGAGATCGTCACATGGCGTTTCATACTGTCCTCCTTTGGATAGAGTTTGTTCGTACGCCTGTGAGGATTCTATTCAAAGGTGGTATAGGAAACGGTATAGGAAATAGCGCCTTCCGGCGGACATCGCCGGAAGGCGCTATTTCCCCCCGATTTTTTCTGTTTTTAGGCAGCGCTTCAGTGAGCTTTGCTTTGTATAGAACGGTACAGCTCTGTCGTCTCCGCCGAGGGTACTGTCCCGAGTTCCCCTTGCAAGATCTCGACGAGGGTCTGATACTGCCGCAGGGCGAGTCCGCGCTCCCCTTGCAGGGCGTAACAGCGCATCAATGACCGGTGGGCATCTTCCACTAGGTTGTCGGTGGCAAGCAGACGGCTGAAGATTTCGATGGCGTGTTCGTATTCGCCGCTCTCGGCCAGTAAGTCCCCCAGCGTGTTCAGGGCTGCCAGATTTTTGCGTTTCAGCTCCTCGCGGCGCAAGGTTGCCCATTCGTCCTGGTCGAGGTCAGCCAGAAAATCCCCGCGGTAAAGCTCAACGATGGCCTCCAGTTTTTCTATCGCTTGCAGGAGAGCGCGTTTGACCTGGGCCTGAGCGAAAGCCAGCCCCTCCTCGAAAGCTTCGACGTCGTACCAGTAATTCATTGAGCGGTTGAACCGGTAATAACCATCTTCGTAAATGATCCACTCCCGGCTGCCCAGCGCGCGACGAAGATGGTACAACGCAGCCCGCAGGCTGGTTCTTAATTGGCCTGGCGAAGCGTCTGGCCAGAAAACCAGACCGATCTGGTCTTTTGTTTTCGGCGGGTTGGAGGCCAGATAGTAAAGCAGTTCTTTAGGTTTGGCAAACGTCCAATCCGAAGGCGCCAGCAGAAGGCCTCTCAGATGCGCTTCTGTCGGGCCAAGCGCAAGTAGCCGCAGAACGTATTTGTACGAGACCGCAGTCGCCCGCCGTTCATTTTCCTGGGCGATCTCCATCGCCAGGCTCGAGGCTTGTGCTAATGAATGAGATTTCCCGTTTAACTGCGCCTGCGTAATTGCCGGTTCCTCGAGATGAGGTCGGAGCAATTCGAGCGTATGATTCTCCTCCCGCAAGGAAGATAGATTTTGATCTGCCTTTATTGCTTCATAGGCACCCCAGAGAGTTGCGGCCTGTTCCCATTGCTGCCCGGCAGCCGCCAGCTGAACAACGCCGAGGAATGCGTGCAGAAGTTCACTTTCGTATGACTTGCCACCGGTCAGGCTCAGGGCTTCCAGGAAATATCCGGCGGCTTGGCGGTTTCGATCATGGCTCAGAGAGAGGAAACCCAGGCTATCGAGCGCCGAGATCTGCCATTCTAATGCGCCATACTCCTGAGCAAGTTCGTAGCAGAGTTCAAACCGTTTTTTGGCGCGTTCCAGATCGCCCTGTTCCCGTAGCATCTCTCCCAACCGCCAGAGCGCTTCGGCGCGCAGCCACTGCTGACCGGATTGTTCGATGAGCTCCAGCGCTTCTTCCATCAATCTGAGTCCGTCCGTTACCTTCCCTAGACGGTAATACGTATCCCCCAATCCTGATAACGAAAGCCCCAACCCCCATAAGTCTTGCTTGGCGCGAGCCCGCTGAACCGCTTTTTCAGCATAAGCGTTTGCAGCATTCAGATCGCCGGCCTCCAGGAATGCACCACCGAGATTAGCATAGGTGATCACCAAGCCGCGCGATTCGTCCAGGGCTGTAAAGATCTCCTCGCTATCACGCAGCAATCCGATAACCTGCTCAGTCCGCCCCTGGTGAAGCGACATGATGCCCAACATCAATTTCGTGTGCCCGATACAGAAGGAGTAATCGACTGCCTGAGCAATCTCGAGGCTCTCCTCCAATCTGCTCCTTGCGTTGGGGTAATCGCCAAGCAGCCAAATGGAGGTAGCCAAATGGTGAAGCAATAGCGCGTAAGTAGCGGAGCTCCGGTCGAGACCGGGTAATTCCAGGATTTTTTCATACCAATTCCTGGCCTCGTCGTGGCGTTCGGAATAGTTCCAGTACCAGTATAGGCTGGTTGCCAGGCTGACAGCTGCTTGTTGATAGCGCTCTTCTATTTGTGCATGCTGGATAGCCCAGCTTAGCGCAGCCTTTAGATTTTCGTAATCGGCATCCAGCTTCTCGGTCCAGGGTCGTTGCTCGGGGCCAACCAGACGGGTTTGCGCCTTGCTGGTCAGGTCGGCGAAATAGGCCAGGTGCCGGTCCCTCAAAAGGGCTTCCTCGCTGCTCTTCCGTAAGATTTCGCCTGCGTACTGGCGGATAGATTCCAGCAGGCGATAGCGAGAATCTCCCAGCCGGCTCCGTTCCCGGAACACCAGGGATTTGTCGATCAATTTCCCCAACAAGTCTAGAATCTGCCCTCCCACCAGCGGCCCTGCACTGCAGACCATTTCGGCTGCCTTAAGCGAGAACCCGCCGGAGAAGATCCCCAGCCGGTGGAAGAGTGTTTTCTCGAACTCTGAAAGCAGCTCGTTGCTCCAACGGATCGCCGCGCGCATGGATTGGTGGCGCACGTCCGCAGTGGGGCTTTTGCCGGTTAAAAAGGAAAGCTGTGTCTCCAGCCGTGCAGCCATCTGCGTTGCATCCAGCGTGTTCACCCTTGCCGCCGCCAGTTCGATAGCCAGCGGCATCCCTTCCAGAAGTTGGGCGATCTTCACCAGGGCATGGGAGTTGTGTGCGTCGAACTCGAATTTTGGGCGGACCTGTTTTGCTCTGGCGTTGAAAAGCTGCAGGGCGTCGTAACCGGCGAGCGAGTCTGGAGAGGTCAGTTCTTCCGTTGGGTACGAGAGCGGCGGCACCGGCCAAACCTGTTCGCCCTCGACCCCCAACTTTTGGCGGCTGGTCGCCAGGAAGTACAGCGCCGGGCAGGCGCGCAGCAGGCCGTCAACCAGCGCTGCGCAGGCTTCGGTCAGGTGTTCGCAGTTGTCCAGGACCAGCAGAGTTTCCCGTGGTTGGAGCGTGGCTATCAATGCTGCTGTTACGGCTTGCCCCGGCGAAGGACTGATCGCCAACGCCGCGGCCACGGTCTGTGGCAGCGCCTCGGGGTTGGATAGCACAACCAGATCGACCCAGGCGATCCCATCTTCGTAGCTCCCTGCTAGATCGGTGGATAACTTGTAAGCCAGGCGCGTTTTCCCGCATCCGCCTGGCCCGGTTAGGGTGAGCAGGCGGGTCGATTTCTCCCTTAGCAGGGTTTCGACCTCCCTCAGTTCACTTCGTCTGCCGATGAAGCTGGTGAAGAATACGGGGTAGCCCAAGGTTACCTCTAAGATAGTGAACGTGTCGGACGCCGCCGCGATCCCCCCAACGCACAGACGCCTCGAGGCGCTGCAGCTCGGCTACGCCTCACTGCAAATTCTCTGTAGGCCTCCTCCGGAAATTCCCCTGAGGTTGCCATGTTCTGCGCCAGCTTGCGCCGTACGCTCGATCAAAGATAGAGAAAGACATCCGCAAGCGAACGTTCTTCCAGGGTGGTCCGTTCTATCTCGCCAGGCTCTCCTCCCCACTTGATCAGTCGCAGGGCGCCGTTTTCAATTTCGATGCCGGTGATGTCGCCATCGCCGTACTGGCAGCAGCCGGAGTTGAAGTAGCAGGGCCTGGTCTTAATCATGTCTGCGCAGGGCGGGTCTGCCTCCTGCCTTGCTTGTATCTCGCTCTTCAATTGGAGTACTTTTTTCGCGTAATCTTCAGGGCGCTGCTCTGGACTCAGCCGCACCAGGTCGTGCAGCTCGTCGTTCAATTTCTCTAGGTGTGTTTTAGCGCTCCAAACCGGACGGTGTGTGTGCCCGGCGATCAGGATCAGCTTCGATTTCTTGCTTGCCCAGCGGTACATGCGGTTGTCATGGAGAGAACGCAGGCAGGCGTCTTGGGCGGGGGTGGTGTAGGAGCCTAATCCGGTAAGTATCTGGATATTCCGGTAGTAGGGCAGGATCATCCTGGCGGCGAATGAAAAGATATCGCTCTCCAGCGTGCCCTGATGCCCGTGGATCAGGAAGATTTCCCCCGAAGTTTGCTCCCCGTCCCGGTATTCGAAGATTATCGACTGCCGGTAATGAATCCCAGGGTAATAGGGTTCCATGAATTCTTGAACTAGTTCCTCAACCTGCCAGTGGAGATCGTGGTTTCCGAAGATGCGCATCAGGCGGCTGGGGTGAAAACGGGCTTCGCTGCGCAGCACGTTTTCGTAAGAACTCAGCACGCGTTCGATGCTTTCTTCGAGTAATTCTTCTGCGTCGCCGAGCAGGATCAAGGTGAAACCTTGCTCGTAATAGTGGTCCAGCGCCGCCAGGTAAGTCTGCTCGCATTGTTTAAAAGCATCCGCACGGGTGCGGGCGCCTTTGTGATGATCCGAGAAGATAATGTAGCGGTGTTCGGACCCCAGTTGGATAGGACCTTGCTGGTGTGCCTCGCGCCAATGTCCGTCCATCACCCGGTTGACCCTTCTTTGATCGAAGCGCTTGTCTGGATCGCGATTCAACAGGTAGTTGCCTGCGAGCGCCGCTCCCGCCCCGGCTGCCATGCCCAGGATCAGGCTGCGAGGGTCCAGCTTATTCTTTTTCATTTCGAATTCACGCTCCTTCGTAGTAATTTGCAGCCGCTTGCGCCGTTACGCGATGCAGCGTATTGGTCAGCTGTTCGTTTACAGCGGTTAGATCGCTTTGTGCCGGCACGCGCCTCGGCGCCCCGATGCAGATGGAGATGCGGCTGAAAGGGTAAGGGACGACGTAGCGGTCCCAACGCGGCAGGCGGTAGCCGTGGCGCGTATAAGCGCCCATTGGCAGGATGGCGGCGTCTGCTTTGCGGGCGATATAAGCCAGGCCCGGCTTGATGACGTAGGCCGGGCCGTCTGGGCCGTCCGGAGTGATGTAACTGCCGCGCCCGGCTTTGATCAGCCGGACTATCTTTGCCAGCTGGCGCGCGGTGGCTAGGGTGTTGTCTCCATCCAGGTTCATTGGAAAGGGAGTCGCCCCTAACTTGCGGGTAAAAACGGCCAGGTTGCCCCCGCGCCAGTCGTCCGGCATGGGTAACACCAGCTGGCTCAAATCGTACTGCTGGCCAATGAACCCAACCAGCATCATCGTCATACCGTGCCAGGCGGTAAAGAGCGTCGGGCGTCCGCTGTTCAGGACGGCTTCCAGGTGATGACTGCCGCTTACCTGGAAGTGCGCCGATTGCCTGGTGAGTTGGGCCACGAGATACAGCCCGGTGCCGAGCAGTTGATCGCGCAGTTGGCTCCACGTGCTCATGATTGTTGCAGGCTCTTGTACCCGGCGCGTGTCAGCGACACTCCTAGATAGACGCTCATACAGATTAACAAGGCGGTGAAAACCGGCACCACCAGCAGCGAAGCCCCAAAGAGCAGCAGCAGTATGAGGCTCCTCCACCGGTGGGAGAAGATCCAGAAAAAAGAGGGGAAGGCGATCTTGCTGACCATCAGCAGGCTTAGGAGAACAAGCAGTGGGATGAAGCTCCAATCAGGGAGTTCTTTTCCAACCAAGGCCTGGTCTGAGAGCACGGCCAACGTCAAGATCGCGCCAGCAGTAGAGATGGTCAATCCCATGGTATCGAGATCTTTTGTTTGCTTGGGGGGCAGGAGGTTGAAGCGGGTCAGGCGGAAGGCCCCGGCCAGGGGCACCAGCAAGACGGCCCCCCATACCCATGCGGCCGTCAGCCCCTCCTGCTGCAGGTGGACAAAGACCAGGATGCCCGGCGCCGTCCCCAGGCTAACGATATCCGACAACGAATCGAGGTGCAGTCCAAATGGGGAACTGGCTTGAAGCCAGCGCGCTGACCAACCGTCGAACAAGTCCAGAACGTAGCTGGCCAGGATCAGCATGCCGGCGGGTCGTACGGCCCCTCTGGTCGCCATGAGCAGGGAAAGCAGGCCGCAGACGAGCGAAGCCATCGTGATGCCGTTGGGAACGAGGTGGCGATAGTTGCTTTTCATGCCGCTCCTGCCTGAAAGCGGGCTACTGGCGTGATACCCCCACGGACTTTATCGCCGACGGCGACGAGCACTTGGGCGCCCGGTGGCAGGAACAGGTCCACGCGCGATCCAAAGCGGATGAGTCCAAACCGCTGTCCGGCGCACACCTGTTCACCGGAGCGGGCGTAGTTGACGCAGCGCCGTGCCAGCATGCCTGCGATCTGCCTGACCAAGATGCGCCCGTAAACGGTATCGACGACCATGGAGATGGCTTCGTTGACCTGAGAAGCTTCGGGTTTGAACGCCTGTAAAAATTGGCCGGGCCTGTGATCCACGTGGGTCACCCGGCCGTCTAACGGTACGCGTTGTACGTGGACGTCCGTCAGCGATAGGAAGATGCTGATGCGAACGATGTCGGCGTCCATGTAAGTCTCTTCCCGCTCGGAGGTGACCTCTACCACCGTGCCGTCGCCTGGGCTCAGGGCGACCCCGGGTTTGGGGTTGACGATGCGCTGAGGATCGCGGAAGAAATAAAGGATCAATAGCCAACAGCCGGTGGCCGTGACCAGCATCAGCCCGCTAAACCAGTTTGTCCAAAATATCCAGAGCAGAACCGCGGCACTCAGTACCACTGTGATTCCGGCGATGGTCAGTCCGCTTCCAGCGGCAAATGGCCACCGTCTATTTTGGCCGTTCTGTTTCAAGCTCCCTTCCTTATCATGGGGTGCCTGCACTCAAGAGCCTTCTACGAGTGCAGCTGTGTGTGGCTCTACCAACGCATATTTCCGCTGCCGGGCGCGAAAGGGAAGTCAAGCCGAGGCTCCTTGTAAGAGGAGGTTCTCAGCCGGTGAATTGTTCAGATTTGCCGAATAGGGATAGTATACATGATTTCCTTTGTCATACAAACCGGCGGCTGCCCCTGGCATTGCTCCGCCGCGCGCAATAACTGCCGCGTAGTTTTACAGCAAGTCGTTGATCACTGCTATCGTCTTACTTACGCTATTCTCGTCGCCGATCTTTTTTCCTAGTTCTTCAGCCCGGCTTCTCATTTGCTCATCCTCTAGAGCTTTGATGATCCGGTCCGCCAGGTTGACGGAATTCAGCCGGTATCTGGGCAGCGGGACTGTGCCGGCCCCCAGCTGGTACAGCCTTCTCGCCCAGAACGGCTGGTCGCCGGAGTGCGGAATGGTTACCGATGGGATGCCTGCGCGCAGCGCCGCGGCGGTAGTACCCGCACCTGCATGGTGCACCACAGCTTTTACGCGCGGGAAGAGCCAGCTGTGCGGCGCGTAATCCAATCGATAGACCGTTTCCGGCAGATCGATTTGGCCGAGCTCAGACCAGCCGCTTAGCAGCACCGCCCTCTGCCGAGTTTTTTTCAGGGCGGATAGGATCAGTCGCGTCGTTTCGTCCGGTCGGCGATCCTGTATGCTCCCAAAACCTATGTAGATTGGCGCGTCGCCGGACTGGATGAAATTTACCAGCTCCGCCGGCGGACGCCAACCGGCATCGTCGTAGAAAAGGTAACCGGTTAGATGGTGGTGTTCCGCCCAGTCTGATGGGCGGGGCATGACGTGCCGGCTGATCAACGTCAACGACGGCGTGCGATCGAATAAAGCAACGTAGTCCCTCGCTGACAGCGAATTAAGTCTGGGGTCCGTTTTCAACCGTGAATTCACCGGGCGCGCGTGGGAAAACCACTTGAAATAACTCATCAGATCGTAAGTCAGTACATTGTAGGTTTCCCGGAACGGAGCCCAGCTCGGCCAGGCGGGCATTATGGCGATCTGCGTTTGGCGAGTCTTGATGCGCGGCTGCATCGCAATGTTTATCAGCTTGAGTTGATGGGCTTCCGCGATGCGGCTCGCGACTCCCAACAGCCATTCGTTGACGAAGAGGACCTCGGTATCCTCGGCCATACTGACCAGGTCTCTCCCGATCTTGTGCAACGCCGAGATGATCGCCTGGTGTATTTCAAATCTCATCTGTAGGGGGTTGGTTGTGAATGAATCAGGCTTCAAGACATCGAATTTGTTGACGGGAAGGATATGGATATCCACGCCAAGGCCTTTGACCCACTCGGCGAAATCCTCCGTCACGCTGAGCCGGACAGAATACCCGGCATCTTTCAACGCCAGCCCCAGCGCGATGCTTGGATGAACATCTCCCCACGTTCCGTAAGCGACGATTGAGACGTGCACAGTGCGGTTTCCTTACAGCTCCAGGCTCCACATCTCCCGTTTCGTACCGGTCAGAATCATGAGTAAAAGCACCAGGCTGCCCACACCGATCAAGGTAGCCTGAATATCCAGATCGAGCAGATAGCTCATCAATACCTGGGATATGGGTGTAAGCCCGGTCGTTGCGAACAAAACGGCGGCCATGATGCGCCCCAGTAAATGGGTCGGGGTCCGTCGCTGCAGCCAGCTGAGCAGGTAGATGGTTACGTAACCAAAACCTGCTCCCATAACCAGGATGATCGCGAGGCTTTCCCCCAGTGGCGGGGTCAAACCGAGCAGGATCAACCCGGCCGGTAGAAAGGCGAACAACGACAGAACGGTAAGCCCAGAAACTGCCTGGGGCGGCTTGGGGAGTAAATTAACGCTGATCATGCCAATCAGCATGCCTGCGCCGAAGGCGGAATTCATAAATCCGTAATCTCGCGCCCCTCCTGACAGGAAGGTGTCAGCCAGCAGCGGGAAGCCGACCCGGATGGTTCCGGAGAGAAACAGTCCAACGACCATCATGAGCAGGAACAAGTATTTTAATTGGGTTTCCGATCGGATATACGCGATTAAGGAGTGAATGGATTGGATCAGCGCGATTTCGGGCGCCTCGTCCGGCCCGGGTTCGTCGCCGGTACGAATCCGCCAGAAGAACGAGATGCCGATGAAATAGGTCGCCGCGTCGATGAGGAAGGCCAACGCTAACCCTCCCAGGGTTGCTTGAGAGTCCGCCCTGACGGTGACCAGCGAGATCAATAAACCAGCCAGCACGGGGCCGATCACGCCGCTGACCATGTTCGCCCCCTGTAGAAAGGTGTTGCCGCTTTCCAGATCGTTTGGGTCCACAATGTGCGGCAGCAGGCTGGTAAACGCCGGCAGGCCGAACGCGTCGATCAACCCGGTGATAAATGCCAGCACGTAAATGAACCACAGCTGCATGGACGGTCTTAGGAGGACGGCTCCGAACACAGCCATGAGCACTCCTTGCAGGCCATTGGAGAGGATCAGCAGTTTTTTGGCGGAAAAACGATCCGTCGCCGCGCCGCCCAACAGCATGAAGACCGATCTGGGCACACCGGCTATCGCCAGCAAGGTCCCTGCAACCAGGGCGCTGCCGGTCAGTGTGAGCCCCAACCATGGCAGGGCGATCAAATAAAAGTGGTCCCCGATCGCCGAAATGAACTGCCCGAGGACCAGAAATCTCAGGTTGCGATTTGCCAGCATCAGATTCTGCCCGGTGACAACATTACCAGATTACGCCTCCCCTGAGCAGCCTTTATTCGTGTATTCGTGACGCTTTGATTTTAGCGCCATTATTCGTGGATAGTTCTGCTCAGAGAGACTCGTCAAGCAGCGGCTGCAGACGCCTCTTCGCCAGCTCCAGCTGCTCCGCTACGGCCTGCGGGGCGGTGCCGCCGAAAACCGATCGCCGGGCGATGCTGCGCTGTGGGTCGAAGACGGCGCGCAGTTCATCATCTCCCGCCCCGGCGCGCTCCAGTAAAGCTTTCACGTCCGGATCCAGCGCGGCGTAATCTGCTGCGCTCAGCGCCTCAAGCGTTATGCCGCGCGCTGCCGCCATCTGCACGGCCTTGCCGACCAAGGCGTGGGCTAGGCGGAAGGGCATCCCGAGTTCGACCAGGGTATCGGCCAGGTCGGTGGCCATCAGCCCGGCATCCATAGCAGCGGCCATCCGTTCGGGGCGCACGCGCAGCGTATCGAGCGCGCCGGCCAGCACTGGCAGGACGGAGGTCAGGGTATCGTACGCGCTGAAGACCGGGCGTTTGTCCTCCTGCAGGTCTTTGTCGTAAGCCGAGGGCAGCCCTTTCAGCGTGCTCAGCAATCCGGTCAGCGCGCCGAGCAGCCTCCCGGCCTGGCCGCGGGCCAGCTCGAACACGTCCGGGTTCTTCTTCTGCGGCATCAGGCTGGATCCGGTGGCGTAGGCGTCGCTCAGCTCGAAGAAACCGAACTCGGCGCTGGCGAACAGGATCACGGCTTCCGCCAGCCTACTGAGATGCACGCCGGTCAGCGCCGCGCAGAAGGTAAACTCGGCGGCGAAGTCCCGGTCCGAGACCGCATCCAGGCTGTTGGGGCTCGCCTCTGTAAAGCCGAGCGCCGCGGCCAGCGCGGCCCGGTCCACCGGGTACGGAGTGCCGGCCAGCGCGGCTGAGCCCAGCGGCAGCACTGCGGTTCGATCCGCCAGGTCCGCCAGCCGCCCCCGGTCGCGCTGCAGGGGCCAAAAATGCGCCAGCCACCAGTGGCTCAGCAGGATCGGCTGGGCGCGCTGCAGGTGGGTGTAGCCGG
>CAYNWK010000009.1:0-61270 GCA_964400875.1 uncultured Anaerolineaceae bacterium | reverse complement strand
TCTCCGACGTCAGCCAACCGGACGAGCACACCTGGCGCTTCGTCTTCGGATTCCCATAAAAGTATTTGGAAACTGTCTAATGCGAACAATATTCAATCCAGGTCGGGGCTGCACAGTGTAGCAGCCCCGACCTTAACGATTCTGTAGGCCAATTCGACGCCAAAGCACGGTAAGATATCTATGCCGTTTGCACCAAGGATTGCATAGATGAAAAAAATCTTACTGCTTTTTGCACTCTTCGCGCTGGCTTCCGCCGGCTGTTCGCCCTCCCCCTCGTTTGCTGCCGCCATAAACCCTGAACCACAATTTGATCTCTCCCCGGTTGAATCTTCGGCACCCGCTCCACTCACACCCACTGCTCCACCAACGGATGCACCCACCTCTACGCCGGCGATCCAGCTTGCATCAACATCCGCCTCCCCCACAACCCAACCCACCACCCCAACGCTGCTTCCTCGGCCAGAGAATCACACCCTCGGGCCGGAGAGCTACCCTTTGGGCGTCAACCCCCTGACCGGCCTTCCGGTTGCCAACCCTGCGCTGCTCAACCGGCATCCCCTGGCAATTAAAATCACCAACTACCCCCGCTTCGTACGCCCCCAGGCAGGATTAAACCTGGCTGACGTAGTGTACGACTACTACATGGAGCGGGGCATCACCCGCTTCATCGCGGTTTTTTACGGGAACGACGCCGATCGGGTGGGCCCGGTACGTTCAGGACGCTTCTTCGACGAGCACATTTTCACCATGTATAACTCGTACTTCGTCTTCGGCAATGCGGACTACCGCATCCGGGAACGGTATTTCGAGCTGGGCAGAGAAGTGATCAACCGCTTCGTTCTGGAACGTCCCGATGACGCCAAGCACTCATGCGTACCGGAAGGCTACTTCCCCCTCTGCCGGGATCGCTCGATCCTGAGCTATAACAATATGTTCGCCAATACCGCTGCGATCAGCGAACGCGACGACTCCGAGCAGCCTCCCGATCTGACAGGGATGCTCTTCTCAGACCTGGCTCCGGTGAGCGGGCAAACCGCCCTGACCCTGGATTTCAATTATTCGATCTTCACATACAGCCGCTGGATCTATGACCCTCCCAGCCGGAAATACATGCGCTGGGAGGAAACACACGAAGACAACTCGCTGTACGAAGGCCGTGAGTACGCGCCGCTCTTTGACAGCCTGACCGACCGGCAGGTAGCCGCCGATAACGTCGCCGTCTTGTTCGTAGAGCACACCTACCATACTCACACGGCGACCACCGAGATCGTCCAGATCCAGCTCAACCCCGGCATCGGGCGGGCAATCCTTTTCCGCGAAGGCAAAGCTTACCCGGGGTATTGGGTTCGTCCGGCGGAAGGCGGTGTGCTCTACTTAATGGGTGAAGACGGCGAGCTTTTGCCGTATAAACCCGGTAATACCTTCTACCAGGTCATCGGGGTGACCTCGCAGCTGACCAACAACCAATGGGATTGGATCTTCGATTTCGCTATCCCTTGATTAAAGGTCTGTGAGGATCGCTTTCACCAAACCAGGGCCAGTGTAGACCAGCCCGGTGTAGATCTGCACCAAGGTTGCCCCCGCCTGCAGCATCTCTCGCGCATCAGCTGCGTCCATCACTCCCCCTACTCCCACGATCGGCAATTTGCCAGCAGTCCTGCGATGAATCTCCGCTACCATAGCAGTATTGCCAGCGCGCAAAGGCGCCCCGCTCAGCCCCCCGGTTTCCGCGGCATGTTCGGAGGCCAAACTACCCCGGGACAAAGTTGTGTTGGCGGCAATCACCCCATCCACGCCCTGGTCAAGGATGGCGGTCAAGGCATCGTCAAGCTCAGCGGAGGATAAATCGGGAGATAGTTTCACAAGAATAGGTAGATGTAGATGTTTTGAGTCTCTCAAGGCGGCGCGGCGTTCCACCAGGGCCGCAAGCAAGCTATCCAGCGCGGCGCGCGCCTGTAAACGCCGCAAGCCGACCGTGTTAGGCGAGCTGACGTTGACCGCCAGATAATCGGTCAGGGGAGCGAAGACATCCAGCAGCGATAAATAATCCTGCACGGCAGCATCCAGGGGGGTAAATGCGTTTTTCCCCAAATTGACACCCAAAACCAGCCCGTCCGGGCGAGGTCCTCGCAGCCGTGCGGCCAGAAATTCTGCTCCCCTGCCTGGAAATCCCAGGCGGTTGATCAGGGCGCGATCTTGCGGCAAGCGGAACAGGCGCGGCCTGGGGTTGCCGGGTTGCGGTCGAGGCGTCACCGTGCCGACCTCGATGTGCCCAAACCCCAGAGCGGCAAGGCCGCGCCAAGCCAGGCCGTCCTTGTCGTAGCCCGCCGCCAACCCAAGGGGATTACGAAATTCTAGGCCAAAAACCTGCACCGGCCTGTCCCAACCGGCCCGGAAAAACCGCCGCAAGAGCTCCCGAAGAGGCGGCAGCGATCCAGCAAGACGGAGCAAATTGATGGTCAGGGTGTGGGCGCGCTCAGGGTCGGAGCGAAAGATCAACGGTCTCAGGCGCTGGTACATGGACCCAAGTTCAATGTCCTGCCGCCAGGAAGGCGCGCACCGCGTCAATCTGCTTCTGCTCGACGCTCCCAGCGGCCTCCCAGATGTCGAGCAGTTCGGTCAACGTGAACACCGCATGCATGCGGTAGCCAGCCTCTGCGAGCGCGCCCTGGGCGCCTGATTCTCGGTCCACCAGAACCACAACGTCCTGAACAAGCAAACCGGCCGAAGTTAACTTTTCAATAGCTTCGAATTTGCTCCCGCCGGTGGTCGCCAGGTCGTCGATCACCGCAGCGCGCATTCCGCTCTCGTAGACCCCTTCGATCTCAACGCCTGTGCCATAGGACTTTACTTCCTTGCGCGGGTAGATCATCGGCCAACGACCCCACAGGCTGATGGCGGTGGCGATCGGCAGGGCTGCATAGGGCAGCGCCGCCAGCCGATCGAACTCCAGGTCCTCCAGAATTGGCAGGTAAGCCGCCGCCACCTGTCCTAACAATTCCGGATTTGATGCTAACAAGCGCAGGTCTAGGTAGATCGGAGACTCCAAACCCGATTTGAGGATGAATTTTCCAAAGCGGATGCAGCCGGCATGCAGCAGATTATGCGCTAGACGGCTTTTCCGGTCGAGCTTCATCTTAAGCTGTTTTGGAAAGGTATTCATTCCGGTGAGATTGCTGCGTTCCCGATTGATACTGGTGCGCAAGGCATCCGCCGCCGCGCGTGGATCTTCGGCACGGGCGATGCTGCGCGATACCGACACCAGCATACCGAGCCCGTCCGTTCGCAACCCGGCCTTCAGCGCCTGGCGGAGGTCGCCGCCCTGCGCGCCCACCCCCGGCGCCAGGATCCACAGATCCGGTGCGGATTGGCGGACGCGCGTCAACGCCTCGACCTGGGTCGCCCCGACCACTAAACCGAGATTGCCGCGCGTGTTCCAAGCCTGAGCGCGCCTGGCGAGGTATTCAAATAGAGGCAGCAGCTCTCCAGCCTGAAGATCTTTATGGCTATGCGCATAGGAGAGAACCTGCAAATCTTGTAAGTCCGCAGCGCCTGGATTGGAGGTCTTACACAACAGGAAAACCCCGCGGTCGGGATCACCCAAAAAAGGTTCTAGGCTGTCCTCTCCCAGATAGGGGCTGACTGTGAGGGCATCCGCACCGAGAGTCTCAAACGCAGCCCGGGCATAGGCGCGCCCGGTCGAGGCGATGTCGCCACGCTTCGCGTCCAGTATCACGGGAATGTCAGGGGGCACCGCGGCGATAACGGCACCGAGCGCCTCGATCCCGGCTGCCCCATAGATTTCGAAGAAAGCCGAGTTAGGTTTGAACGCCGCCGCCAGATCGGCGCAAGCCTCGATCAGACGCAGGCAAAGGTCACGCGCCGCCTCAGCGGACCGATCCGGCAGGTCTTCTGCATGTGGGTCCAGACCGACACACAGCAGCGAATCAGCCGCGCGGGTGCGCGCTTCCAAGCGAGCAAAAAACGATAGAGGGTTCTTGTCCATAAGATTTGGTTAAGATTTACCCAGAACCATCGCCAGCAGCGCCATGCGCACGTACAGGCCGTATTCCATCTGGCGGAAGTAGGCTGCGCGCGGGTCGGTATCCACTTCCATACTGATCTCACCCACCCGCGGCAGGGGGTGCATCAGGACCATATTATTCTTGGCGCGGTCCATAATCTCTGGGGTGATCACGTAGGCGCCTTTGACCTTCTCGTACTCCTGCAAGTCTTCAAAGCGCTCCTTCTGCACCCGCGTGACGTAAATTACGTCGCTGCTCGACAGCACGGGCTCCAGGGTGTTGTGCTCGATCTGGGATATGCCCCGATCGTTCAACTCCGAGATGATCTCCGCAGGCAGGCGTAAGATTTCGGGGGAAACGTAATTCAACCGCACCGTATAGAGCGAGAGCAGGCGAGCCAGCGAGTGCACCGTGCGCCCATATTTCAAGTCGCCGAGCATGGTCACCGTGAGACCGTCTACCCTGCCGAGCTCTTCAACGATGGTAAACAAATCGAGCAGCGCCTGTGTAGGGTGTTCACCAATGCCGTCCCCTGCGTTGATGATCGGCTTGCGAGCATACTGCGCCGCCAGCGCCGAGGCGCCGACCTCCGGGTGGCGCAGCACGATGACGTCGGCGTAGCATTCCAACGTGCGCACCGTGTCGGGCAAGGACTCACCTTTGGATACCGAGGAATAACGCACCTCGTTGATCGGGATCACACTGCCACCCAGGCGCTCCATTGCTGAGGTGAACGATGACGAAGTGCGTGTGGATGGCTCGTAGAACAGATTCGCCAGGATTTTACCTTTCAGCAGATCGAAGGTGCCGACCCGCTCGACCATTTCACGCATCTCGTGGGCCACGCCGAAGATGTACTCCAGGTCCGCCCGCGAGAATTGTTTCACCGAGACAATGTCCCTCCCATAGAAAGGCGCGTTGCGTTGATCTCCAAAGGGCAGATGGGGACTTTTATTGTGAGCAAGCGGATGGTAACTGGGCATAGCATTGACCTCCTTACGCATCAAATGAATTTCACTGTCTTATATCAACTCCAAATCCTGGAGGGGCGAGCACCCGCCCATCCTTAAAGACCTCCCCGCCGCGCAGCACTACCCGGCGGACCCGGCCGCGCACCACCCAGCCTTCGAAGGGCGTCCAGCCACAGCGGGTGAATTGATCGGCCGCGTGCAGCTCCCACCGCGCTTCTGCGTCGACCTCACACCAGGTGTCCTCCTGGACCGGCAGATGGAATATGCGGCTGGGATTGGCATGCAAGCGCGCCACGAGGTCCGCTTCGTTCAAACGCCCTTCATGGACTGCGGTGAGCAGCAAAGGCAGGGCCGTTTCCAAACCTGGAAAACCGGGCGGCGGATTTGGGCCGTATTTTTCCGCCAGGGTATGCGGAGCATGATCGGTGGCGAAACAATCGATTATGTCCAGGTTCTCCCAGAGCGCGTCCCGGTCTTCGGGGCTCGCCAATCGCGGGCGCACCTCGCTGCGGCCAGCGCCTAATCCGGGGATATCATCCGTCGTCAAGAACAGGTGATGCGGCGTAACCTCGCAGGTGATCTTCAGCCCGCGCTGTTTGGCAGCACGGATCAACAAGATCTCTTCCTTCGTTGAAACATGACATAGGTGCACGTGACGGTCGTAGAGCGCAGCGAGCAGGATTACCGCAGCCATGGTTTTCCCTTCGGCGTGTGTAGCTATCGGTCTGTCCTCAGGCCAATGTTCGAAATGCTTCATCCAGGAGTTCATGTGGTCCAGACGCAGCGGACCATAGGTTTGATCCAGATACATCTTCAAGCCGGCCGCCTTTTGCGCCAAACCTGTTAGCTGTTCAGCGTTATCCGAGCCGGCGCCCACATACTGGCCGTAGTCGCAGCGAGCTTTCTTTTGGGCAGCGTTTTCGACGAGCTCCCAGGCGGACGAATCGCAGATCGGCGGCTGCGTATTGGGCATGGCCAATACCGTAGTAAAACCGCCGGCCAGCGCAGCCTGGGTGCCGCTGTCCCAATCCTCTTTATGGGTCGCGCCAGGCTCGCGCAAGTGCACGTGGACATCGATCAGCCCGGGCAGTCTCAACTGGCCTCCAACCAATCTGCAGCAGGCAAAAAAATAGAGCCTCGAAGGGCTCCGGTTGGGGATAAAAAGAACCGCCCAATTGGGGCCGGTAAGGCCCTTGGGCGGCGTTCAATCGGTGGTAATAAGAGGCGCGCTTCCATTCCGAACGATTCTACTGCGATTATTTGCTCTGTCAAGAGCTGCACTCTTAAAAATTACACCTTTACAGTTCGGCGACTGCCGGGATCACCTCCCGGCCAATGGTCTTCACCGGCTCAACCTCGTGCACGTTGGGCATGTTGAAGATCACGTGCTGGAAGCCGAGCCCGGCCAGCTGGCGGCACCATTCAACGACTTCAGCTGCCGACATTTTATCCGGCGCCAGGTGGATGGTGCCTAATGCCGTGCGCTCGATCTCCTCGTAAGGGCGCCCAACATCCTCGCAGTGCCGGCGCAGCACGTCGAGCTTGTGGCGCAACTGTTCCGCCCCGGCGCGGGCGAACAAATTGCAAGCATCAGCGTACTTCGCCACCAGTCGCAGGGTTTTGCGCTCGCCCATCCCGCCGATCAAAATTGGAGGATGCGGTCTCGATACCGGCTGCGGGCGGGTGAGTGTCTCTTCCAGCTGGAAGTGCTCACCCTGATATGGATCGGCCTTATCCGACCACATCTGTTTGGCGATCTGCAGGGCCTCCTCCAGCAATTCGAAGCGCGTTTTGACGGATGGGAAAGGCACTCCCAGACCGCGGGCTTCGCGTTCGAACCAGGCCGCGCCGATGCCGAAGTAGGCCCGGCCACGCGAGAGCACGTCCAACGTGGTGGCAGTCTTGACCAGGATACCCGGGTAGCGGTACACCACACCGGTCACCAGGGTGCCCAGTTTCACATGTTGCGTTAATCCTGCAAGGTATCCCAGGGTGGCATACCCTTCCAGCATGGGCTCATCAGCCTCGCCGACCCCGCGGATTTGGAAAAAATGGTCCATGACCCACAGACTGGCGAAGCCGGTCTCGTCCGCCGTCTGGGCGATCTCCGCCAGGCGGGGGGCGATCTCCGTGGTTCCTCCGGGCCAGGTAAACCGGGGTACTTGTAAACCGATTCGCATGGATTTTGCTCCTTGATTTTATGGAGTTAGGACTTACGCACTTGAGGGAAGATCAGGGGTTATCCCGGCCCCCACTGCCAGTCCTGCATCCGTTCTAATGCCGGGTAAGCAGTCAAGTCCAGTTGCAAGGGGGTGATCGAGACAAATCCCTCAGCCAACGCCCCAAAGTCCGTTCCCCGCTCCGGCACGCCGGTAGGCGCTTCCCCGCCGATCCAGAAGTAAGGCCGGCCGCGCGGGTCCAGCCGGCGGTCGAGCTGATCGCGGTAGACTCTCAGCCCCAGGCGAGTAATTTTCAAGCCTTTGAGCTGCGCTTCAGACAGGTAAGGGACGTTGACGTTCAGAAGAACATCTGGCTCCAGCCCTTTTTCCAACACAGCGCGGACCACTCGCACGGCTACCTTAGCGGCCGTAGCGTAATCCAGTTCACCGAGGTGGTTTTCCGGCGAATCCAGGGAGACTGCCAAGCCGGGCACCTTCCAGATAGCCGCTTCCATCGCGGCTGTTACCGTACCTGAGTAAGTCACGTCGTGGCCCAGGTTTGCGTTGGGGTTGATTCCCGAAACGACGAGATCGACTTCGTCTGGCAGATAACCCAACAAAGCCAAAGCCACACAATCGGATGGCGCGCCGTCGGAAGCCAACGCAGAGGTGCCATCCTCCAATTTCACCTCGGTGACACGCAGCGGGCGGTGCATAGTTTTAACATGCCCGGAAGCTGACCAGTTGCGATCCGGCGCCAGGACGCTTACCTCGCCTAGTTCACGCAGGCTGCTCGCCAGCGCCAACAAGCCTGGCGCTCTGACCCCATCATCATTGGTTACTAAAATATGCGTCATCTTTTGTAGGTCTTTCAAAATCTCCGTTGAAATAGGTGAGAGTGAGTTTTGGATGGTAAAATGGGGCACCTTCGTGAGGCAGGAAGCGGGGCATTCGAAAATTCCTGAATTCCGTATTGACCGGGTGAGGAACGCCCGGCTAACATAGAAAGAGATATTCCTGATGAGAAAGTTTAGCAGACAACTCGTCGGTTACACGCTGCTCGGTGCGGCTATCATTGGCATCCTGTTCAGCGCCTGGGGTTTGATCACCGTCTGGCGAATGCGTACGCCGATCGCTGCCAACCTGACGGAGACCCTCGATCTGCTGGACTCGACCTTACAGGCTTCTGAAGATGGGCTGATTATCGCCGATGAGTCCCTCGGTCAAACCTCTGGGGCAGTCGGCGCTTTGGATGATACATTCCAGGCTACCGGGCGGACGCTCAACGATTCAACTGAGCTGGTAAATACTATGATCGGCTTCTTCGGCCAGGAGCTGCCCGACACCATCACCGCAACCCAGACCTCGCTGATCTCCGCACAAGCCAGCGCCCGGGTGATCGACACTACCTTGCGCGCTATGAGCAATATCCCGATCCTGCCGCTGCCCCAGTACAACCCGCCGGTGCCGCTGCAGGATTCGCTGCAGCAAGTCTCTGAGAGCCTTGACCCCTTACAAGGTACTTTTGAATCACTCGAGTCGACTTTACGATCCAGCCGAGGGAACCTGATCTTGATCGAAGCCGAGTTCGACATCATCACCCGCCAGGTCCAGGCGATCAACGCCAGCCTGACCAACTCGCGCGCCGTGGTGCAGGACTATCAGAGCGTGGTCGCCGATCTGCAAGCCCGAGTCGATTTCGCCCAAGAGGGGCTGCCTAGGTGGATCAAAAACCTGACTTGGATAACGACATTCTTGTTGATCTGGCTGGCAATTACGCAGGTCGGTTTGTTCGTGCAAGGACTGGAGATGCTGGGGGTCTTCAACGACCTGGACTAGCATCCGAAACGAGACGAGCATCAATCAGCTGAGCGCCGGACGATTGCATCGGTCATCTTAACCACCTGGACGATAAATTCCACGTCGTGGACGCGCACCAGATCAGCGCCCCGGTCGATGCCCAGCGCAACCGCCGCGGCCGTGCCTGCCAGGCGTTGCTCGGGGGGCAGGTCCAACGTGTACCCGATAAACGATTTGCGCGAGGGTCCGATCAGCACCGGGTAGCCCAGCTCGCGAATTTCCCCAAGACGATCTAACAGTTCGAGATTCTGCTCCACTGTTTTACCAAAACCGATCCCGGGGTCGAGGATGATGTGCTCCTCCGGAATGCCGGCTGCGCGAGCTGCTTCTACGCTCTCTAATAATTCCCGCTGAATGTCGCCGATCAGGTCCTCATACGGGACACCTACATAGCGCCCCCCGAGTCTGGACTTGATCTCTGCGTGAGCCCACGAGCTGCGGTTGTGCATCAAGATCACCGGTACGCGATGCGCAGCAATCACGGCTGCCAGATCCGGATCAGCATTCAAGCCCCAAACATCGTTGACCAGCTGGGCGCCGGCCTGCAGCGCCGCTTCGGCTACCTGGGCTTTGTAGGTGTCGATGGAGATCGGCGCGCCGGTCTCTTCGGAGAGGGCTCGAATCACCGGGATAACCCGGTTGATCTCCTCCTGGGCGCTGACCATCTCCGCTCCGGGACGGGTGCTCTCCCCACCCACGTCCAGGATATCCACCCCAGCCTCCAGGAAGCGGCGGGCCTGCGCCAGGGTTGCTTCCAACCGGGCGTCCTCATCATCGCTATCGCCGTCCGTCCCAGCCAGCAACCCATCTCCCGAGAAGCTGTCCGGGGTCAGGTTGAGGATGCCCATCACGTAGGTACGCCGGCCCCAGGCAAAGTTCAGGCTTTCGAGCTCGAGATTTGCAGCGCTTCTTTTTTGGGTGGTTTCAGGAGTCATAAAATGATTTCATCGTTCCTCTTTCTGGACCGGGATGATCGGACCGGTTATTCGGCAAAACTTGTGAGCCTATGCAGTTAGGAGCAAGGATTGCAGGTAAGCAGTTCAGGTCAATAAGGTCAGCGGCCGGTCCAGCCAGGCTTTCGCCTCAGCCATGTCGGTAAAGATACCGATCTCCAAACCACCTGGCGGGGTCAGCGCAGCGATCTTCTGAATGCCCTCACGCACCATTTCGTTCGCCACGACCACTGCCAGGCGAATGTTGCGCGTAGATGGGTCGTTGCTGACTTCCAGCGCGTACTCGATCGCGTCCTTTGGCAGCGAGTCGATCTCTCGCAGATCGTACAGGTTGCGGGTCAGCCGGTCGGAATCGAGCAGATGTTCCAGAGCGAACTTCCGCCAGTGTTCCAGGGTGTCCTGGTCGGTGTTGGTAAAGGTGTAATGCATCCCACCATCCGGCCTGCGGGCAACCGTGTAACCGATTTCGGGATCGGGAGTCCAGTTGAGCGGCTTGAGGGCTTCTTGATCGGCCATGCTGAGCCTCCTGCGGCTAATGACGCTTAATCTGCCTAATTGATTACATCCGGGCGATCGACCGAAAGTAACCAGATTAAATTTTACCGCATATTCCCGGGGGCAAACACTTCGATCCCTTCACGCTC
This sequence comes from uncultured Anaerolineaceae bacterium, assembly GCA_964400875.1. GTDB lineage: Bacteria > Chloroflexota > Anaerolineae > Anaerolineales > UBA4823 > CAYNWK01. Next base: position 50,658 of record CAYNWK010000009.1, on the reverse strand, counting down.
CACTTTCGCCAGCATCGCCTTGACGCTCTCTCCGCTCTGCGGGTGGCGCAGGTCGGGGGCCAAATCCGCCAGTGGCACCAGCACGAAGGCGCGCGCGGCAATCTGAGGATGGGGGATCTTGAGGGATTTGCGGTTGACCACGCAATCGGCGTAGAAAAGGATGTCGATATCGATCACCCGAGGACCGTAGCGGCGAGTTTTGCGGCGGCCCATGTGTCGTTCGATGGCCTTGACGTAGGAGAGCAGTTCCTCAGGGGTGAGTTCCGTCTTGCCGGCGACCACCTGGTTGAGAAAAGCCGGCTGCTCTTCGAACCCCCACGGAGGCGTCTCATAAACCCGTGAACTGAGCAAATCGATCACCCCTGGCGGCAGAGCGGTGACTGCCGTGCGCAGATTGGACAGGCGATCTCCAAGATTTGAGCCCAGGCCCAGGAAAACCTTCTCCGCCATCTTAGTCTACAGGCATTCGATGATGGTGGCGGTGGCCATGCCGTGGCCGATGCACATAGTCTGCAATCCATAGCACCCGCCAGTGCGTTCCAGCTCATAGAGCAGCTTCACCATCAGGATGGCGCCTGTGGCGCCTAACGGGTGCCCCATAGCGATGGCCCCACCGTTGGGGTTGACTCTGTCCATATCCGCCCCGGTCTCCTGCGCCCAGGCCAGAACCACCGAGGCGAAGGCTTCGTTGATTTCGATCACATCGATCTGCTCCAGTTCCAGACCTGCTTTGCCGAGCACCTGGCGGGTTGCCGGGATGGGGCCGTCCAGCATCAGCACCGGATCGGAGCCGATCACGGTGCGGGCTACGATCCTGGCCCGCGGGTTCAAGTTATATCGACCAACAGCTCGGGCTGAGGCCAGGACCAGTGCAGCGGACGCATCGCTTATCTGGCTGGAATTTCCAGCCGTGACGACACCGCCTTGTTTGAACACCGGCTTCAAAGCAGCCATTTTCTCGCGATCCGGGGGCATGCGTACCCCTTCATCGATGCGCACTTCGACACCATCCGGGCGGCAGATCGGCAAGATCTGGCTCTCGAAGCGGCCGGCTTGGATGGCTTTCATCGCCTTGAGGTGGCTGTGATATCCGAATTCATCCAACATCTCCCGGCCCAACCCCCATTTCTCGGCCATCATCTCGGCGCTTACCCCTTGGTGAACCAGGCGGTAAGGAAAATCCTCCGGCCAGGTCTCCGGCCAGTCTCTGCCCAGCGGCTGGTGAGACATCATTTCGGTGCCGCCGGCGATGATAACGTCCATATCGCCCGCCAGGATGGCCTGGGCAGCGAAATGAACCGCTTGCTGGCCCGAGCCGCACATACGGTTCAAACTGACCGCCGGCACTTCCACCGGGAAACCCGCCTTGAGCACGCCCAGGCGCGCCAGGTTAGCGCCCTGATCGCCAAGAGGCGTCACACAGCCCCAGATCACGTCCTCCACCCGGCCCGGCTCAACCCCAGCACGGGCGACGGCCTCCTGTAGAACCTGCGCAGTCAGGTCCACTGGAGCGAGAGGCTGCAGAGCCCCATGCGGTTTTCCCACCCCGATGGGCGTGCGCAGCGCTGAGACAATATAGACTTCGTCCATAAGTTGACCCTCCTGTAAGAAAAAGCTTACCACAACACCCCGTCTGTTTGCAAAAATCGTTGCTGACGGCTAAAATTAGCCCTGCATTCAACCCATTGCACGCATTTCACCGATGCAAGGACAATCCATGATCCAAGCCACCTACCACTACCCGCACGGCTTCCTGTGGGGCACGGCGACCTCCTCCCACCAGGTGGAGGGCGGCAACACCAACAACAACTGGTACGCCTGGGAACAAGAAAACGGGCGTATCCTGCACGGACACAAATCAGGCAAGGCCTGTGACTGGTGGGGCGGTCGCTGGCGGGAGGATCTGGACCGCGCCGCCGAAAGTGGACAGAACGCCCACCGCCTGTCTATAGAGTGGAGTCGGGTGCAGCCCGCCCCGGACCGCTGGGACGAGGAAGCCCTGGACTATTACCGCGAGATCATCCGGGGTATGCGCGAGCGCAGCTTGGCGCCTATGGTGACCCTGCACCACTTTACCGATCCGCTGTGGCTGGCGGAGACAGGCGGCTGGAAGGACCGGGGGGTAGCGGAACGTTTCGGCAAATATGCCAGTAAAGTTGTAGAAGCCTTGCAAGAGTACGTGGAGCTGTGGGTGACGATCAACGAGCCGAACGTCTTCGCCGTATCGGGCTACCTGTTTGGCGAATTCCCGCCTGGGGAGCGCAGCCTGCCGACTACATTGCAGGTGGAGGCCAATATGCTGCGCGCCCACGCCGCAGCGTACAGGGCCATTCACCTGGTGCAGCCCCAGGCCAAGGTCGGCTTGGCCCACCACTATCGCGGCATACGTCCGGCCAGCGCCTGGTCGCCGCTGGACCGTTGGGTAGCCGGAATGCAGTCGAGTTCTTTTAATGAGTCCCTTTCCCGGGCGCTGGTTGACGGGCGCATGCGCCTGCCAGTCGCCGGTTGGGTGCAGGTGCCGGAGGCCAAGGGAACTCAAGATTACTTCGGCCTCAACTACTACACCCGCGAGCTGGCCGCTTTCGACCCGCTGCGCCCAGGCGAATTGTTCGCCCGGCGTTATTACGACCCCGAAGCGACCCTAAGCGACAACTCATTCCTGGCTCACGATCCGGAGGGCTTTTACCAGGCGCTGAAGTGGGCTTACGGTTTCGGCCTGCCCATCTACGTCACTGAGAACGGCGTGGAAGACGCCGATGACCACCTGCGCCCCCGCTACCTCGCCGAACACCTGCACCAGCTCTGGAAGGCGGCTAATTTCAACTGGGGGATCCAGGCTTATTTCCACTGGACGTTAGTCGATAACTTCGAGTGGGAGCGCGGCTGGACGCAGCGCTTCGGTTTATGGGAACTGGACGAGAACAGCCAGGCAAGACGCAAACGTACCAGCGCCGACTTCTATGCTGCCGTGTGCCGGGAAAACGGCCTGTCCAGCGAGGACGTGGCGGAATTCGCACCGGCAGCGTTCGAGACAGTCTTCCCCACCGGAGGCGCCGATGGCTGACCGCAGCTTGCTGCGCCCGGAAAGCTGGTACGTGCTGGTCTGCCGCCCGGCGCTGCCCAAAGACACCGCCGACGTGCTCGACCTGACCAAGGATATCTGGGATGGCCACGACTACGTGCCTTACATATGGCAGGACTGGTTGGAAGACACAACAGGCGTGTTGGCGGTTGCTGAGTATGGAGGAAAGGTCGTCGGCATGGGCAAGCTCACCCAGCTTGATATCGGGCAGTGGTGGTTGGAGGGTTTGCGAGTCCACCCAAGCTCTCAGGGGAGAGGCATCGGCTCACGGCTACATGAGTACGCGTTAGGCCAGTGGGAACAGTGCGCGGGCGGTACGCTGCGCCTGGCGACGGCTTCCTTCCGCCAGTCCGTCCAGCACCTGTGCGACCGCACCGGCTTCGATAAAGTCGCCGAGTTCACCGCATACCGCTCAGAACCGCTTCTAGAAGCCTTCAAGGGCAGGGAAGAGCCTTTCACCCCCGTACGCGTCGATGAAGCCCCTAAAGCCCTGCAATTCGCCCAGGAAGCCCCTTCCACAGCGCTATCTGCCGGCTTGATGGACCTGGGCTGGCAGTGGGCGGCTCCTTCGGAACACTTGTTGATCGACGCTGTCGAACGCGGACACGCCTGGTGGTGGCGCAAGGCCCAAAAAGGATCATATGGCTTGCTGCTGTTCAACGAGGACGAGGATGACGGGGGTGAAGAATGGCAGGGGCGCCGATTGCGAATCGAGCTGCTCGCCTGCCAGATCGAGGACTCGACTGCCCTTCTGGAAGATTACCGCCGCCTGGCCGCTCGCCTGAGCATGGACCGGGCCGACTGGATGGCGCCGGTAGTGCCCGAGCTTTCTTCTACGCTGGAGGCTGCCGGCTTCGAGCGGGATTGGGAACATGCCCTTTATCTGTACGCCAAAGTAGGCGCCAGCCGCGACCAGCTGGGCATCCACGTTATGGTATAATTTCGCCCGCAGCCGAGAGAAATCCGCTGTAAATTGATTGGAGAGGTAGCATAGTCCGGCCTAATGCGCGCGCCTGGAGAGCGCGTGTACCGCAAGGTACCGCGGGTTCGAATCCCGCCCTCTCCGCTGCAAGAATAAAAGACCGCCCGGGAGCCGCCGGGCGGTTTTGTTACCCTAAACCTGCAGCTATCTGATTAACAGCGCTTTCGCACTGATAGAATAGCAGAGTTATGTTCTCCCTGATCGCCTTCGACGCAGACGACACCCTTTGGCACAACGAGCGCCTGTACCATCAAGGCCGCGAGCGGTTCCGGCAGATCCTGGCAAAATACGGGATCAACGCAATTGACGACGCCCGAGTCGACGCGGTGGAGCTGCGCAACCTGCCCTATTACGGCTACGGGGTGATGAGCTTCATCCTGTCATTGATCGAGGCGGGGATTGAGCTCACCAGCGGGCGGCTGCGAAGCGAGGACGTGCAGGCGCTGCTCGACATGGGCAAGGAAATGCTGCGCGCTGTTATCGAGGTCTACGACGGCGTCGCCGAGACCCTGGCGGCGCTCTCCGCCGAGCTCCCCTTGATGCTGATCACCAAGGGCGACCTGTTTCACCAGCAATTCAAGATAGCCGCTTCCGGCCTGGAGGGCTTTTTCGAGTTCGTCGAAGTGGTTTCGCAAAAGGATCTGGCTACCTACTCAGATATCCTCGAACACCGCGGGATCGATGCAAAGAATTTTTTGATGGTGGGGAATTCCATGCGCTCTGATGTGCTGCCGGTCCTGGAATTAGGCGGCTGGGGCGTGCTAGTGCCGAACGAGCTGAGCTGGACTCACGAAGATGGCGATCCGCCCACAGAGGCCAGCGAGCGTTATTTCGAGCTTGAGCGCCTGGACCAGCTGCCTGAATTGCTAACCCGACTCAAGAGCGATAGTTTTAATCCCCTTTGAGCATAACCAGCACCTTATCAATCCGCCGCCCATCCATATCCACCACCTCGATCCGCAAACCGGAGAACTCGAAATGCTCCCCCGGCTCCGGGATGGTTCCCAGGATCGACAGGACGAAACCGCCCACAGTCTGGAATTCGCCTCCTTCGCCGGGCAGCACTGCCAGGTTGAATAAACCCCGGAACTCATCCGCCGGGAGCATACCATCAATCAGCCAGGAGCCGTCCTCCCTGCGGCTAATGACCGGGTCGATTTTCTCCTCGCTGTCGGGCAAATCACCCACCAGCGCTTCGAGTACGTCGGTTAAACTCACCAGGCCCTGGATGCCGCCATACTCATCAATCACCATGGCTGCTTCAGCGCCGCTCACGCGGATACGCTCCAACAAGACGAATGCCGGGGTGTTCTCCGGTATGAGCAGAGCGGGTTTTACGGCGCGCTCCAGGTCGAGTTCCTCACCGCCCAGCAGCTGCTGGAACAGGTCGCTGGCGCTGACCATCCCAACCAAGTTATCCAGTTTACTGCGGGCTACGGGGAAATAGCGGTAGTCGCTCCGCCGGAGCTTCTCCAAGTTCTCACCTAGGGGATCCTCCAAATCCAACCAGACCACCTCCGGGCGCGGGGTGGTCAGCGAGATCACCCGCCGGTCCCCCAGGCGGAATACTTGATCGACGATAGAGTCCTCGATGGGCTCAAACACGCCCAGCTCGGTGCCTTGATCGATCAAGCGCTTGACTTCGTCTTCGCTGACCGCCGGCTCGTCGCCGGGACGGATGCCAAAAGCGCGCACTACTAAGGCGGAGGAGGCGCTCAGCACCCGTACAATTGGCGAAGTCAGCCGCGATATCAGCTGCATCGGCCGGGCTGCCAGCGAGGCGACCCGCTCGGGGTACAACAGGGCAATCTGCTTGGGGGCCAGCTCGCCAAGCACCAGCGAAAAATAAGTGATGCCTAAGACGACAATGCCAACGCCGGTGGTTTCGCTGTAGCGGTCAGGGATGCCCAATGAGATAAACCAGCCAGCCAGCTGTTCAGCCAGGGTAGCGCCGCCAAAGGCGCCAGCGAGGATGCCTACCAGAGTGATACCGATCTGCACGCTGGAGAGGAAGCGCCCCGGCGCATTGGCCAGTCTTAAGGCTGCTGCTGCGCCTTGATCGCCCCGCTCGGCTCGTGCCTGAAGGCGCAGCTTGCGCGCTGAAACAACGGCGATCTCGGCCATAGCCAGGAAACCGTTGACCAGGATCAACCCCAAGATGATCAGGATCTCGAGCAACGCGCCGCGCATCGGAATGCTTTGTGCTTACAACCCTCCAGTGCTGATTGCCCGCAGAAGCAAGCCGCTGAGCACCAGGAAGGCGACCGTGTAGATCAGCATCTCCGGGCGCTCCTCGCGGCCGCGTGTGTACGTGTAAGCCAGCGGCATAGCCATGGCGCTGACGATGCCGTACAGCAGGTGGATTCCTCGAGCCGGCCGCATACCGGCCAACCACAGGTAGCCGCCCAGCAACCCCTGAGCCAGGATCAACACTTCGGCGATGACCACCGCCCCCCAGTAACTCCCCCCCAATCCTTGTTTGCGCAAGAAACGCCAACCTCCCCAAATCGCCATGATCAGGCAGTAGAAGAGCGCTGTGTTTGCCAGGCGCGCATGGAACTCAACCCAAGACATTTGACCCTCCAACAGTTGGATTCGAGGACTCATCATACCATGAGAAATACGGTTGAATCTCATCCTTTGGAGGTTGAGCGCTGAGCTGTTTTACTACTGGGAAGCAGGGAAAGGGATGATCCTGAAATCATCCTTTTGCAGGCTCAAATCACTCTTTTTTGGGTTATTCTGGAGGATAGCCGACGAGAACCAAATTTGGTAAGCTAGTCTCGAAATGGTTTGAGAACCGCGTCGATAAATCAAGCCAATTTGGACTAAGATTATCTTGTTATCTTAAAACCATTGTGCTACAATCCACAAAATAAGATGATAGCAATTGAATAACAGGAGAGAAGACGATAATGGCCGATGCGGAAGATAAGCAACCTGAAGAAGAACAAGAGGGCATGAAGTTCAATCGCCGCGAGTTCCTGAACTTCGCCTGGTTGGTTTCTCTGGGGTTCCTCACCGTAAGCTTCGGGGGTTTGACCTTTCTCTTCGCTTTACCGCGCTTCAAGGAAGGGGAATTCGGCGGTGTTTTCACCATCGGCGAGGTTGGGGACCTGCCTGAGGTCGGATCCGCGCCGCTCAATTACCCCAAAGTCAAACTGTGGTTATCCAACACCGATCAAGGGCTGATCGCCCTATACAAGGTGTGCACCCACTTGGGCTGCCTGTACAATTGGAACAACCAGGAATTCAAATTTATCTGCCCGTGCCACGGCTCACAGTTTCAAAATAATGGTGATTATATTCGCGGGCCGGCGCCGCGCTCGCTCGATCGCTTCGTGATCGAGATCCAGACCGCCGACGGGCAGACCCTCATTGAGACTGACGCAGAATCCGGCGCGCCGGTTCAATTACCCGACGAGCCTGGCGCATTGGTTCGGATCGATACCGGCCGCAGGGTAATCGGCAAACGCCATGCCTGAACAAACCTTCATTACCTATTCCTAGCCCTTTGGGGAGGATACATGCTTGACACCTTAAACCTTCATGATCTGCGTGAAAAAGCACGCCAGGCCATCGACAAGCGCGTGCGGGCAATTCTAGCAGGTGTTGGCCTGGAAGAACTGCGCGCCCTGATGCGCGGCGATCCGGCTACCGAACGACCCAACCCACGCTACAAGGTGCATACGGTCAGCTTCCTATTTCACATCCGGCCGCGCTACTATCAGAAAGCCAGCACATTTTTCGCCCACACCTTTAGGTTGGGCTTTTTCACCACTTTCTTCTTCATCGTCGAAACCCTCACCGGCCTGATTTTGATGATCTACTACACTCCCTCCCCGGATCAAGCCTACACCTCGATTCTTGAGCTGTTGAGCAACGTGCCTTACGGCCAGATGCTCCGGGACCTCCACAGGTTGGGCGCGGAGGCGATGGTGATCTTCACCTTCTTGCACATGCTGCGCACCTACCTGACCGGTTCGTACAAAGGAGATCGTAGCTTCACCTGGCTCACCGGTGTTGTCTTATTATTCATTACCTTGGTCCTGAGCTTCAGCGGCTACTTGCTCCCCTGGGACCAGCTGGCTTATTGGGCTGTGACCATCGGCACCAGCATGGCAGAAGCTGCTCCCATTGGTGGCAACGAAGCGAACTTGCTGCTGCGCGGCGCCCCGGACATCGGAGCCGGCGGTCTGTTAAGATTCTACTTGCTGCATGTCGTCCTGCTGCCCCTGGCGGCGATCCTGATTATCAGCGTGCATTATTACAAGGTCGCCCGAGAACACGGGATTTCCCTGCCGGCCAAGTACGAGGAGGGCGAGGTCACCAAGGAAGAGGAGAAAGAAGGCAAGCAGCGCATCGACTTGATCCCGGATTTACTCACCCACGAAGTCTTTTTGACTTCCTTGGGGATCTTTCTCCTAGTTGGGCTGATCGCACTGCGGATTTACGGCGGCGCGCCGCTGGAGCACATCGCCAACCCCCAGCAAACACCCCTGGACACGAAAGCGCCTTGGTATTTCTGGTGGCTGCAAGGCATGCTCAAGTTGGGCGATAAGACCATCATGGGCATCATCCTGCCCACCATCATGGTTGGATTGCTCGTCGGCGTACCCTATATCGATCGAAACCCGCATCGTTCGCTTTTCAAACGCCCCCTCGCAGTCGCCATCGGATTAGCCGCCGTGCTCGGCTTAATCATACTGAGCTATATGGGGCTGCCGGTCTACGGGATTGAGACGCCAGCCGCTACACGCATCATTCAGGACCTGGCACCGGAGGAGGGCAACGGCCCTCTCCATGAAATTCCCTTCGATCAGCTTCAGGTCGGTTTTTATACGGTCAACGAAACACCAGCCACCCGATTATGCCCAGATCTCGATTTCGGCTGTCCTGCCCTGGAAGAAGTCTTTGCGGACTATAGCGCGCGCATCAACGAAGCCGTGGAAGCAGGCGATCTGGTCGATGTGGAGGCCGTCCTGGTCATCGAGGACTGGCAGGCAAACTTAAAGAAAGTAACCCCGCGCATCCTGTGGAACGATCCGGAGACTGGAGACCCTAAAGAATACGAACGCCACATTTTCCTGCATAGAGACCGGGGAGGAGGATAACGATTTGGGCTCACTCCCATTACGCATCGCTTCAACGGAAAAGGAGAGCAGTTCTTCATTATGACGCGCATCCAATTGGAAATACTTTTGGGCACCATCCTCGTCACCCTGACCGGTGTGCTGATCATTGTCTACGGCCTTAACGAAGAACAGCGCATGGCCCGGTTTGCCGAAGTGCAGTTGGCTCAGGACATCGAAGTTGGCGCCGCCTTGTTCGAAAATAACTGCAGCGGCTGCCACGGCTTAAAAGGTGAAGGCATCCCGGGATTATGCCCTCCACTCAACGACCGCAACTTCTTCACCAACCGCCTGGATGAGGTCGGCTGGAGCGGCTCGCTGGAGGATTACATCGTCGCCACCGTTTCCAGCGGCCGACTGACTTCTACCCGCCCAGATCAATACGCCGGGCAGGGCAAACCGGCCATGCCTGCGTGGTCTGACCAGCTTGGTGGTCCCTTGCGGCAGGACCAAATCCGCTCCATTGCCAAGTTCGTGACCAACTGGGAAGCCACCGCCCTCGAACAGGCCGAGCTAGCAGAGTTGCCCACGCCCACGGTTAGCCCTGAAGATTTGCAAGACCCCGTGGCACGCGGCGAGCTGGTTTTCCTTAACAGCGGCTGCACTGGATGCCATACCATCGAAGGTCTCAGCGCGGGTACAGTTGGCCCAGTCTTGACCAACATCGGCACGGTAGCCGCCACACGCATTGATGGCAAAACGGCTGAAGAATACATTCGAGAATCCGTCTTGAGCCCCAATAATTACGTCGTCGAAGGATTCCCGGAGAACGTCATGCCGCAAACTTTTGGCGAAACCCTAAGCCAGCAAGAATTGGACGATCTGGTTGCGTTCTTACTTGCCCACGAATAACCCACTGGGGAGAACATGCGCTTACACCGCCCAAGGAACATCAGCTGGCTCCTGATCTTCGTGCTGGGGCTGACCTTATTATGGCTCGCCCCTGGAATGGCCCAAGAAGGGACAGACGAAGAAACCCTTCAGGAAGGCGCCCTGCTGTACAACGAAAACTGCCTGGTTTGCCATGGTCCTGAAGGGCGCGGCCGGATAGGCGCCACCTTAGACAAGGATTGGCCCTCCATCCGTCCGGACCTGCAGATCGAGGCGACCATTTCGCGAGGCGTCTCCGGATCGGTGATGCCCGCCTGGAGCCAGGACAACGGGGGCCCGCTCACCCAGGACGAGATCGATGCCCTGGTAGCCTACATCCTCAGTTGGGAAACCAACGGAGAGATTCTGATCCTGCCCACCTCCACTGCGCTGCCCCGCGCCGCCCTGACGCCCCCGCCGGACGTGAGCGGGGATCCAAACGACGGGGCAGTGCTGTATGAACATAACTGTCAGGTTTGCCATGGAGCGGAAGGGCGTGGCCGGATAGGCGCCACCTTAAACAAGGATTGGCCTTCCATTCGCCCTGATTTACAGATCCAGGCGACAATTTCACGAGGCGTCTCCGGATCGGTGATGCCCGCCTGGAGCCAGGACAATGGCGGACCACTTACCAACGATGATATCGATAACCTGGTGGCTTATATCCTAACTTGGTCTACCCAGGAAAATCCCCCTACGGTGACAGCTGCCGCCCCAACGCCAGTCGCAAACACTAACGAAGGACTGAGCCCGCAGACCTTGGTATTATTGGCGATTATCGCCGTGGTTTTAATCGGCGGCGCCGCTTACTATTCGCTTAGAAATCGATAATCCCTGCCGACTTCGGCCCCCCACTGAGGCCCCGGGCGATCTGGATTCACACCGATTGCCCGGGTCAACATGTTTAACCCTGCGAGTGTCTGAATCCAGAAGATGCCCAATTTTCCTCTTGCGAAGGTAAAATAAATAGCCAGTCTGGAAGGATAGCCTCATCCACATAGCACGGCTGGCAGACGGATGGTCGCCATGCTTGAAAAACTTCGCCGCTCCGTTATCCTCATTTACATCGTATCCTGGTCAGCGCTGATCCAAGTTTCCCCTGCTCTGGCTCAGGATCCAACCCCGACCCGCGGGCCTTCCGCCGCTGCCTTGGAACGCGGCAGCAGCAACTTGGATATCATCCTGGGTGCCTCCGTGCTGGTAATTATTATTGTCAGCGGCGTGCTGATTAACGCCAGGTATAAAAAGAAAGATTGACACCACCCATCACCTGCGGTATCCTCGGGCTCGCCGGGTGGGTCCGGCGCGGCAGAAACCTGCGAACTCCGTCAGGTCCGAGAGGAAGCAGCGGTAAGTGGGTAACTCTGGGCGCCGCCGGGTCGCCTGCCCGGCGTTTTATTTTCCTGAATGGTTGATAATTGAAAAAGAAGTTCCTCGACCCGCCTGCGCCGAACCCGGGAACAGCAATTCACGCTAGGCGCTATCCCAGCAACCTTACGGGGTAGCTGTCGGGTGTGGTCCTTGCGTCGGTGGGGGTAGCGGAGTCTGAGTCGGCCTCGGTGTAGATGTAGGTGGGACCGGCTTGGTCGGCTTGGGGCCTTGGGTCGGCGTGGGCTGAGCGGTCGGTCCAGGCGGCTTGGTACGTATGGTTGGAAGAGGTGTTTCGGGTGTATCAGTTAGCACCGGAGGGTCAGGCGGCAGCTGCGTGTTCGTCGGTGTCGCGGTCGGGCTAGGATTCGGACCCGAGCCCCCTTTCGTCTTTACCGGTGTGGGCGAGGAGACTACACCGGAGGTCGGGTTGGGAGTGGGGGTTCCAGGGTCTTCGATTACTTCAACAATCTCGCTGGTGGGTGAGTTCGAAGGGGTTGGTGTAGGCGTGGAGGAAAGGACCGGCGCCGCCGTCGGACTAGACTCGCGAGTCCGGGTTGCCGAAGCCGTCGGGGTAGGTGTTGACTTTGATTCCAGGCTGATCCCATCGCCTATCTCCTGGCTGGCTCCCAGCGCTGCGTTGACTTCAGCCAGAGCAGTTTCAATGGTTCCTTGAGCAAATTCTGGGGTTGATCCGAACAAACTACTCAGCACCGCCATCTGCCCAGCTAACGAATCGGTCATCTCGCGGGTTAGCTGTTGCGCCCGGGCAGGATCGGTTTGAGCGAGGCGACGAAGCAGTTCTAGGCCTTTCGCGATTAGGTCGCTGTGGCTCTCCTGGGTGGTATCCAGGTACGCCAACCTATCCCGGAGGACAAGTTCTTGCATCTCTAAAACACGTCGCTCGGCGAACTCCATCATCAGGCGTAGATCCCTATCCGGTGAAAGTGAGAAAGCCAACTGCAGCTTTTCCTCGAATCGTTTCACCGGGTAGAGCGTATCCCCTGGGATCGTATTCCTGGCAGCCAACGCGACCCCGGAGCTGGTCAGGATCAGACTAACGATGATTAACAATGCCAGGGCCAGCTGGTAGGCGAAGCGCCAACTTCGCAGGTTATCCCAGAAAACTCGCCAGGAGAAGCTGCTTGCAGAGTTCTGAGCAGCCGCGCTGCTCTCGGCTGTGATCTGCTCCAGGAGGCGCGCCTTAGATGATTGGACAAAGGTTTCGCTGGCATCCAGCGCCGTTTGATTTTGTTGCAGCCATAAGGCTGTCTCTAAGCTGGGGCGTAATTCGTCAGCCAGATCGGGAAAACCGGACAGGAAACTCTCCAGGGATTTTCCATCCTCCCGGATAGCTTCCAGCCCTTGCTGGACGATCAATTCAATCCGTTCTCGATCAGCCGGCATGGTTAATGCCTCGTCCCTTCATCCAGCAACTCTCTTAGCGCGTTCAAGGCCCTATGCTGTAACACTCTTACCGCGCCAGTCGAGCGATCCATCACCTTGGCTGTCTCCCCGGAGGAGAGCCCACTAAAGAAGCGCAGCGCCAGCACGTCACGATAATCATCCGACAACCGATCCATAACCTCTTTGATCCGCTGATGTTCCAAATTGGTAAATACTCTCTCGCTTGGATCGACCCCGCTATCCGGGAGCGGGCTTTCCTCCAGGTCCACTTCTTGATTGCGGTTTGAAGAGGCCCTGTAATGATCGATCAAGGCGTTACGCGCCACGCGAAACAGAAACGCCAGGAATGGCACACCTCGGGTTTGGTAGTTATCGATCGACCGCCAAACTCGTAAGAAAACCTCCTCAGTTAGATCTTCTGCGTCCAGACGATCATTCATACGGACATACAGAAAGCGATAAACGCTCTGCACGTGGCGTTCGTAGAGGACACCAAATGCGCCTAATTCGCCTTGCTGTGTCCGATCAATTAATTGATCGTCGTTCAATTCCTGCCATTGCGGCATCGAATTCTACCCTTATGAACGCAAATATGCAATAAACGTTACGCTTCAAGAAGCTTGGTTATCTCATCACGTTCCGGACGCGGCAAGAGGTGATGTTTACCTCCGGCAATAAAAGTCGACCGCACCGCGAAGGCGCCAGCCTCGACGCGACCGATCTCGGTACAGGCGATCCCCGCCGCTTCCAACGCGGTTTTTACAGCCGCAGCCTCATCTTCCGGGACGGTCAGCAAAAGGGCGCCGGAAGCGATTGAAGCATAGGGGTCGAGATCCAATGCCGAACATATGCGTGCAGCCAGTGGATAAACTGGAATGGAATCTCGATCGATGATTAACGTGCACTCGCTGGCTTCTGCCAGCTCCCAAAGCGCTGCCAATAAACCGCCTTCGGTGGGATCGTGCATTGCGGTGATATTACCTGCTTGCACCGCGATCTGGGCATCCTGCAAAACGCTGATGCCCGGCTGGTATAGAAAATTACCCGCTCGAGCAAGCTCCGCATCGCTCAAAGTGGTGCGCAGTTCCGCCTCAAATTCCCGCGCCAGGATTGCGGTTGCTTCAATCGGGATCCCTTTGGTCAGCAATACCCGATCCCCTGGTTGAGCGCCGTGCGAGCTGACCAGCCGATCTCGCATGACTTCACCAATCATCGTTCCAACCAAAATAGGCCTTTCAATGCCGGCTGTAATTTCTGTATGGCCGCCGATCACGGTGACCCCGATCTCTTCGCAAGCTCGATAAAGCTGCCCGCTGAGGCTCTGGATGAATTCTTCATCTGTGGCGCCCTCAGGCAGGAGCGCAGTAACCATCAACCAGCGGGGCGTCGCGCCAGCGGTGGCAATGTCGTTGGCGTTGATTTGTACAAGGTACCAGCCGATTTCTTCGGTGACAAATGTAATCGGATCGCTTTTCAAAACGAGCAGTTGCTCGCCAGCATCGATCACGGCGCAATCAACTCCGATGCCCGGACCCTGAATCACGCGTGGATCTTTGCCAGGCGCCTTAGAAAGCATCTCGGCCAGCACACGTGGTGGAAGCTTTCCTACCGGAAAGGAACCGTCCTTCATGAAATTTCCCAACCTTGTCACGCCCTAAACCCCAGTAATCATACCACTTCAATCCAAATATATTGGGCTTCACGCGCATGGAGCTGGGGCAATCCCAATAGACGATTTGACCTCACTATTTGGGACAGTGACTTCGATAACAGGGCAGATGCAATCGCCCAACCGCCCAAACACCCCGCTACTCCCACCAATTGCGTATCTCTTAATTAAAATCAAGTTTGTACCCATTTTCAATTCAGTTCTGCGCGCGTTTTGTTCTTACGGATGTTTTTATTTTCGTGGTACCCCCCTGAACGAGCCTATTTATACCATACATCATGGTACGATTGCGCATCGATGATAGACAAACGCAAGAAAATTGGCCTTTGGTTGATCGTGTTCATCGCCGGGTTGGCTGGATTCCGGTTGACTGTATGGCTTAAACCGATCGATACCCTGCAGAAGGTAGTCGAATCCGGCGGAATTCCTACGGATCCACTCACCCGTTACGAAAGGCGGTTCGACTGTCTTCGAAAACAGCTTGATGCAAACGAGACCATCGGTTTTGCGGCAGGCGTTGACCCAGACCAGTACACGGAATACTATCTGCTCACCCAATACACATTAGCGCCTGTCTTGGTAGCAAACGAGACGGATCGCCCGGTGATCGCCGGATTCTTCCCATCCCCGAAAGCTCCAGAGCAGATCGCAGCGTTAGGACTCGCAGTGCGTTTGGATTGTGGCACCGGCGCCTACTTGCTCAGCCCCGAACCCAGTCTATGACTACCATACGCATGTTTTTGGGGATTGGTGCGGCGCTGTTGATCGGCTGGCTGACCGTTACCATTGCCCAACCCCGACCAGGCAGGCGCAGCGAAGTATTCTGGCTGCGCCTACCCTTAGCCCTGGGCGCCGGATTGGGCGTTACTTCCATCAATTACTTCCTCTGGATGCCGCTTGCCGCGCCCCGCCCTTGGCTATTTGCACTCGGGGAACTTTCGATCATCATTGGTCTGGGCGGTTATCTCAAATTCAGCCGCTACCGGATGGCCGAGATTCCCTCCCAAAACGGCTCATTTCAGAAACTTCCGGTATTCTTGATGCTGTCCTTCTGGTTAATTTCTGCCTTGGCGTTCATCAACTTTACCTTGCGGTCTCTCACTCAACAGCACGGCAATTGGGATGCTTGGGCGATCTGGAACCTGGCGGCGCGTTTCCTCTACCGCGGTGGAGAACACTGGCGCAACACATTTTCACCCTTGCTCTTTCACGGGGATTATCCGCTGTTGATCCCTGCCAGTGTAAGCCGGCTGTGGAGCTTTGCCGGCAAGGAGAGCCTTTACGGCAGCTGGCTGGTTGCCCTGGCTTTCTTCAGCGCAACGATTATCCTGCTCGTGGCTGCAATCCGGGTCCTGCGTGGCGGTGTGTATGCCTTGATTGGGGGGCTTGTGCTGGTCAGCGCCACGGCTTTTACTGTTTACAGCGCAGCCCAAATCGCTGATGTACCCACCGGTTTCTACATGCTCGCGGCCGGCGTCCTGATCCTGCTGGCTTCGGAGAACTCGGTTTCCCAATATCGGGCGCTGGTTCTGGCCGGTTTTTTCGCCGGACTGGCGGCTTGGACAAAGAATGAAGGCTGGCTGATCTGCACTGCGCTGGGCTTGACGCTGCTGCTGGTTTGTTGGTCTCGGAGTGGACGAAGTGCGGCAGTGAAAGCTACCCTGCAATTTGCCGCAGGAGCCGCGCCGGTGCTGGTGGTCGTTGTGATCTTCAAAATCGTTTACGCGCCGCCCAACGACCTGCTCGCCGGTCAAGATGCTAGAACCCTCGCCCGTCTGGTCGATCCAACCAGCTACTGGCAGATCCTGAAAAGGCTACTCTACCAGCTAGTTCGCCTGGACGTAAAGACTTCTACCCCGCTCATCTTGATCCCTATCTATCTGTTAATCCTTGGCTGGCGTATAAAAGCGCTGCGCAGACCGGGATTCCAGGTTATTGCCGGGGCGCTGCTCATCGTGCTGGTTGGGTACTTTTTTATCTTCCTGTTGACCCCTCACCCCCTCGATTGGCAGCTGGAAGACCCACCCCCCCGCCTTTTCCTGCACCTCTGGCCAAGCGTCATCCTGCTCTTCGTATTGGCGCTTCCCGAGTCGTTCTCGACCTCTAAAGGCGGAAATCCCCAGGTGAAATCTTGATTTCCAAGCCGGATTTCTCAGCATAAGAAACCGGCGATTGTCAAGCCAACGTGATATGGTTAGAATCGGTCGTGTCAAAACATTTGGAGAGTGCCCTTAATGGAGAAACCCGCGTTTCAAGATCACTATCCCGACCATTTAGCGCACTGCTACGGTTGTGGGAGGTTGAACGAACATGGCTTACAGATCAAGAGCCGCTGGGATGGGACAGAGGCGGTCTGCACATTTACGCCCAGAGCCTACCATATCGCCGTCCCCGGCTACGTTTACGGCGGGTTGATCGCTTCTTTGATCGACTGTCATGGAACCGGCACAGCTGCAGCCGAAGCCCATCGCGCTGCCGGGCTGCCCATGGGCAGCGAGCCAAAATTTCGCTACGTCACAGCCTCTCTACATGTTGATTACCTCAAACCGACCCCATTGGGTCCACCTCTGGAACTACGGGGCTACGCAACCGAGATCAAAGGGCGAAAGGTGGTCGTAGCCATCTCCGTTTCTGTCGAGGGAGAAGTCACTGCTCGAGGAGAAGTCGTGGCAGTCCAGATCCCGGATTACCTCGCCAAAGGCGAAGAAGAATGACTTATCGGAAATTACACTTGCAATGACCGTCGATAGTTTTAAATTCTTACCAAGATTAATCGCTTTTTTCTACCAAACGACCGACCGCCAGCCAGAATACCCTATCCCCTGGACACCTTTGAATAAGCCGCTGGCTGAAAGCAAATTCGGTCTGGTGACCTCCGCAGGGTTATATCACCAAGAGGTACAGCAGCCCTTCGATCTGGTACGCGAGCAGCGACAACCCAGTTGGGGCGACCCAACCTACCGGGTCTTGCCTACGGATCTGCCTAAAGATCGGATCGGAGTCAGCCATCTACACCTGAACACTCGTGATATTGCTGCAGACCCCAATATCGTGCTGCCAATCGACCGTTTCCAGGAGCTGGTAAAAGAAGGACGCATTGGCGGCCTTGCCAAGCGTTCATTTTCATTTATGGGCTACCAGGGATACCCGCCTGACGCCAGTCCTTGGAAAGATGTTTACGGCCCCGAGGTTAGCCAAATGCTCCTCGAAGACGGAGTCGATTGCGTGCTGCTCACTCCGGCCTGACCGGACTGCGCTCTGAACGTGCCCGTGCTGGCGCGTACCCTGGAAGCAGCCGGACTGTCTACGATACTGGTCACCATGATGCCATTTTGGGTTGAAAAAACCGGGGCGCCGAGGACGCTGGCTGTCGAGTATCCCTTCGGGCACACCTTGGGAATACCACACGATGTGGCGGGACAGAGGCGGATTATCTTTCAAGCCCTGGACGTCCTGGAGCAAGCCCAATCTCCCGGCGTCATCGTCCACTCACCGGAGAAATGGAGCCAACCGACAAAGGAAGCTATCGATGCTTGGCAACCTGCCGAGCCATCCCCGATCATCAAAGAGATCACGCCGCGCTTACGGGAGATGATCAGGGCTGCACGAAGGCGATCTTGAATCCAATATTCCGCCAGTGAAACATCCGGCGACTCTGTTGTAACGGATGTACTACTTAATTTTTCATCTAATCATTGAGGAAGGATGCGATGCAATATGTCAAAGACTATCGCGGCCAGGTTGGCAGCGATGCGGTCAAATTCTTCAAAACTACGCTTTTTCAGAGTACGCGGCTGCTACTTGGCCTTAATTGCTTGGAAAAAGGCCAGGTACAAGCCGTTCATGCCCACGATAACCAGGATAAATTTTATCTGGTGCTTGAAGGCCTGGGGGAATTTAGCGTAGCCGGAGAACAGTTCGACGCCCGCCCGGGAGAGGTTGTATGGGCGCCGGCGGGAGTTCCTCATGGGGTCAACAACCACCAAACAGATCGTCTGGTTTTGCTCGTCGGCATCGCCCCCGCGCCTTGATTTCTCGGATGGACATTCGCGCTTACTAAAAAGAAAGAGGGAAATGAAATACCGCGCAGGATTCCTCCAGCGTGCCAGGCCGGAAGGAAACGTATGAACTCATCGACCCAAGTTACTTGCCGAAGCTTTTAATTGATCCCGGTAGACGTTGATCTGGGAACCGTGCTCGCGCTTATGACCGTAAAACTGGTAGGCGATGTAATCTTCCAGGTCATACTGCTCGCCATACCAGGGCAGCGCGCCTGCCCTACGGCGTTCTGCGACCGGGATCTGTTCAAGCAGCTGCAAGGTTCTCTGATAAGTCTCCTTATACTCGGCGAAGACTTCTGCTACGGAGCGATCGTTACGCTTCGCCACCTCTTCATCGTTGAATTTTCGACTGCTGGCGAGATGATCCAGGGTCGGGGTTGACCGACCTGCATCAAGATAATACTTTTCCAGGACTTCAACCAGAACGTGCTCAAAAGAGGCCAGGTGGGCAACGATCTCCCTGACCGACCAGACCCCACAAACTCCGGGTGTATCCCAATCGCTTTCTTCCAGCCCTTCGAGGGTATTCAAAAACCATTGGTGACCATAGTACAGCACATCTTTTGCGTTCATCTGCTGCTCCCTTCCCTTATTTTCAACCGCTCATGCTTCCAAATTTTCGAAGACGCGCTTGATACGCTCCGCGGCGTTTCCATCCCACAGCGGAGGTATCACGCGCGACGGATTTTCCCCATCCATCCGGGCGACTATGGCGCGCAAAAGGGCATACCGCTCGCTGTCCACCAGCTGGTTCGTGCCCATACTGATGGTGAGCGGACGTTCCGTGTTCGGCCTAACCGTCAGGCAAGGCACTCCCAGGTACGTGGTCTCCTCCTGGACCCCTCCAGAATCGGTCAGAACCAGCGCGGCGTGCTCTTGCAAGGCCAGGAACTCAAGGTAACCTAACGGCTCCAGCAAGGAAAACCCGTTGGAACTCGGCAGCAATCCGAATTCCTCGATCCTGCGCCGCGTCCGAGGATGAACGGGGAAGATCACACGAACATCACGGCTTACGGCAATCAAACTAGCCATGATCTCCCTCAGTGTATCCTCCCGGTCTACATTGAAGTCCCGGTGCAGGGTGACCAGGACGTACTGATCAAGGTTGAATTCATCTCGCAGCCCTGGCCAGCAAGCTCGAGCCTTAGGCTGCAAGCGCACCAGCGTGTCGATCATGACATTACCCACGCGGTGAATTTTCCCCGGAGCGACACCTTCACGAATTAAATTTTCGTCTCCATCTGCAGAAGGAGTGAAAAGCAAGCTGGCAACCTGGTCGGTCAACAGGCGGTTAACTTCTTCCGGCATGCTCCGGTCAAACGAGCGCAAACCGGCTTCAACATGCGCCAGTGGCACCCCCAATTTCGAGCAAACCAGGGCGCATGCCAGGGTAGAGTTCACGTCACCGACAACGATCACCCAATCCGGATCGGTTTCTTCGAGGATAGATTCAAAGCGCAGCATCACCTGAGCAGTTTGCCAGGTATGCGACCCGGATCCTACTTCCAGGTTGACGTCAGGCTTAGGCAGTTCCAGCTCCTCGAAAAATACCTGAGACATTTGCTCATCATAGTGCTGGCCGGTATGGATGAGCAGCTGCTCAAAGCGATCCGGTGACGCGGCCATCGCCCGCATAACAGGGGCGATCTTCATGAAATTCGGCCGTGCCCCGACGATTTGCAGGATTTTCAAGAGGGTATTCCTTCAAACGTTTTCGGGAAAAATGAGGATTCAACCACTCTTAAACTTGGACTCCATCGAGAAACGCCTGGCCTGGCGGTTGAGCTGATTGAGGTTTTCTAGCAGCTGGGGATCCTGGTTGGATTGTTCCACCTGGGCGATCAACCCGGACAGCATCTGTAAAAATTCGGGCGTGATTGCCTCGGGATTCTCTTCCATCAGCAGACGCCGGGCTGCCTCGTCTTCCGCCTCGAGCATCTCTTCAATCAATTGAACCTCAGGAGGCAACTCGCTAGCTTGTTGCAGCACCTCAAGAACCTGGTTCAGCTTAGCGGAACGTTCTAAATCGCCCTGCTTGCGGGCTTCCTCCAATTCGCCATTCAGAACGCTGATAAACACCTCACTGATCGCCGGCAGGTTGGCTTCTGTTGTCTGGGCGATATCTTCGGCTTCCAGGATTTGTTCCAACAACTCGCGGGCAGCAGTGGCGCGCGCTTGAATTTGCTCATCGACCTGGCGGGTCAGCTCCAATAAATTTTCACGAAGTTCAACCAATCGATCGCGTTCTTTACCATGCGCGTCGCCGATCCGCTCGCTCAATAGCTGGAAGAATTGATAGTCCATCCCCTGGCGAGCCAGGCTGACCAGAGCGCTCAGACGAGCCGGCGTTGGGGCTTCGATGACCAGCTCGAGCAACTTCTCGCGGGTCAGCTCTCGTCCGGCTTGCTGCAGAGAATTGATCGCTGCCTGAACTTCGGCGGACTGTTCCTGAACCTGGCGACCGAATTCTGTGGTTTCCAGGAGATCGTTCTGCAGATCTTCCAGACTGTGGGCTGAATTCTCGTCGCCCCCCATCGCAGCAGCCTCCAGCAAACGACTGAGAATGCTGAAGAGATTACTATCAACCAGCGCCTCCTCCTGTTGGATGACCTCCCGCCGAGCCTCCCGGTCCGAGATCATCATCAGCCGCTGCAGCAAGTTCAACCGCTGCTGTTGCTCTTCAATCATCTCTTTGGTGATGCCTTCGGTCTCCAGGACCCTTTCGATTAAACTCTGCATCGTCAGGTGCTGTTTTGGCTGGAGGAGGTAGCCTTTGCGCTTCTCCTGGGGGAGATTCTCAACGACTTGATTGATCAGGCCTCCGATCATGCGCTCCTGCTCGTCGCGAGGCATGCTAAGTTCTGTTGGGATGAAGGTTAGCAAGAGTTCCTCTTCCGGATCGTGATATACAATCGGCGTTGACAGGTTTCCCTGAAAGCCGCAATGCGGGCAGCGGGCAACGTTAAAAGTACCCGAGAGCAATTCTTGTTTAGCCGCGGGATCTCTGGCAACGTCGAACAACTGCTGGATATCCGCGACGATGGGTTGTCCACAATTCGGACACTTGATTTGAGTTCTGGTCATGCAAATCTCCTATTCGGTTTTCGGGAAAAAATTGGTGCATTGATGATAGCTGGTAGTTCAGCGCGGCACGGAGAAACAAATGCGCGTGCCTTTGTCCGGCTGAGGATCGACCCAAATGCGTCCATCATGCGCTTCGACGACCGCCCGGGCTAAGAACAAGCCCAGACCAGCGCCTTTGGTAGTACGGCTGGTCTCCTGAGAGCGGTAAAACCGGTCAAATACGTGCGGGATATCCCCAGGGGCTATACCCGGGCCCTGATCGCTGACGCAAACAACCACTTGCTCCGGACGAATCTGGCCGCTGATGAGAATTTCACCGCCCTCGGGCGAATATTTTATCGCATTCGATAATAAATTATAAAACACTTGCTCCAAACGGTCTTCGTCAGCCAGGATTACGGGAAAATTGTCGGGAAAATCCACCACGATCGCATGACTCTCGGTTTGGGTGCGAAAACGCTCCGCCAGCCTTTCAGCCATCGACGCAAGCGCAACTTCCGAGCGGTTCAACGAAAGCGTACCGGCTTGCAAGCGGGTAGCGTCTAATAAATTTTCAATTAATTCCGTCAGCCTGTCGGCTTCGTCTTCGATAACAGCTAGGCTGTCGTCTACAACCTCACGGTCCCAAACCGCATCTTCACGGCGCAGCGTCCCAACATACCCCTTGATTAAAGCCACCGGGGTTTTTAGTTCGTGGCTGATCACGGAGATAAACGTGCTTTTCAGCTCATCAGCCTCGCGAAAGTGAGTGATATCTCGAATGGTAGCGATGATGTTGATTAACAAACCCTCTCCAGAGAGCAGGGGCGCATAGGTGATCCCGACCGGCAGAGGCTGTCTGTCTGGCCTTTGTAAATCGCCTTCGGTGTAGATGGTCGCGTTGGGGGTCAGGGGCCAACCCCCGGCTTCGGCCTGTTCCAGGGTCGGGCCGCGGGATAAATGCGCCCACTTGATCACCTCTTCGTGAACGGAGCCGGCAACCTCCTGCTCCGGTTTGCCCAATATGCGGGCGAAAGCCCGGTTACAACGCTCGATGGTGTGATCGGCGGCCAGGATCAGGATACCATCCGGCGCTGAATCCAACAGCGTGTCCATACGCTGTTTTTCTCGACGGATCTGGGTGTAGAGCTGTGCGTTGCGAACCGCGATAGCCGCCTGATCCGCGAAGCTCTGGAGCAAGGCGCGGTCGTTGGTTGAGAATCGTCCGGCGTAATTCCGGAATACGAAAATCAACCCGAAGACCTGGCCATGGACGATCATAGGCAGCCCGACCCCGCCCAGCAACCCCAGGCTGGCCGAACGGGTGATCTGCTGGAGCAGCTGGTTGAGCTTGGGGATTTCAAAGTTGCCCGGATCGTCGCTCTCAGGGATGCGGGTCAGCAGCGGATCCAGGTAATTCAAAAAAGCAGGAGAGATGCCGTGGGAGGTGGCCAGGTTCCAGCCCCCTTCCTCATTGCGCAAGATGATCAAGCCGGACTGCCCGGCGAGCATCTCAACCGAGATATTCAGGATACGGGCCAACAATTTGTCCAGGTTTAATTCCTGGGTCAATGCCCGCCCGATTTCTAGCAGGTAGTCGCGTTGGCGGACCCGAAAATCAGGCAGCATAGGCGACCAGCATCTCACGCTCCGCGATCGAAATCGCCTCTTCTAGAATTTTCAACCCTTCGTCGATTTCACTACGCGAAATGCTTAGGGGCGGTGAAATGCGGATTGTGCTGCGACCGCAGCCCAAAGTGAGCAAGCCGCGCTCGAACGCCAGATCGACGATACGCTCGCGCAATTCAGTGGCAGCTTCCTTCGTTTCCTTGTTTTTGACGAATTCAACGCCTATCATGAGCCCGATGCCCCGCACATCGCCAATGCTGGGGTGCCGCATCATAATCTCTTCCAAGGCATCCTTGGCATACTCGCCTACATCGGCGGCGTTCACCATGTATTGGCTCTCGATCAGATCGATGGTCGCCAGCGCAGCAGCGCAGGCGATGGGGTTGCCGCCGTAGGTGTTTCCATGAGAGCCTTTTGGCCAGCTGACAATGCTCTTCCTGGCGATGATGGCGCCCAGAGGAATGCCGGAAGCGATCCCCTTACCGACGCAAACAATGTCCGGCTCTACGCCGAAATGCTCGATCGCCCACCACTTACCCGTCCTACCCATTCCAGATTGAACTTCGTCCACGATCAACTGGATATCGTAGCGGTCGCATAAATCGCGCAATGCCGGGAAGAACCCCTCGGGAGGCACGATATAACCACCTTCTCCCTGGATTGGCTCGATCAAGATGCCGGCGACGTCATCGGCAGGCAGCAGTTTACCCAAAATCTGCTCTTCTATGTAGCGCACCACCGCTTCCCCATAATCCTCTCCCGGACGGGTGGCGAGCACCGGGCGGTAGGTGTTTGGGAACGGCACGTGCACCACCCCGCTGATCATCGGGTAAAAACCTTCGTGATAGATTGGCTTGCTGGCGGTGAAGGCTAGAGAGCCCAAGGTCCGCCCGTGAAAAGCCCCCAGGAAGCCGATGAACTGGCTGCACCCGGTATGGTAGCGGGATAACTTGATCGAAGCCTCCACACTCTCCGTACCTGAATTGGTCATAAAGGAGATCGCGTCTTCTTTAAACGGCGCGATCAGGTCAAGGCGTTCGGCGAGATCCACCCAAGGCGCGTGGTAGAAATCGGAAGAAATATGAATAAATTTTTCCGCCTGATCCTGGATTGCTTTGACGACTTTCGGGTTGCTGTGCCCGGTTGATACCACCGCGATACCGGCGGCAAAATCCAAGAAACGGTGATCATCAACATCCCAGACCTCAGTGCCTTTGCCGTGGTCCATAACGAAAGGATAACCGCGCGGATAGGAAGGAGAAATTACCACTTGGTCGCGGTCGATGATCGCTTTTGCCTTCGGACCTGGAAGCTTCATGGGTTGCATATTTTTTCTCCACGTGAGATTGATGCGTCATTGTCAAGTTTCAGCCCTTGCCTCCCGGTGAAATAACACAGAACTGGTAGGCTGGAAGGGATGCTCACCACCCCTTGCTGGGTTAATCTCGACGCGCCCGAATTATATCACTCCGAATCTGCCGCGCTCATTTCATTCCTGTCGATTCTTCGGGATCCGCCGCGGCTTTGATTGGTTTAGGATTTACACACTTGGGGGAGAGTTGGGGGTACGGATTGGGCAGCGCGGCGGTTATAATGGACGGCTGTGAATGAAAAAACCTTTCGTTTCGAACTTATCGCCACGCAAGGCCGGGCTCGTGCAGGCGTTTTTCACACCCCGCACGGGGCGATCCGGACACCGGTTTTTGCCCCGGTCGGGACGCAAGCTACCGTCAAAGCGGTGACTCCCGAGCAGCTCGACGATCTCGACGCTCAGCTCGTCCTGGCGAACACCTACCACCTTTACCTGCGCCCTGGGGATGAGGTCGTCGCAGAATTGGGTGGTTTGCATCAGTTTATGCACTGGAACAGCCCAATCCTGACCGATTCGGGCGGATACCAGGTATTTTCCCTGGCGCAAACCCGCTCCATCGATCAGGATGGCGTGACGTTCCGAAGCCACATTGATGGTTCCAGCCACCGGTTCACACCTGAAAAAGCCATCGCCATCCAGGAAAACTTGGGCGCGGACATTATCATGGCATTTGACGAATGCGCCGAACCCTACGATCGGGAGTACAACCAGCGCGCCATGGAGCGCACCCACGCGTGGGCGGAGCGCTGCCTGGGTGCTCAACGCCGGCGCGACCAGGCGCTCTTCGGCATCGTGCAAGGGGGGATCTACGCCGATTTGAGGGAACGATCGGCCGAATTCATCGCTTCTCTGGGATTTCCCGGTCACGCCATCGGCGGCCTTTCCGTTGGGGAGACCAAGGATGAAATGCATGCTATGCTCGAGGCGGTCGATGCAGTGTTGCCCGTCGACAAACCGCGCTACTTGATGGGCGTCGGCACTCCCATCGACCTGATTAACGGGGTACTGCGTGGTGTGGATATGTTCGATTGCGTGCTGCCAACCCGCCTGGCTCGCCACAAAGCTGCCTTTTCGCTGGCCCAGGGGCGCTTGAACCTGTCCAACGCCCAGTTTGCCCAGGATGGTGGCCCGATCGACCCGGCCTGTGCTTGTTATACCTGCCTGAACTTTTCACGCGCCTACCTCCGGCATCTCATCGTCGCCGGAGAGATGCTCGCCGCAACGCTGCTGTCCATTCACAATCTGCACACGCTCATCCAGCTTACTGCTGAAATGCGCCAGGCGATCATCGCTGGTGAGTTTGAACGCTTTGCAGCCGAGATTTACGAACGCCAGCTCTAATCACCCTAACACCGATCAGGACGTCCGGAAAAAATGACCATCATCCAATCGATCATCCTTGGCATCATCCAGGGAGCAACCGAGTTCCTGCCGATCTCCAGCTCAGGACACCTGGTCCTAGCCCCCTACTTATTCGGCTGGGATATCCCAGCCCAAGAAGCTTTCGTCTTCGACGTACTGGTGCAGGTAGCCACCCTGGTTGCGGTTTTCGCTTACTTCCAGCGTGATCTAATCGATATCGGCAAAGCCTTCATTGCGGGCATCCTAGCGCGAAAACCCTTCGGCACGCTGGAAGCCAGGTTGGGTTGGTTGATCATCCTGGCCACACTGCCGGCCGGTTTATTAGGCCTGGCGCTCAAAGATGCGGTCGAATCCGCCTTCAGCAGCCCTTACATCACCGCGTTTTTCCTGCTGGCGACCGCGGGGTTGTTGATCATAGCGGAACGCCTTGATAAGCGTGAGTACCCGCTTAAAGAGCTGAGCTGGAAAGACGCCGTGATCATCGGATTTTTTCAGGCACTGGCGATTTTTCCCGGCGTTTCTCGGTCTGGAGCGACGATCACTGGCGGCATGGCTCGGCAGCTAGGCCGTCCCGATGCAGCCCGGTTCTCCTTCCTGCTCTCCATACCAATCATGCTGGCGGCAGGCGCAGCTGCCATGGTAGACCTTATCCAGATCCCTAACTTGTCTTCCTTGCTGCCCACCTATATACCGGGCTTCCTGGCCGCCGCGCTGGTCGGCTATATATCCATACGCTGGCTGCTGGCCTACCTGGTCCATCATCATTTGTATATCTTCTCGATCTACTTGACCGCGCTGGCTATCGTTACGCTGGCGCTAATTGCTTTCTAAAACCAGTATGGATTTTTATCACACCCGGACGCCCTTGATAGCAACCATCGGGGTCCTGATTAGCCTGCTGGGGTTGAATCGCTGCAGCCAACCCCTGACGGCGACTCTTCCGCCCCCACCCCAGACGATCACGATCGCCTTGCCGCTGGCGCTCAGCCCACTCCAACCGGCGCTGCAAGCCTGCGCGAACGCCCAACCCGATCTGCTGATTAACTTGCGGGAGCTGCCCAATCGACCTCCGGAGCCGGAGGCGGCTGACATGAGCCTGTGGTTCGGTGAACCGCCGGATGGTTTTGAATTTGCCGTCCAGCTGGCTGAAGAAACTCTGGCAATCCTTGTTAACCCCTCCAATCCGGTCACCGAACTCAATAACGAACAGCTGCGCGGCATTTTCAGTGGAGAACTCCATGATTGGTCGTCGCTGGATGGTGAAACCGGCCAAATACAGGTATGGGTTTACCCGGAAGGCAACCAGGTCCGTAAGGTGTTTGACCAAGCGATTCTCCCGGACGAGAGCTCGACCTCACTGGCTAAACTTGCGCCGACCGCCGAAGCCATGCTAGCTGGCATCGCAGAGGACTCCGCCGCCATTGGTTATGCGCCCATGGCGAGGGTTGATGCGACTGTCAAGTCACTCGTGGTGGGTGATACGACGCAAGCAGCGCTCCGTCTGCCGGTATTGGGTCTAACCCCAGCGAAACCGCGCGGCGCGGTGAGGGATTTTTTAGTCTGTTTGCAGAGTGGTGAAGGCCGCGCCAGCATCGCAAAATTTTACGCGCTTGGGGATAGGGAGTAGAACAGCATGTACAAACAGATCTACAATCATTCTTGTGAACGAATGCCGGAGCTCACCGATGGCTCGGTATCTCTGACCGTGACATCTCCTCCCTATTGGAACGCGATTGATTACGATATCCACGCTTCGAATGACCAGGAGAATTACCGCACCCGCGCGTACGGAGAGCGGTTTTTAAATTATGAAGGATACCTGGACTGGCTTGTGTCGATATTCAGCGAAGTGCGGCGAGTGACCAAACCGGGCGGCTTTTGCGCGGTAATCATCGGCACCGTGTTATTGGATGGGCAGCTCTTCCCGGTGCCCTTCGACCTGGTCGCGCGCATGACGCGCGCGGATTGGCGGTTTCACCAGGACATCATCTGGCATAAATGTACCGCGGGCGTGAAACGCGCCGGTGTGTCCATTCAGCGACCCTATCCCGGATACTATTATCCCAATATAATGAACGAATACATCCTGCTCTTCAAGCGGCCGGGATCGAAGATCTACAACGACCGGGATAAACTACAGCGAGCAGAGGGTGCGTTTAAAATCGATGCCTTGTTCAAGCGGGAAACGGCCAATAACGTCTGGCATATCGCTCCGATCCCCCCGGGCCATATCGACCATCCAGCGCCATTCCCAGAAGAAATCCCTTACCGGTTGATCCAATTGTATTCATATCCCGGGGATGTGGTGCTTGATCCCTTCTTAGGTTCAGGGCAGACTGCCAAGGTCGCCAGTTATCTCAACCGCGCGTACGTTGGTTATGAAGTCATTCACAAATACATTAATCTGGCTCGCGCTCGAATCAATGAACCCCCTGGGCTACGAACGGATCAATTGGTGGCCAGTTTCGAGAAACTACCTCTGCTGAAAGACCCCGAATAGCGCCAATGCTACTTTTTTAACTCACCATACAGATACCAGTACGGTTGGGGGAGGAAAGACGAGGCCAGCCCGGGATCCCAGATGAACTCTCCCGGGATGAAGACTGCCCGCAGCAGCTGATCCAGGCCGTCCAACATTTCGAATTCAGCCCGTTCAACCCTTTGGTCTTGATCCGCCACACGCGCGCCAGGTTCGAGCAAATGGAGCATCACCCGTTGGCGGACCTCATAAGCAAACCGGTCATAGTTATCACCAGGATCGGCGCGGTATTCCTCAAGAAAATCCCGCCACATCCTCAAACGAGCGCTGAAGCCGCGGGAGGATTTGTTACCCCAGGCTACCCGCCATCGAGCGCGAGCAGTGTCTACTCGTTCGTCCAGGCGAGCGAGTTCGGTGCGTTGTTCAAGAGTCAAAGTTTGGGCGTGCGCTTTTTTTTGTGAGAGGAGAAGTCCGCCCAAGGTCAAGCGAGGATAGGGACGAGCACCCGGCGGGGCGCTGACGCCAATCGGCCAGTAAAGTTCTTCGGACAGCAGGTAATTTTCTAATGATTCCACCCCCGCGCGGAGGTAACGAAGTTCGTACTCGCTCATACTCATTCGTTGTCCCTCCAACCACTGTGGATGTCCCGCCACGTGCTCCTTCTCCCCTGGCTGAGCACCTCTTCTAGAGCGTTCAACAAATTCTTCCGGCTGGTCGGCTTGACCAGATACTTATCCGCGCCCATTTCCCGGGCTTTAATCTGGTCCGGGATACCAGATAGGGCCGACAGCACGACCACCGGCGGCATGGGATCTAGCATGACCTGCAGAGACTGCAGTACATCGAATCCCGAACGAATCGGCATCATTAAGTCCAGGATAATCGCATCGATCGCCCAGCGTGCATCGTGCGCGCGGCGTATCTGATCGATGACTTCTTCCCAGTTCAGCGCCAGCAATACCCGGTACCCCGACCTGGTGAGTTCCAGCTTCAATACGTCGAGAGTCTCTTGATCGTCATCGATGATCAGAATGTTTCGATTGGACCCAGACAAACTTCCCTCCGTCATAATTGTCCCTATCCGCAACAGGGATTATGCGCTTACGTTGAAGAGCGATCCGCTTGCATCCCGCGTCCTGGCAAACCGACGAGCAGGACCACCGGAGCTAAGAGGATCAACCACATGGCTACGGACAGATTATACCTTTGTGCAACCCATCCGATAAAAATTGGTAGAGATGCTCCAATTAGCCCAGAGAGATTTCCCAATGTCATCACAGTCCCGCTGCGACCTGGCATAGCCGTATACAAACGCCCTTGTAGGATAGCATACCAGCCCGCGTTGAACAAGCCCAAAAGGCTCAGAATCGCCAATTTAAACCCCATACCTGGGACTAACAAGAACGCCGGATAGAGAGCCAGCTCGATAAGCACGCTGAACCGCAGATAATCTACTCCATCCACCCGTTCTAATAATGGGATCAAGAGAAAATCTCCGATTAAGCTTACCCCCAGCCAAACGGATACCGCCAACCCGGCGCCGACCGGGGTAAGGCCTACAACATCGACGAAATAGAGGGCCAGGAAAGAATAGAATACATCCAACATTAAATCGGAAAACTCCAACAAAATCAACCAGCGCAAAACTTCCCTATCTTTGAGGGAAACAAGCGCGTTTCGAAAACCCGCTTTGAATCCAGAAGCTTTATTCAGGGCTTTTTGAGCGCTGGCAGAACGAGGAAATTGGAATCGACTGGCAAAAGTGACGATCAACAATGTCAGGCCAACCATCGACAAGAACAATTCGCGCCAATCAAAGCCCAGCGCCAGGATCGCGCTGAGCGCCAGTGGCCCGGCGACTAAGCCAATGGAGCCAGCAAAGGTCCAGCGGGCCATGTTGTGTTCGTGCCTGGATTCATCCAGATCCATTAAGGTGGCCTGGGACAGAGATACGAATGCCCCTGAAGCCGGATAAAGCATGATGAAGGATAAAAGCAGGAGGGTAAAATCTCGACTCAGCGCAGTAACCGCCAGCCCCCCAGCATAAACCAGACCACCCCCCAGGATCAGAAGCCGGCGCTTCCACACATCACCCAAGATCCCCAAGAATGGCTCGACCACCGAACTAACCAGATTGGGAACGGCGAGCAGCAAACCAATCTGCCCGTAGCTAAGTGCGAGATCTGAGCGAATGAGGGGCCAGGCTGCCTCTCTTGTGCCAAAGGCGAATTCATCCAGAAATTCTATTGTCAACAAAGCCAACGGGAAGGGAGCCAATTTGAACGCTGCCCGAAGCTTCGCAGATAAATGGCGTGGAGAAGACATCTTCACTCCTTAAATAGAACAAGGCGGCGCTTCCGGAGCCCTCCGACCAAACACGCAAGGCTAAATTTCCCGGCAGGCAACCGCCTTTTCAGGACATTAAAGTGAGGACTTACGCACTCGAGGGAAGAAAGAGGATGCTTGGGCGGATTTTGCCTGGCCCGACACCTCCACTTTCTCGGAGAATTACGTAACTCCAAAAAGTTTTGCTTATATTCAATCCGCCAGGATGGCGAAGGAATGGAAAAGTTAGGTCACAACATCAGCCGCAAGGGATCCTCAATATATTTTGCCAGCACCTGTAAAAAGCGTGCGCCGTCAGCGCCATCGCTCACCCGGTGATCCACCGAGAGCGTGGTCTTCATGCGCATGCCCGTTTGCAGTTCACCATCCACCACGACCGGCACCTGGTTGACCCCGCCGACTGCCAATATAGCGGCCTCCGGCGGATTAATTATGGCTGTAAACTGCTCGACGCCAAACATCCCCAGGTTACTCACAGTGAAGGTCGAGCCTTCAATGTCCTCAGGCTTAACGCGTCCGATGCGGACGCGCTCAGCCATCGTCTTGACCTCGATGGAAATCAACCGGATCGGCTTGCGGTCCGCATCCCGGCAGACCACGGTGAGCAAACCATTCTCGACGGCGACCGCTACACCGACGTTGATATTTCCATGCTGGACGATCTCGTTGTTGGCTTCATCCAGAGTAGCATTTAAGGTCGGGTGTTCCCGCAAAGCCAGCGCTACGGCTTTGACAATGTAATCATTGACCGAAGTTTTTTCACCTTCCGGAAGCAAGGAGTTGACCTGTTTACGCAATGCCATGACACCAGCCATACCAAACTCGCGGGTGATGAAAATGTGCGGGATGGTGCTGGTCGATTCGGCCATACGCCTACCAATGGTAGCCCGCAGGCGGCTGAGTTGAACATGTTGATCCTCGGGAATCTCGCCGGTCATTAGCGGCATCGCAGCTGGCGTCGTAGGCGCGCGTTCGGCAGCCTTCTCTAGAGGAGTTTCCTCGAATTCTTCGACGTCCGCCTTCACAATGCGGCCGCGCGGTCCGGAGCCGTTGAGTTTGCGTAGATCGATACCTTTCTCTTCTGCCATCCGTCGGGCGAGCGGTGAAGCGCGCACACCTCCAGGGAGCTGAGCTCCTTCTAGAGCTGCCTTTGCTTCTGGCTCCTCGGCCTCTGCTGCAGCTGTTTCTCGCTCCGGCTCTTCAATTTTTTCGGCTTTCGCTGGCTCTCCAGCTTCAGCCTCGGCCCCTTTTTCAGGAGCCTGAGCGCCCAGCAGCTGCTGGACATCGATTTCCTCATCCTTCTCGCCAACCACAGCGATAGGATCCCCTACCGGGACGATGGCGCCTTCATCAACCAGGTGCTGTTTAACCACCCCGCTGTACGACGATTCCACTTCGACGGTCGCTTTATCCGTCTCAATCTCAGCCAGAACGGCGCCCTTTTCAACCGCTTCGCCTTCGTTAATCACCCAGCGCACGAGAGTCCCCTCAGCCATGTCAAAGCCCAGCTTGGGCATACTGACGATATCGGCCATCAGAGCACCTCCTTCACAGCCTCAATCACATCCTCGACTTGCGGGATCGCCAGCTGCTCCAAATTTCGATTGTAAGGCAGTGGGACCTCCGCTTGCGCCACCCGTTTGACCGGAGCGTCAACATAATCGAAGGCTTCTTCGTAAATCCTGGAAGCGATCTCCGAACCGACGCCGAAGGATCGCCAGCCTTCTTCGACCACGACCGCCCGGTTAGTTTTCTTGAACGATTCGATCACAGGCTCCATATCTAAAGGCCGGAGCGAGCGCAGATCGATGATCTCCGCCTCTATCCCCCCCTTGGCTAGTTCTTCGGCTGCTTTCGAGGATACATCCAACATCTTGCTGTAGGTGACCAAGGTGACGTCGCTTCCCTGGCGATGCACCTTCGACTTGCCCAGCGGAACTGTGTAGTCCTCATCCGGAACTTCACCGCGTACTTGGTAAAGCGTGGCGTGTTCGATGAACATGATCGGATCGTCGGAACGGATGGCTGATTTAAGCATACCCTTGGCGTCCTCAGGGGTCCCTGGAGCGACGACTTTCAGGCCGGGGAAATGTGCGAAGATCGCATCCGGTGTTTGGGAGTGCGTAGCACCCAGTTGGCGGCCTCCGCCGGCGGGTGTGCGTATGACCAGGGGCACGGTAAATTGGCCCCCAAACATGTAACGCAGCTTGGCCGCTTCATTGACGATGTGATCCATCGCAGCAAAGGCGAAGTTGATAGTCATCAATTCCGCGACCGGGCGGAGCCCGGTAAGCGCGGCGCCAATCGCCGAGCCGATGATCGCCGCCTCGGAGATAGGCGTGTCTCGGACTCGTTTTTCTCCAAAATGATCGTAAAAACCGCGCGTGACTGCATAGGTACCGCCCCAAACACCTACTTCCTCACCCATGATAAAAACGCGTTCATCGCGTTCCATTTCTTCCCATAATGCCTGGGAAATAGCTTCCCGCATCGTAATTTTTGCCATTGTCTTCTTACTCCGCGTAGATATCTGCGAATAATTCTTCAGGTTCTGGCTCGGGGCTTGATTCTGCGAATTCCACTGCGTCCTCCACCTCGGCTTCAGCCTTGGTCACCAAGTCATCCAACTCGTCATCAGAAGCGACTTTCTCTTTCAACAGATAACGATGATAAATACCAATCGGGTCGTTCTCTTGCCAGCGGGCGATCTCATCCTTCTCACGGTATCGTTCCGGATCTCCCATGGAGTGGCCGCGGTAGCGGTACGTGAGCACTTCGAGGAAATAAGGTCCGTCTCCCTGCCGCACTTTCGCCAACAGCTTCTCTGCGGTCTCATGAACTTTTATAACATCCATCCCATCGATGCGCTCGTTGGGTATGTTATAACCTTCCGCTTTTTGCCGGATTTCTTCGACCGCCGAGGCGCGATTCACAGCTGTGCCCATCCCATATTGGTTGTTTTCACAGACCCATAACACGGGCAAAGTCCACACCTTAGAAAGGTTCAATGCTTCGTGGAAGAAGCCAATGTTCGTAGCGCCGTCGCCAAACATGCAAATCGTGACGCCATCCGTCCCCTGGTATTGATCGCCGAGAGCCAGCCCGGCTGCCAGGGGTAAATGCGCGCCGACAACGGCATGACCGCCCCAGTAATTCCGATCCACGTCAGCCATGTGCATTGAGCCGCCTTTGCCCTTTGATATACCGGTGGATTTACCTAAGAGTTCGGCCATTACTTGCTTGGCGGGGATGCCAACATTCAAGGCGACGCCGTGATCGCGGTAAGCGGTGATCACCCTATCCTCGGGTTTTCTCGCTGAAATCAGGCCGGTGCTGACCGCTTCCTGGCCTATATAAAGGTGCAGGAAACCGCCGATCTTACCCTGTTGGTACAGCTCGGCTGCGCGCTCCTCAACCCTCCGGATGAGCACCATCTGGTAGTACAAATCAAGATATTCATTTTTCTCCATGCGAGCTTAAAGCCTCCGATCTAACATAATCCACCCACTAGCACCCCGCGCATTTCCTGCGTCAGGGAGAGGATCGTTTATTTTTGACGAGGTCAGAAGTTATTCAGGCTGATGAGGATAACAAGGAAGTTCAAGCAGGCGCTGCCTACCCAAACATCCCCTATTTCTGACGAACCGCGAGACCTAAATGCTTAATAATCGATAAGTCAACAATTTAAAATTATACCAGAACGGGTCCTATTACTTTTCCTGTCCCCAACCGATCTCCTCAGCCGCGACAAAAATATCCGTCGCCGAGATTATGCCCACTAGCTCGCCATTTTGATCGGCGACAGGCATGTGATGGATATTATGCTGCTGCATCTTGATCGAACATTCCTTAAGCGTCCAATTTGGTTTCGCGGTGACCACCGGCGCGGTCATGATGTCCCGCACCCTGGTCTCCGAAGGGTTGCGATCTTCGCCGACGATCCGGTCACGAATATCAGTACTGGTGATGATTCCGTAGGTCACACTATCGTCGGTGATATTTACCACCAGACTGTGCACGTTTCGCCGTCGCATCATCGTGAGCGCATAAGAAACGCTTGTATCGGGATCAATGACCAGCACAGGCGTGCTCATCCAATCTCGTACTCTGTTGGTCATGAAAAATAACTCCTTTAGTCGAACAAGTGAATCCCCTTTTAGTAAGCTCAACCAGCGGGTATATTAGCCCGCCCAGGCTCAACATTGGTATTTATTGTACCCCAAGAGATTGAGACAGCTTGGGTCAGAGCTGGGATTACAACTGACCTGAGTCGGCCCAGGTCTCCAATAAAGCCTGGTATCCCGGGTCATTGTAGCGTTCTAGGCTGAATGCCGGCGCGTAATCCGGGAGTCCTTCGCTGGAAAGATGATCGGCCATCAGCTCGCCCGCCGCGCAACTGGCCATCAAACCATAGCCAGAAAGCGCGCCGATTACATAGGCGCCCTGAACCGGAAGCGGGCCGATCAGGGGGCGGTTCTCGCGGGTTTTCGTATAATAGCCGCCGTCCAGGCGAGGTCGTGGCGCCCTGTCGAAGTATGCCCGCAACCCGGGAAGCATGCGCGCCAGACCACGCAATACGATATCCGGGTATTGATCGTCCAGAGGAGGCGGCCACACCGGGGCTACACGCGCTTCCTTATAATCCCACAACATCAAGACAATCGGGCTGGTCGAACTACCCTCCGGGCGGGCGTGCGCTCCAGGGGGCATTTCCTCCAAGAGCCAGTTCAACTCCTGCTCCTGCTTTAGAAAGGAGCGCTCATCCACAGACCAGGGGAGATGGATAGGGTCAGTCCATATCAACAGCGGCGCCTCCCGAGGGACAACGCGTAAGTGATCGGTGAAAGCCACTTTTAGATGCAACTCGTTAAACACCGGCAAGGATATACCAAGCAGCTGGCCGACCGGGTCCAGGTAAGGCCCAGCAGCGTTGATGAAATATTCCGTCGCCAGCCGGGTTCCGTCAGCCAGCTCTACCGCGCGCACTCTCCCAGCCCGGACTTCAACGCCGGTCACCTCCCCCGGGACGAGCTGCACGCCGAGGGAACGGGCTTCTTCGAGCAGATACATACCCAGCTGTTGGGCGCTGAACCAGCCGGCGCGCCGTACGTGTAGAGCGGCCAGGACAGACTCATCTAGGTATGAATAATGTTCACGGATTAACTCGGGATGCAGAAGGAGATCTGCGCCGTCGGGCTGACCAACGTACCCATCTGCTATTGACGGCTGGTAGCTCGGGTCGTCACTGGAACCAGTATGCACTCGCAGCGGACCTGCGCCTAATTGGGAGGGTTCGGCAGCAAATTGATAAAATTTTTCAACCCTGCCAACGTCTGCCGTCAGATAGAGGTATCCTCGGCGGTTGAGTTGGAACCGATTGTCGCTTTCAGCGGCCAGTTTTTCCAACAGATCGATGCTGCGGTTCATCAGCTGAACCATGGCATCCCCAGGTCCAGGCCACCAGTTGCGGTAACACTCTGTGGATTTATCACTTGTCAACGATAATGGTGGCCGCGGATCGATCAGGAGAATTTCTTCAATCCCGTATTTGTTTGCCAGGAAATAAGCGCTGCTGATCCCAGCAATGCCGGCACCACAAATGATGACCTGTGACGAAGGCTTCATAGCCTTAAACCTGAAAAGCACATGTTGATGGGATAAACTTAAACCAAGTTCCCTTATCTTTTGGCACCCGCGACTATACCACAAAGTCGAGGTGCGCCCTCTTGACAGCGCGCTCACTTTCCAGTATTCTGATATTGACTGACCAGTCGGTTTATAAACAGAACGATCCACCATGCCAGATCGATCCCATTCGCCACCTCTTGATAAGGCAGGAATACCGCCCGGGCCGACTGGGCGCGCCCTGCTGAACTACCTTCGAATCCTTCAGCGTAACCCTCTCGAAGCGCTCTCTAAAAGCGTAACCGAGTATGGCGACGCAGTACACTTTCAAATCGGATGGCTGCATGCTTATTTGCTCAACCATCCGGATACTATCCAACACGTTCTGCAGCTCAACAGTCGGAATTACAGCAAGGATACCTTTCAATACAATCTATTAAGCGCCATCACAGGCCGCGGGCTGTTGACCAGCGATGGCGATTTCTGGCTCCGCCAGCGTCGTTTGATCCAGCCAGCTTTCCACCGCACCCGCATCCAGTCTTTGGGTACGATGATCACCCAGGCGACGGAAAAGATGCTGGATGGATGGGAATCACACCTTGCCGGCGACACCGCCATCGACGTTGACGCTGAAATGATGCGACTGACCCTGGAGATCGTCGGCAAGTCGCTTTTCAGCGCTGATCTGACTGGAACTGCTGACCGCCTGACCGGTGCTGTTATGACTGCACTGGATCACATCATCCACAAAGCGCGCAACCCGATCCGGCTGCCATCCTGGATACCCGTCCCGAGAGAACGCACCTTCCGCCAGGCGTTGAAGGATTTAGACGAATCGGTCTATGCACTTATCAGCATGCGCCGGAAGTCCTCAACTACAGAAAAACTGGAACGAGAGCTCGATTTGCTCGATATGCTCCTGCAAGCCAAGGATGAACAAACCGGGGAAAGCATGACCGACCTGCAGCTGCGCGACGAAGTGATCACCTTAATTATCGCCGGGCACGAAACCGTCGCCAGCGCGCTCACCTGGACCTGGTATTTGCTGGCCAGAAACCCGCAGTTTTTCACGAAATTATCTCGCCAGGTTTCACAAGCACTGGCTGGAAAGCTGCCCACCACCGATGTTCTACCCGACTTACCATACCTTCGGATGGTCTTCGAAGAGGCGCTCCGCCTATACCCCCCGGCGTGGATCATCACCCGCAAAGCTCTTGAATCGGATAGGGTTGAAGGATTCGAGATCGCCCCCGGTTCGCTGGTCGTAATCAGTCCCTATACGATCCACCGTCACCCGGACTACTGGTCTGAACCCGAGCGCTTCAATCCGGACCGCTTTGACTCGCTCCAATCCCAAGCACGGCCGCGGTTCACGTTTATCCCTTTCGGAGCCGGACCGCGGCTGTGCATTGGTGAAAGCTTCGCCTACTTCGAGGCCCAGCTGATTATCGCTTGCATTGTCCAAAGGTTCCGCCTTGAACTGGAAAACAGCACCGCGGTATTCCCGGAACCCCTGGTCACGCTACGACCAAGCAGCAAACTGCTGATGAGAGCGCTCAAGGAGTAATCAATTATGTCCCCTCGACCAGACGTCAGCGAAGAGCGGAAAAGCCAGATCGTTGAAGCTGCGATGATCGTTTTTGCCCGCTCTGGCTTTCACGAAGCTCGCATGGACGATATTGCCGAAGAAGCAGGTTTGAGTAAGGGCGCTCTATACTGGTACTTTGACAGCAAGGATGGCATCATCACCGCCATCTTTGAGAACCTTTTCAATCGTGAACTAGCCCAGCTCCAAGGCATCAGCGATGAGCCGGGCAGTTCTCGCGAGCGGTTACTGAAATTCGTCCAGCTAACCTTTGCCGATCTAACAGAGTTTATAAGTTACTCCGCGCTGTTCTATGAGTTTTACGCCCAGGCTCTGCGGCAAGAGGAAATCCGTGGAACGCTGAAGAAATATCTGCGCAGCTTTTTGGCAGTGCTAACTCCGTTAATCGAACAAGGTATCGCCCGTGGAGAGCTACGCACGGTATCGTCCAAAGAATCCGCGATCGCGATCGGCGCGCTTATCGAGGGGACCATCTTGCTGTGGATTTATGATCCGGATCTGATCGATTTAGAGCAACACATCGAGTCTTCGTTCAATTTGTTGTTCGATGGGTTAAAAAAATAACTGCAATCGCCCCCTAGACGAGTATCAAAGCAAGCCCGGCTGGTTCTTACGCCCCATCACCCAGGTACGTTGCATAAAGTCTTCAAAGACCGTATCGCCGCGCAAACCGGTGCGCTCACTCTTCACCGGGCGCAGATTGGCGCTGGCTTGCGGCGCAAGGTCCACCCCCGTTGCGAGGCGGGAAAGACGGACCGCCTGTGCGGCATAAGCCAGGTTATTCTTCGGTTCGAGGCGATCGAAGTCATCGAAGAACCAGCCGCAGGAGGTAAACATTCGTTGGCGCTCGCGCTGGGCTTCCAGCAGCAAGTGGATGCGCAGCACTTGTTCGCTGGTCAGCGCCTGACCGGCGAACTCGTTGATCAGCCGATCAACATTCACATTGCCTAAGAGGACATGAATATATCGCTCCCGCAGTACCCTGGGTTTTGAGATCAGCGGGTAAACGGAGTCGTAATACAACCAGTCGAGTTCGTTGGCCAGCTGGTCCAACGCCTTGCGTAGAGGCCGCTTCCACTTTCCCCTGCCCGGGTTACAGGCGCAATCATCCCGCCAGCGCTCAACGCCATGATGGCAAGACCAGGAAGTGAAATCGCGCAGCCTGACTTCCTTGACCGCCGGATACATTTGCAACCATCGACCGGGATAGACCGGTTGGATGCCTGCTGAGCTGCTGGCGCCGTTTACCAACCGGGAGAGAAAACGCTCTCTATTCGGCTTATGATGCCCGTATAATTCACCATCAGAAGCCAACAAGACCAGCTGAGGTTCGGCCCTCTTTTCTTTTTCTGAATTATACAAACCAGCTAATTCGTCGAGCACGAATTTATCCGCATCGGCGGTTGCGTTCGGATCGAAACTGATTCTGGCGCTCAGCTCGCGCTGGAAAAAGAACACGGTGATTTGTTTTCCACCAGGAAGGGATACCCAGTAAGGTTCCGTGGTGTCGATCCCCTCTGTTTTCGCCTGCCAGGGAGCCAGAATCGTGAATTGGATGCCACAATCCGCCAAAACTGCCAGTGTCTCCAGGTCCATGGCTGTTTCCGGAATCCACATTCCCTGGGGAGCGTGACCAAAACGGTGTTTGAAGTCCTCTATCCCCCACATTACTTGAACCACTTTGTCGGTGGGTGAAGCTAAGGGGAGTATGGTGTGGTTGTAGGATTGTGCCATTGCGTTACCCACACCGAACTTCGCCAGGTTGGCCCGATCTTGCGCCACGATGAGACCATAGGTCAGCGGATCGTGTTCGACCATCCAGTTGAACAGGGTTGGACCGACGTTATAACTGATATGTCCAAAATTACCTAATTCGGCGTTAGGGCGGTAGCACTCGGCATGGATGCGCTCATTCCAATTTTGGTAGGGTGCTGCGCCGCGTTCTAGTGGAATCCTCCCCGTGACCGGATCTTCCCGTGGCGGCTGGTAAAAATGGCCATGAATACAGAATGAATTGGCTGACATCTTCGTATTAATTATATCCGAAAGGATAGACCAGATTTTCACCTTTCTGAAAGCTAACCGGAATATTGGTTTTCCGAGAATCTCCGTTGAAATGGGAAGCAATGGGCACATATCTTTCCCAACAACGCAGCGGACTAAGAGCCGCAATATCAATGAAACGGCGCCCACTATAATCGTGTAAAATGGAGACAGGACCTACCCCCAGCAGAACGAGGAGGCAACCGATGAAAACCAGAGCCGTTATCCTGGCAGGTGGTGAAGGATCACGCCTGGGTACGCTCACCGCAAAAAGAACCAAACCAGCAGTGCCTTTCGCCGGAAAGTACCGCATTATCGATTTCACCCTATCGAATTGCGTAAATTCTGGATTAGTCGACGTAATGATCCTGGCACAATACCGGCCCCACTCACTGATCGATCACATAGGCGCCGGCGGGCCGTGGGACCTGAACCGGGATTTCACTGGCGGCGTGCGCATTTATTCGCCGTATAAAGCGCGCGGCGCGTCGGACTGGTACCTGGGAACGGCAGATGCGGTTCAACAAAATTTCCGCTTTATCAAGAATACCAACCCGGATCTGGTGCTGATACTATCCGGCGATCACATCTACGAAATGAATTACGACGCGATGATCGCTTTCCATATGGATCACGCCGCCGATGTCACCATGGGGACGATCCGCGTCCCGCTTGCCGAGGCCTCTCGCTTCGGGATCGTCGGCGTGGATGAAGCCTTCCAGGTCGACTCTTTCATCGAAAAACCGGAAAAACCGCCCTCCAATTTGGTCAATATGGGCGTTTACCTGTTCAACCTCCAGGTGCTGGACAGGGTGCTATGGGAAGACAGAGAACGCTCCGGCAGCTCTCATGATTTCGGCAAGGATATCCTGCCCCGCATGGTCACCGAAGGCTCACGAGTGTATGCCTTCCCTTATTCCGGTTATTGGGTCGACGTCGGTACCGTTGATTCATACTGGCAGGCGCATATGGACCTGTTATCCGATCCGCCCCCAATCGATCTCAACGACCGATCCTGGATCATCCACACGCGCACCGAGGAACGCGCTCCGGTACACATTAAAAGCGGCGCCGAGGTGCATAACAGCATGATCACGGATGGATGCGTCGTCGCTTCGGGAGCCAAAATCGAACGCAGCATCCTTTCCCCGGGAGTCAGGGTAGAAGCCGGCGCACAGGTGCGTGAGTCCGTAATATTGACCGATTCGGTGGTAGAAGCCGGCGCCATCGTGGAACGGACGATCGTCGACAAACAGGTGCACATCGGAGAAAACGCCCGGGTGGGAATGATCGACCCTGAAAGCGGATTACGGATTTGTATGATCGGGAAAAATAGCTACGTCACCGCGGGGTTGCATGTTGAACCCGGAGCCGTGATCGCCACCGATGTGATCCCGCAAGATTACCCTGGCGATGTAGTCAGGAGTGAAGATTACGTTCAGACGAAAAGGTTGCCCTATGAAGTTTAATCGCGCCGGAGGCATCTTGCTCCATCCAACCAGCTTGCCTGGACCATACGGCATCGGGGATATCGGGCCGGAAGCCCACCGCTGGGTAGATTTCTTAGCCGAAACCGGGACAGGACTATGGCAGGTGCTCCCTCTTGGACCGACGGGATTTGGCGATTCCCCCTACCAATGTTTCTCCGCCTTTGCCGGAAACTACTACCTGATCAGCCCGGCAGACCTGCTCGAAAGAGGCTTCCTGGTGGATGAAGATCTGGCAGATCGACCGGATTTTCCCCATACTCACGTGGATTTCGGCGCCGTCATCCCCTGGAAGCTGCAACTACTCGATCGGGCTTACCTTCGCTTCCAAAATCGAGCGTCGGCGAAAGATTTACAGGACTTCGAGAAGTTTCAAGACGAACAATCATACTGGCTACACGAATTTGCCTTGTTTATGGCATTAAAAGAGGATCAGGGCGGCGGCCCCTGGGTTGAGTGGCCTGCGCCGCTGCGCAACCGCCAGCCGGAGGCCATCGAAAATGCCCGCCAGCGCTACGCCCGGGCAATTGAAAAGCAGAAGTTCCGCCAATACATCTTCTATCGCCAGTGGGAAAAGCTGCACAACCACGCCGCCGCTCTGCATATCCAAATCATCGGGGACATTCCAATTTTTGTTGCCCACGACAGCGCCGAGGTTTGGACGCATCCAGAATTATTCTTCCTGGGAGACCAGGGTAACCCAACTGTCGTAGCCGGAGTCCCTCCGGACTATTTTTCAGAAACAGGCCAGCTGTGGGGAAACCCGCTCTACCGCTGGAAAAGACATCAGGAGGACGGCTACCAGTGGTGGATTAATCGCCTTCGGGCAGTGCTGCAGCTGGTGGACATCGTTCGGTTGGATCATTTTCGCGGATTTGCTGGCTACTGGGAGATTCCAGCCGAAGAAGAAACGGCGGTCAACGGGAACTGGGTGCCGGGTCCGGGAAAGGATTTCTTGGAGAAACTCAGTGAAACCTTTGGAGAGCTGCCAATCATTGCAGAAGACCTGGGGGTGATCACACCGGATGTGATCGAATTACGCGAACATTTCGATTTACCCGGCATGCGCGTGCTGATTTTCGCTTTTTACGGCAACCCTGCAGACCTGTTTCTCCCGCATAATTATGAGGAAAATACCGTCGTCTACACCGGCACTCACGATAACGACACCACGCTAGGCTGGTATAAGCGGGTGGATGAGCTAGAACGCGCATTCGCGCGCCGCTACCTAGCCAGGGACGGCAGCGACATTTCCTGGGACATGATTCGGGCAGCCTGGGCCTCGGTAGCCGATTTTGCGCTTGCGCCGATGCAGGATTTCTTAAGCCTGGATAACGAAGCGCGCATGAATTATCCAGGCAACCCACGCGGGAACTGGACCTGGCGTATGGGCGTTCACGCCCTGGATGAAGCTTTACGCGCCAGGCTGAAGGAATATAACTATCTGTACGCTCGCAGCACGTTGCTGGAAACCAAGGAAGAGGATCAGGCGCCGGAATATACCCAACCGGACGATTATTTTCTTTAGACTATACGAAAGAGGCGTATTCTTTTAGAGGTTTTTTGGTGATCACCGGCACCTGGGCCTCATCGGCCGGGTAGCCCAGCACCAGGAGCAGAAACGGCCTTTCATTTTCAGGCCTAGCCAAGATCTGGTTGAGGAATCCCATTGGGCTGGGGGTATGGGTGAGCGTTGCCAAGCCGGCATGGTGCAGCGCGGCGATCAACAAACCGGTAGCAATGCCCACAGACTCAGTGGCGTAGTAATGCTTGACCCGTTTTCCGGCATGGCTTATGCCGTAAGATTCAACAAAGATGGCGATCAGGTACGGAGCAGTCTCCAAAAACGGCTTGTGCTCATCAGTACCCAGAGGCGCCAGCGCCTCCAGCCATTCCCGGCTGGCTCGGGAGGCATAGAATTCGGCCTCCTCTGCTTCGGCAGCCGTCCGTATTTTCCTCTTAACCTGCTCATCCTGAACAACGATGAACTGCCAGGGTTGCATGTTCGCCCCGCTGGGCGCCGTTCCTGCGGTTCGCAAACAAGTTTCGATGATGGACCGGGGCACGGGCCTATCGGCGAACTCCCGCACAGTTCGGCGGGTGCTCATTTCCGCGTAGAATGCGGCTGCCCTGGCGCGCATTTCTTCCTGGGGGTATTCCATAAATTGCAACGGCGTAAATTTGGGCTCCATTTTAAGTTCGCAGCTCCTTCAGGTTTTCCCACATAATGTACGCCCCTGCCAGGAGGACCGCAGCTACGATGATAGCCAGATAGAATTCGTAGACCAGGATGAGGCTGGCGAAAACCGCCAAAGCTAACGAGAGAATGCTGATTAGC
Source organism: uncultured Anaerolineaceae bacterium (assembly GCA_964400875.1). Taxonomy (GTDB): domain Bacteria; phylum Chloroflexota; class Anaerolineae; order Anaerolineales; family UBA4823; genus CAYNWK01. The sequence continues at coordinate 6,737 of CAYNWK010000009.1, read as the reverse complement.
TGCGGCAGACTGCGTCGGAAGAAAGCCTCGGCGAAAGACACAAAAGCGACCACAGCCACCAGCCCCCAAAACAGATACTGCCGGGCGAAAAGGACGATGCCTACGAAGCTGAGCAGAAATATACCGATGCTGATCGCCGACCAGGCTTCAGCAATGCGGCTCATCCGCAAACCCACATCCGAGGCCGGGTTGTGCGCCCGGCGAATGTGTGCTCTGGCTGGACCGCGTTCACCGCGAGCCAGCTGATCCGAATAATCCTCCATCGCTTCCAATAACGCCCCCGCAGAGGCATATTCCGCACGCAGATTTTTGACCTGCTCTTTCAGGGCAGCAATACGCTCCTGGTGACTGGTGTATGCGAGCGAAAGATGAGGCAGTCCTTGCATGGCAGCCGCTTCGATCCCCTGATCGAATAGCTCTTTGTTAGCCGCTTGGATCTGGAGGGCAAGTTCCTGACGACGGTCCTTGATCGCCCGGGTTCTCTCCCGGGCGTAGTTCAGGGCCTGGTTTGGAGGAGGAACTTTATCCAGCCCACTCCATCCCAGCGGATCGTACCAGGATCTCCTTACATTTCCGTTGCGGTAATAAACCGGACCCGCCGGAGCATTTTCGCCAGCGACAGGATCGCGGGCATACAAGCCCCACAATCCACGATATCCTATTGCCCAGTCTGGTGGAGGAGAAAGCAACCCTGGATCGGACCACTCCTTTTCACCACCCGGCCCCAGGGTAATCCCATCTCCACGAGCGTAATCGACAAAAGGAATTCGGAAAAGGTTGAAGGAATACCTGTTCTCTTGCGCAACCTGCCCATCCCGTTCTCCCAGCACCTGATGCCGCAGCCGCTTCCAAAATTGTCCCCAGCGGTCAACTAACCTGACAAGCGGGGACAAAAAAGGCAGCTCGATCTCCGCCAGGTATTCTCCTGCCCGGAAATAGCTGGCATGTGAACCGGCACCGGCGTAGATCACGGGATGCTCGCCGAATTTTTCCAGTTCAAGGTCATCCCAGCGGCGGCGCAGATCGTCTCCAAAGAAGTCGTGGGAAGCGTATGCAACCCATTCCGGGACATATTCACCTTCCGCGCTTTCGTACACGTAGATGCAAATCATCTCCCAGTCGGCTTCGTGATCGTTCGCCCCGTAAAAGCCTGAACGCCAGTTGTTGAAGGGATAAAAAAACCAGTACTGCAAGACGATCCAACCGTTTTGCCTGATGATACGGCCGTAATAACGATAGTTTTCTTCCGCCTCCATGAGCCTCTGGAAAGTGAGCGCTGCTGAGGCGGCGGTATCACCAGGGACACGGCCGCGAGCTAACAGCGTCAGGGAGAATAATGCATCGATAAAGCGAGAGCCATAACCAACCCGCGCCAGCCGCCCCCTGCCGGCTCGAAATACATCGACCGGGTCTTTCTTTCTAAACCCTTCCTGAAGAACGTAGCTGGCCAGGTCGCGAATATTAAGCGGTTCGATGAACTTCAGGTAATAAATAGCCCCGAAGCTCTTCGGAACGGGTTCGCATAAGCGCGCTAAGCTCAAAAAACCTTCGGGAACCAGGCAAACCGGTTCTTGCCCGGGTTGCTGCATCCACAAGCTGCTCGCTTCCACATAGCGCTCAACACCCATTGGGAAGAACTGCTCGCCGCGGGTATACCGGATAACCGGTTCGAAACGCCTCAGCAAATCCCTGTCCGTTTTAGCGCTCACGCACTCCACCCCATTCTTCATCCGACCAACGCTTTTTGATATCCGCCGGCACCTCGATGAAATTCATGAAGACGACCATAAAAATTCCGGATACCAGGATCAGATAGAGATAGTTCGGCCTTTCCCGGTAATAAAGCGAGATTCCTATCACCAGGCTCAAGCCTTGTGCCAGCATACCCATAACCCAGGCATTCGACCACAGACGAAAGAACCCCACAGCCGCTAACAAAGCCAGTAAGGCTAAGCCAAAGAAGGCTAACCCGCGCAAGCCTACCGGCAAGTGAATGGCGACATTTCTGACCGAAATATCTTCCCGCCATCCGACTTGGGAGAGATGATAGATGCCAATCGTGTAAAAGCCCAGCGCTTGGATCAATAACAACAAAGCCAACGCCGTAAGGGGCCAGGTACGTTTGGACGGCGATTTGCCAGTGCCGGTTTGAACTTTTTCGCTTGGCTCCTGAGATGCGTGCATGTCCCCCACCTAAAAGATTACGACCGTTCTGTTCTCATTGAAAATCGCGTATGCCATTACCAGATTAACTCAACAACTGGTCGACCGCTTTGGTCAGCTCAGCCAGAGTTCCAACCTGGAAAATACTGTCGCACAACGGCGCATACTTGAGCATATCGCTGTCACCGGTACCCCACAGCGGCGGTGGTTCGGGATTCAGCCAGATCGTCCGGTTACTGCGGCGGGCAAGTATACGTAAAATATCCAGGCGAGGGTCATTGTAGTTATTGCGTCCATCCCCGACGATGATGAACGTTGCCCTGCGGTCTACGGTGTCCAGAAAATCATCCGAAAAATTCTTCAGGCTATATCCAAGGTCGGTATTGTAATGCCCGGGGGGCATCCGATCGAGGACTCCAGAAACTGCATTCCTCGGATCACTGCCGGTTAAATCCGGAGAGATATATTCCAAGTGATCGATAAAAGCGAAGGCGTGCGTTTTGCTGATCTGATCTTGCATGGCGTAAATCAGGCTGAGCATCATCTCGGAAACCGGTCGCATCGAGGTGCTGATGTCGCAGATCACGACCAGTTTCGGTTTCATCTGCCGATCTTTGTGTCTAATCACGATGGGCACGTTGCCGTGTTTCAGGTTCGCACGGATGGTCGCCTTGGCATCCAGCTGACCGTACTTCATCTTCTTCTGGCGCAGCGCAACGCGAGTTCGCAGGGCTGCAGCCAGGCGCTGAACCTCTTTACGCAAGCGGTCTAGATCCCTACCCGAAAGCGTATTAAACGGGCGATTTAACAAACCTTCCAGGCTTTCTTCGGGCTGAGACTCGCTCATATTCTCGGCGATGCGCTGTCCGGCGTACTTACGCAGCTGCTCCTCCAAAGCCTGTTGGTTGGCAGCCAGTTTTTGCCGCAGCTGATCAATGCGCTCGCGGTCCATGCCCATTTCCGCCAGTAACTCCATCAGCTCTTGCAAGGCTTCGCGCACTTCCCGAAAGCGCAGCGCTTTCTCCATACGTTTAGCCATCCACTCACGATAGCGCAAGTCATCAGCCTGTTTGAGACCAACCAGCTCACCCAGCTGGTCCAGCTCCTCCTGGCTGAGCTGCTGCCCCCGCATAAGGCGTTCCATCATCTGGCGCAGCTGGTCTTTGAACTGGCGGAGAGCCTCAGCCAGCATCTCTGCTTCTTCCTTGGTGAGGTCCTCCGAAGGGTTCATCATCGGAGGAGCCTGAGAAGAGCCGAAGAAAAGTGGGAAGAGTTCTTCAAAAATCGGGAGGCTCGACGCGTCTTTAACCAGGGTAGCGCGCAGGCTCAACCGGAAGGCATCCCGGTCCATTACCCCCAAATCATCGACGGCGCTGAAGGCATCGGCGCTCTCGGCTAGACTGATGCGAACGCCGGCGGCGCGCAATGCCGAGATAAATTTGATGATGCGCTCTTCCATTCAGAGGCTCCTCGTCGAAGATCAGTTTCTCCAATTGCGATATTGGGCGTTATCTTCGTCGTCATACAAGCTGCGCGGCGGCTGGTTGATCCAGCGCCGGGCCCGCTGCAGATCACTTTCGTGCTTGAGCAACACGCTCAAGGTTGTCTGCATGGTTTCTTTGTCGAGGGATTTGGCGTTCAAGGAAACCAATGCCTTAGCCCAGTCCAGAGTCTCGCTGATGCTGGGGGATTTGCGCAAATCCATCTTGCGCAAGTTCTGCACCATTTCAACCACCTGGCGGGCAAGTTTTGGCGACAGTTCTGGGATCTTCAAGCGCACAACCGCCAGCTCTTGTTCTACGGAAGGGTAACCGATGAACAAATACAGGCAACGTCGCTTCAGCGCTTCGCTTAATTCCCGGGTGTTGTTGCTGGTCAAAACCACCAGCGGGCGGTGAATCGCCGCCAGGGTGCCCAATTCGGGGACGCTAACCTGGAAGTCGCTCAGGACTTCCAGCAGAAACGCCTCGAACTCAGCATCCGCACGGTCTATCTCGTCGATGAGCAAAACCGTCGGCTCGTCGCTCAAAATCGCCTTGAGCAAAGGTCGCTGCAGCAAGAAGCGCATGGAGAAGAAAACGTCTTCCTCTTCCGACAAGCGATCGGCGGCTTCAGTCAGGTTGCCGGCTCCCCCAAGCGTTTCATGGAGTTTATCGCGCAGCAGTTGCGTGTATAACAGCTGTTTGGCGTATTCCCATTCGTACAAGGCCTTGGTTTCATCCAGGCCTTCATAACACTGCAGTCGGATCAGCTCGCGGCCAGAAGCACCCGCAACCGCTTTAGCCAGCTCCGTTTTGCCAACCCCGGCCGGACCTTCCGTTAACAGAGGTTTGCCCAGCTGCTGGCTTAAATACATGATCGTCGCGATTTCATCGCTGGCAATATACTGTTGGTCCCCTAAGGCGGACTTCACCGATTGGGGATCAAGAAATGAATTAATGTTCGCCACTTAAATCAGAGGCCTCCCTCCAAACTCACCATTATTCCGCGGCTGATTCCTCTTCGGCGGAGTGCGGCTCCCAGTTTGGCGCTGCACGGTGCAATTCTTCAACCGAGACGCGGTTGGCGCGTTTGCAATGCGGACAATAAGCGTTATAGTGGTTCAAACCTTCCGCCGTAGCATGATCGAGAGCAGCATCTACGACCGCTTGAGAAAGCGCAAACGGTCTATGGCAGTTATAACAACGGATTTGCATCGCGAATCTCCTTTCGCCTTAGTATACAACAATCATCGGAATTGGGGGTTTTTGAGCATCACCCTACGTGTATAATTCCAATTATGAATCAATTTTACACCCGAAAAGGAGACGACGGATACACGGGGCTCCTGGGGGAGGAACGAGTTCCAAAACACCACCCCCGCATGGAAGCTATCGGCGCCATCGACGAAGCAAATGCTGCGCTTGGGTTTGCCCGTTCGCTCTGCGCTACACCCCAATCTAAAGAAATACTGCTCCAAATCCAACGCGATTTATATCATCTGATGGCTGAAACTGCGGCTACCCCGGAGAATGCCGCCCGTTTCCGCAAGATCGACGCCGCGAGCGTGCAATGGTTGGAAGAAAAAACGAGATCGTTGAGCGAAGGATTGAAGATTCCGCAAGAGTTCATCGTCCCCGGGGACGTCACAGCCAGCGCAGCTATTGCCCTGGCTCGTACGATCGTCCGGCGGGCAGAACGACACATCTCCGGGTTAACCAGCGAAGGCGAGCTCGAGAACAAAGAACTACTCCGTTATTTAAACCGGCTTTCATCCTTATGCTTCGTACTGGAAATCCTGGAGAGCAGCTCAGCCGGCAAATCAAGCCCCACCCTGGCTAAAGAATAATCAAACGACGCACGGGTTTTACCCCATGCGTCGCCTGGATACCGACTACACGATGCCCTTCCAGTCTCGGAAGGGTATTTTGTCATCCGCCAGATGCCAACGCCGCTTCGACCGCCTGAGAGATCTGGTCATAGGATGGAATAAACCCGGGGGCCAGCTGTTGACCATTGACGAAGACAGAAGGGGTTCCCTGGACGCCGCGGCTTCGGCCCTCGTTGAGGTCCTCCTGGATCACTTCTCGATATTTATTAGCTTGGAAGCAGCTGTTGAAGGAGTCCATGTCCAGGTTCAAAGCCTCGGCGAAAGCTACCAGGCGTTTATCGATGAAGGCGCCCTGGTTTTCGCCGTTCCAGTTAGCAAATAGCATGTCGTGATAATCCCAAAACCGGTCCTGCTCCGCAGCGCACATGCTCGCATTGGCAGCCTGATTCGATTCATTCCCGGCTACCTGATCATCCAGGAAGGGGAAAAAGCGGTAAACGTAATAGACATCCCCGTTGGCGACATAGTTATCAATGACCTGAGATTCGATACTTTCTGAATATTGCTTACAGGAAGGGCACTGAAAATCCTCAAAGACTTCGATCCTGACCGGGGCATCCGGGTTGCCCATCGTTTTTCCGTCAACCATGGGGCGCTCTTCTGGGGTGATTTGTATCACCTCCCCAACCGGCGTGAGCGCGTTTTGTATCGAAGGGGCAATCAACAGCGCCGTCACCAACAGGGCGATCCCGACGATGCCTAAGATCAGCATCAGGCGCTGCCGGCGCTGCTGTTGGCGCCTTTTATCGCGGATGACCTGCCGTCTGCTCTTCGATCCTCCTTTACCACTCATGAATCCTCCTGATTATGTTCGCGGTGTTGCCTCAATCTATGAGTCCAGAAAGACGTGGGTAATCCCATCGGTACAATATCGTAATTCTACAGATTGGGTGCTGCACATTTTGCCATGAGATTCCCCCTTTGTCCAGTCAGTTGGCGTGACCTTAAAAAATATTCAGGATCCACACCGCTGTTTTTATTTTAGGAGCTAGGCTGCTCGCTGGTGAGTGGGTCTAACTCAATGAATCTTCAACCACAATGCGGCAGTACGGATCGCCTTTGGCAATACATTCGACCTCGTGGACGCGTAGATCTCGACCGGTAGCCCAATACACTGCCTTTTGGATCGCCCCCTCATAAAGATAACAAATGGGCTCTTGACTCTCACGCTGATAACAAATAGGACAGGTGCGATCGACAAAAG
>CAYNWK010000008.1:42480-68203 GCA_964400875.1 uncultured Anaerolineaceae bacterium | reverse complement strand
GCTCGACCTAACCGTATTGACAGGCAAATCGTTTTTTGATATATTAGCAATATATTCTTGAAGTATGATCTCGGCGAACCTGGATATTATTAATGATGCCGGATTTTCAAGCAGCCAACCGCATAAGTACCGTCGGGGTGTGCAAGCCATACGCGCCACTTCCGGCGGTTTTTCGTTCCTGGTTGTCATACCTGCCAGCCGACCGCTGCTTTGAATGCACTCGCCCTCCGGCACCAGGCCGCCCACAAACTTGAGCGAAGTCCGGTGACCAGATGAATCCTGGAAATCCGGCGCTGTCCCGCAACTGTGAGTTAGTCGAGTTTCTTACCGCTTGGCTCGATTAATCAGCCAGACCGCTCGATTTGGAGTTCGTTTTAGTTATTCGCACCTCCGAGGAGAGGGAGCAGCTTGTGCGCTCGCTCTTTTTTTGTCACTGGTTGTGCGTTATCGGGTGGTTGGTTTGTGCCCGTTGTGATGATCCACCACCCGGAAACTGAATAAGTCTTGTCAAATTCATTGGTCGACCGAACTCGTCAGTTAAATGATCCAAGGAGGTGGTTCCAGAAAACCGATTTAAGCCATCAGTTCCCCTTTACTGTGGTTGATTTGTTTCCCAGGATGCGAGTTCCCTGGCGCAGATCGACCCCCGGTCTGCAATGCCCGGCTCAGGCTGGGATTCCAGGCCGAACTCGCTCGAACAGAGAAACTCTCAATTGTAGGAGGAGTTAGGCTATGAAATCCAAGCGTTATGGATTGATCGTTCTGTTTTTGCTCTTATCGCTGTTACTGGCGCAGTGCACAGCAGCGACCCCCCAGGCCCCTGAGGAAGAGCAGCCCGCCCCCACCGAGGCGATGGAAGAACCTGCCGCGGGCGGTGAAAAAGTTTTCAAGTTCGGCGTTCTTGGCCCTTTCACCGGCCCCAGCGCCCGTACAGGTGAGGAATTCCGCACAGCAGCCGAGATGGCGTTGGAAAACGTGAACTACACCATCGGCGATTACACCTTGGAGCCGGTGTGGGTCGATTCCCAATCCGATCCCGAAAAAGCAACCCGGGCTTATGAAGAAGCCATCGTGCAGGACGGCATCCAGGCCGGCGTGCTCAACTGGCACAGCTCCGTTGCCGTAGCCGTCATGGAGGTCAACGCCAAGCACAAAATACCGCACTTCTTCGGCTTCGGCGCCACCGAGGTAGTCAACGAGAAGTTCCAGTCCGACCAGGAGAAGTACGGCTACTGGACCACCAAAGGCTGGCCGACCCCAGATAAGCTTTCCCAGAACTATGTCACAGCCCTGGAAGACGCCATCGCTGCCGGGACATGGTCGCCGGACGAGAAGCGCGCCGCCATCTACGGCGAGGACACCGACTGGGGCCGCAGCTTCGGCGAAGGCCTTGCCGGCCAGTTAGAAGCCGCTGGTTGGGAGATCGTTGACCGCCAGTACTTCCCCCTCGATCAGACCGAGTTCTACCCGCTGCTCAACAAGTTCAAGGACGAGAACCTGGCCTTGATCGCCGGCACCAGCACCGCGCCGCCCTCCCTCTCCGCCTTCATCAAACAGGCTGATGAAGTGGGCGTAGATGCCCTGATCATCGCCGACGGGTTGGGCTGGGTAGGTGAGTGGTACGAGCTGACCGGCAGCGCCTCAAACTTCGTCCTGGACCAGATCCCCGGTTGGACGACCGATGAATCCCTGCAGTTCGCGGATGCCTTCGAGGCTAAGAGCGGCCTTGTGCCCAGCCCCTCTTCGGGTGGTCTGTCTTACGACGGCATGAACTTCTTCCTGAAGGTGCTCCAAGATACCGTCGACAACGCCGGAGAGCTCAACAGCGAAACGGTCTACGCCACGGTTCGGGACAAGGTTTGGACCGGTGAACTAACCTTCACGGCCGACGATGGCGCCATCGTCATGAACGAATACGACTTCAGCAACCCGCCCGATCCCATCGTGGGCAAGGGCTACTACACCTTCCCCGTCTTGCAGTACATGGACGGCGAAGGGCTCTACATCTGGCCGCCTGAATTCCAGAACGCAGACATCCAGTCAAAGTAGCTTCTGCGGCCAACTACGGGGGCGGTAAGTAGCCAAACTTACCGCCCCAATTTCGGCCTTCGAACGAGTATCTGAGAGAGGTTTCGCATGCCTGGAAACGCTGTGATCCTGGATACCAGGGACATCACCAAACGGTTCGGTGGCCTGGTGGCGGTGAACAAAGTAACGTTAAAAGTTAACGAGGGGGAGATCGTCGGGCTGATCGGCCCAAACGGCGCTGGAAAGACCACTTACCTGAACTGCATCGCAGGGACCTTCCCACCTACCGAAGGGATGGTCAGCTTTCGGGGCGAGAAAATGACCGGTTACAGCGCCGATGTACTCTGCCGCTCCGGAATGAGCCGTACTTTCCAGATATCGCAGCCTTTTCCCAAACTGACTGCGCTGGAAAACGTGATGGTTGCCACGATTTTCGGCAACCGCACCGGCAATGTCTTCGACCCCAAATCTTGGGGGCTGAAAATGCTCGAATACGTCGAGTTCCCCATGCCCCCCGATACCATGGCTGAAAACCTAAACACCGTGCAGCTTAAGCGGCTGGACCTGGCGCGCGCCTTGGCCAGCCAGCCTAAGCTGCTCCTGCTGGACGAGCTGGCTGCCGGGCTTGCCACCGGCGAGCTGGACGAACTGATGGATGTCATCCGTAGGATTCGCGACAGCGGGGTGAGCATCCTGATGGTCGAGCACATCATGAAGGTGATCATGGGGTTATGCGACCGGGTCATGGTCATCCAGTACGGCACCGAGATCGCTCAGGGCACCCCCAGCGAAGTCGCCCACGACCCCAAGGTGACCGAGGCGTACCTGGGCGAGGACTACATGCTGTGATCCGCGCTCCGCGGCGCGCAGGAGGACAACCTTGTTAGAGATCAAAAATATCAACGCCGCTTATGGTTTCCTGCAAGTTTTGTGGGATGTAACTTTGAACGTGGCAGATGGCGAGTTCGTCGCCCTGGTGGGGCCGAACGGCGCCGGCAAGACCACGACCTTGCGGACCGTCGCCGGTTTACTGCATCCGAGCTCAGGAGATATCCTGATCGGGGACCATTCCGTGGCCAACATGGAGGCCAACCGGGTCAGCAGCGAAATGGGGGTCAGCTACATCAGTGAAAGCTTGAACTTATTCACCGGTATGTCGGTGGAAGAAAACCTTCTGTTAGGCGCCTACATCATCAGAGATCAGCGCGCCATCCAGCGCGGCATCGATTCCGTCTATTCGCTGTTCCCCAGGCTGGCCGAGAGAAAGGATCAACTGGCCGGCACGCTAAGCGGCGGCGAGCGCAAGATGCTGGCCATCGGCCGCGGCATGATGTCTTTCCCCAAGTTGATGCTGGTTGACGAACCTTCTCTGGGACTGGCGCCAAACCTGACGATGGACGTATTCCATGCACTGGAAACGCTCCGCCAGGAAGGGGTGACCATTCTGCTCGTCGAACAAAACGTGAATACCACGTTAAAGATCACCGACCGGGCCTACGTGCTCGAGCAAGGCCAGATCGTACTTTCCGGCGCCAGCGCGGACCTGCAGAAAAACGAGCACGTCCGCAGCGCATACCTCGGTTTATGAGCGCTCCGGCGGCGATACCGTCTTATCCTCAGGAGTGAAATCGTTATGGATTCGCCACAAGAACGTACTCGCACGCAATTGGGCTGGGTTACCGGTTTGACCCGCAGCCTGACCTCGGCTGCGGGTATCACCATCCTGATCGCCATCGGGGTAGCGATCGTGGCTACCATCGACACGGGGCCTTTCGTCCTGGTGAATTCCATCGTAACCGGTGGGATGTGGGCGCTGATGGCGGCCGGGCTTTCCCTGGTTTTCGGCGTGATGAACATCGTCAACTTCGCCCACGGCGAGTTGTTCATGATCGGCACCCTGGTAGCCTACCTGGTTTTCAAACCGCTGACTGAGTACCTTAATCAAAACCCATCGAGGTTTCTAACCCTGATCTCCCCCTTCGCCGGGATCATCGCTGCCGTGATCGTCGGTGCAGTAGTCGGGGTCGTGATGGAAAAGCTGGTTTTCTACCAGCTTCGCAAACGCACCAAGGAACAATGGATCATGAATTCGTTCCTGCTGACGGTGGGCATTTCAGTGATCATCATCAATGGGACTCAAATGATCTGGGGCGCGGATTTCAAGGGCATCCCCCACTACTGGGATCTCCCTGGGCTTCACTTTCTCGGCGTCTCCATCTCCGTAGACCGGGCGGTGGTTTTCGTGCTCGGCATCCTGACGATGGCCGTTTTCTGGTACTTCTTGCGGCGCACCCGCACGGGCCGCGCCATTCGCGCTGTCTCCCAGGATGAAACCGGCTCCTTAATGGTAGGCATCGACTTGAACCGCATCCAGGTTCTCACCCTGGCCCTGAGCAGCGCCCTGGCCGCGCTGGCTGGCGGCAGCTTGCTGTTCTTGTTCCCCTCTTATCCGACGGTGGGGCTTAAACCCCTGTACATCGCTTGGTACATCGTCATCCTGGTTGGCATGGGCAACGTCGCCGGCGCGCTGGTGGGCGGGTTTATCGTCGCCCTGCTGCAAACGCTGACTTCCTTTTATATCGGCCCGGGCTGGGAGGATGTTATTCCGACCGCCATCGTCATGGTGATCTTATTGATAAAACCCTCCGGCCTGTTCGGCAGCGTCGTCAAGGGTATTCACGAGCAGTAAAGGACGTGCAACGTGGAAACGACTGAAACTGCAAGCGTTCGGGAAAGCAGCGATTTTTCCAGCCGCATCCGTTATCTCGCCAGCATGCTGGGCATCAGCCCTCTAGGCCTGGCAACGATCGTCGTGCTGCTGCTGCTTCCTTTTATCCCACCGTTTAACCAAGAACACCTGCTGCGCTGGTTGATCGGGGCCGCTTTGATTGCCGCTCAGGCTATCGCCTTCGATTTCACCACCGGTTACATCAGCGTAGTTAACTTCGGTTTTGCGGCCTTCTTAGGCGTGGGCGCGTACACCTCCGCCTTGCTGGCGGTTAATTTCGGCATCACCCCCTGGCTGGGGATCTTCGCCGGGGCTGCCTTCGCAGCCGTTCTGGGTTTACTCACCGGCATTTTGACCTTGAGGCTGCGCGGCATCTTCGTAGCCTTGATGTCCTGGTTCGTAGGTCTGGCCTTGTTGGGCTTGGCCCGCAACCTGGTGAACATTACGCGCGGCCCGCTGGGATTGAACACTCCCACCTTCCTGGAAACCTCCTCCAACATGCCCTATTTCTACATCATCGTGGTGATGATGTTGTTCACCTACTTCGTCTTGCGCTGGGTCACCAACTCCCATATCGGCCTGGCTTTCAAAGCCATCGGGCAGAATATCGATGCTGCCCGCGCCTCCGGTGTCAACCCAACTTATTACCGGGTGTTTAACTTCACGCTTTCCTGCGCTTTTGCCGGCTGGTTAGGCGGCTTTTATGCCCACTACTATGGCATCCTAACCCCGCAGATCATGCTCACCGCCAAAACGGTCGAGGTCCTGGCCATCGCTTATGTTGGTGGGCGCGGCAGCATTTGGGGCGGGGCTTTCGTAGCTTTCCCATTCATCTTCTTCTTCGAATGGCTGCGCTCCAGCCTTTCCGATCTGCCCGGCCTGCACCTGGTGCTCTACGGCTTGCTGCTCATCCTGGTGATGATCTTTTATCCCGGCGGGTTTGCCCAGCTGTACTATTCCCTGCGCGATCGCTGGCGCGCACGCAGGGAGAGAGCCGGCGAAACATCCGCCGCGGATTAATTCGTTCTCAAGTTAATCAAATCACATCTTTGCGAGGAACCGTATGGCAGAAAACCTGATCACACAAGTCACTTTCAAATCGAATACCGTCAACATCCAGCGCGGCAGCCAGACCGTGGTGATCGGTGAACGCATCAACCCCACCGGCCGCAAAGCCGTGCTGGCTGCCCTTCAGGAGGGCAACTTCGATATCGTCCGCCAGGACGCCTCTTCCCAGGTTGCCGCCGGGGCATCGATCCTGGACGTCAACGCCGGCGTACCAGGCGCCGACGAGCCCGAGCTGCTACAGCAGGTTATGCGCACGGTGATGGAAACCGTCGAGGTGCCTCTGTGCATCGACACCGCCGATCCGGAAGCACTGGCCGCGGCGCTCTCTCTATACGAGGGCAAGGCGCTGGTCAACTCAGTTAACGGTGAAGAGCGCTCGCTCGAGGCAGTTCTGCCGGTGGTCAAAGAACACGGCGCAGCTGTGATCGGCCTGTGCATGGACGACAGCGGCATCCCGGAAACCGCCGAAGACCGCTTAAAAGTGGCTGGCAAGATCATCGAGCGCGCTGGGAAACTGGGCATCGGACCCGAAGACGTAGTCGTCGATCCGCTGGCGCTTACCATGGGCGCAGACAGCAGCGCCGGACGCATCGCCCTGGACACCATCGAGCGGGTGGTTGAGGAGTTCGGGGTCAATATCACCATGGGAGCCAGCAATATCTCTTTTGGCATGCCCGATCGAAAATATATAAACTCGACCTTCATCGCCATGGCCATCCACGCCGGCATGACCTGCCCGATCACCAACCCGCTCGTAACCGAGATCATGACCGCTGTTTTAGCCGCCGACCTGTCCATGGGTTTCGACGATTACGGCATGAATTGGATCAAAGCCTATCGCGAGCGGCAGAAACAGGCGGGGTAAACCGCCTCAGTGTTGCCCAGGCGCAGAGTATTCTATGAACCTCACGGATGCCGAGAAGGCGTATAACGCCATCAAGGACCAGATCATCCAGCTCCAATTGGAGCCGGGATCGGTGATCACCGAGACGCAATTGATGGACCATCTCGGGATTGGCCGCACGCCAATTCGGGAAGCCCTGAAAAGGCTGCAGGCGGAAAACCTTGTGGTCCTTTCGCCCCGGCGCGGCATGTTCATCTCGGACATCGCCATCACCGACCTAATCCAGCTGTACGAAATGCGTGTGGAACTGGAACCGCTGTGCGCTCGTTTAGCCGCCCAACGCATCAAGCCCGATCAGCTCGTCCAGCTGCGGGCCTTGGCGGATGAGTTCAAACAGCATGTCCCCTCGGAAAAGAAACAGCTGATCACCCTGGACTGCCGCTTTCACAGCCTGCTGGCCGAGGCCTCTCAAAACAAGTTCCTGAAAAACGAGCTCGAACACCTGCACAACCTCTCCATGCGCATCTGGAACCTGGCCCTGGACAGCGCCGCATCCGAGGAAGTGAACGTAGAAGCCCACCTAGATATCTTATCTGCTATCGAGGCCGGCGATCCACGACTGGCTGAAGAGACCATGCTGCAACACATCCAACGATTTCACCAGAATATTAAACGATATTTTTAGGAGGCAAATCACCCATGATCGAGATCAAACACCCTGTTCCCAGTGACATCGAGATCGCCCAGGCAGCCGTGATGCGGCCGATCAAAGCGGTGGCCGAATCCGTCGGCTTGAGTGAGGACGATCTGGATTATTACGGCAAATACAAGGCCAAGGTGCACCTGGACGTGCTGAAGAAATTCAAGGATCGCCCCCAGGGCAAATACATCGACGTCACCGCCATCACGCCCACTCCGCTGGGTGAGGGCAAGACCACCACGACGGTAGGGCTCAGCCAGGCGATGGGCGCGCACCTGGGCAAGAACGTGTTTACCTGCATCCGGCAGCCCTCCCAGGGACCGACATTCGGGATCAAGGGCGGCGCGGCCGGCGGCGGCTACAGCCAGGTGGTGCCGATGGAGGATTTCAACCTGCACCTGACTGGCGACATCCACGCGGTCACGGCAGCCAACAATCTGCTGGCTGCCGCCATCGACGCTCGCATGCTGCACGAACGCAACTACGGCGAGCGCTTCAAAAAAGTCACTGGTTTGGACCCGCTGAACATCGAACCTTACAGCATTACCTGGAACCGAGTCCTGGACGTCAATGACCGCAACCTGCGCCAGATCGTCTTGGGACTGGGCAGCCGGGTGGACGGGTTCCCCCGCCAGGGCGGTTTTGACATCTCGGTCGCCAGCGAGGTCATGGCGATTCTGGCCTTGACCTCCAGCCTGCAGGACATGCGTGAGCGTTTCAGCCGCATCGTCATCGGGCAAAACACCGCCGGTGAGCCGGTGACTGCCGAGGATCTGGGCGCGGCTGGCGCCATGACCGTGCTGATGAAAGACGCGATCATGCCCAACCTGATGCAGACGCTGGAGGATACGCCTGCCTTCGTGCACGCCGGGCCATTCGCCAACATCGCCCACGGCAACAGCAGCATCATCGCCGACCAGATCGCCCTCAAGCTGGCCGATTACGTGGTCACCGAGTCCGGTTTCGGGGCCGACATCGGCATGGAGAAATTCTTCGACATCAAATGCCGCTACTCCGGCCTGATCCCCAACGCGGTCGTGATGGTCGCCACCATCCGGGCGCTGAAGATGCACGGCGGCGGACCCAGGGTGGTAGCTGGAAGGGACCTGGACTCGGCCTACACCGAAGAAAACCTGGAACTGGTCGAGAACGGCTTCGCCAACCTGGCTAAGAACATCTCCATCGCACGCCAGTACGGCATCCCCGTGGTCGTAGCCATCAACCAATTCAAGTACGACACCAAAGCCGAGATCGACCTGGTGCGCCGGCTGGCGGAAGGAACCGGCGCGTACGCTGCGGTGCCTACCAACCACTGGGCCCAGGGCGGCGCCGGATCGGTAGAGCTGGGCGAAGCGGTCATCGATGCCTGCGAACAACCCAGCGACTTCAAGTTCCTCTACCCACTGGACTACTCGATCAAGCAGAAGATCGAAACCATCACCGAGAAGGTCTATGGCGCTGACGGCGTCGATTACGCTCCACTGGCGGAAAAGCAGATCGCCGCTTACGAGAAAGCCGGCTTCGGCAACTTGCCGATCTGCATGGCCAAGACCCACCTGAGCATTAGCCACGACCCGCACTTGAAGGGTGTGCCCACGGGCTTCGTCGTACCGATCCGCGAGGTGCGCGCCAGCGTCGGCGCGGGCTTCATCTACCCGCTGGTGGGAGAGATGCGCACCATGCCCGGACTGCCCTCCCGCCCGGTCTTCATGGACGTTGACCTGGACGAGGAAGGCAAAGTCGTCGGCCTGTTCTAAATCGAAGCGGTGTTGTTGGGGCGGATGAGATCCGCCCCAACAACACCCAAATATTATTCGAAAACAAGGAGGTTTGAACGAAATGAGCGAGACCTTTTCCGCCATTTCCACCGCGATCATCGAGGGCAATCTGGATGTCATGCCCGGGTTGACTCGCGAAGCCCTGGACGAGGGCAGCTCTGCGCAAGAGGTGCTCGACCAGGGATTGATGCCGGGGATGGATCACGTCGGCGTCGAGTTTCGCGCCGGCAATATGTTCGTACCCGAGGTGCTTCGCTCTGCCCGGGCGATGCAAGCCTCGATGGATATCCTGCGCCCCTTGCTGGTCGAAAGCGGCGCCAAGATGGCCGGGACGGTCTTGCTTGGCACGGTGAAAGGCGACCTCCACGATATCGGCAAGAATCTGGTCGGGATGATGTGCGAGGGCGCCGGCTTCGAGGTGGTTGACCTAGGCAAAGATGTCTCTCCGGAGCAGTTCGTCGAAGCGGTCAAGCAAAACGAACCCCAGGTTTTGGGCATGTCCGCCCTGCTGACCACCACCATGCGCGCTATGGAGCACACCATCAAAGCCCTGGAGGAAGCCGGGGTGCGCGATAAGGTCAAGGTGATGATCGGCGGGGCGCCGGTGACCCAATCCTTCGCCGACCAGATCGGCGCGGACGGGTACGCCTCCAACGCGTCCTCCGCCACTGAACTGGCCAAGAAGTTCGTCGGCATCGCCTGAACGGCGAACCGCCAGGATAAACCTGTAGTTTTAGGAGAATTTTCTGATGAGAGCAAATTATCGGGCAAATTCCGGCGTGCAGTTCCGCATGCTATCGGACGATCAGCTGCAAGAGCTCTTCGATGGCGTGCTGCACGTGCTGGAGTACACCGGGTTGGAAGTTCACCACGAGGAAGCGCGCGAAATCCTCAAAGAAAACGGCGCCTGGGTGGACGGCCTGCGGGTGCGCCTGCCCTCCTACATGGTCAAACGCGCCTTGAGCCACGCCCCGCGCAGCTTCACGCTCTTCGCCCGCGACGGCAACCCCAAAAACAACATTCACATCGGCCCCGGGCGGGCGCATTTCGGCCCCGGGCCGACCTGCCCCAATTTCATCGATGTTGAGACCATGGAGCGCCGCCCATACGTCAAATCGGACGTGCCGCTGGTGGCTAAAGTGGTCGATGCCCTGCCCAACATCGACTTCTGCGAATCGCTCGGCACGGTCAGCGACGTGCATCACGAGCTGGGCGCCACCTACGAATTCGCTGGGATGTTCCCCAACACCAGCAAGCCGATCGTCGCCTGGTCTTACGACCGCTTCGATTCGGAGGACATCCACAAGATCGCTGTCTCAGAAGCGGGTGGGCAGGAAGCCTTCGAGCACCGGCCCAACTACGTGCACTACTGCGAGCCGCTCTCTCCGCTGGTCAGCACCTTTGAGGCTTTAGACAAGCTGATCTTCGCTGCCCGGCACCGCGTCCCGCTGGTCTTCACCCCCTGCCCCATCGCTGGCGGCACCGCCCCGGTGACCCCCGCCGGGATCATCATCCAGGGCGCCGCCGAATCGTGGATGGGCTTGACCATCGCCCAGGCGCTGACTCCCGGGCTGCCTTTCATCATGGGCGGCGTGTTCTCGGTGATGGACATGAGCGCGATGATATTGTCTTACGGCGCCCCTGAACTCTCGCTGATGATGGCCGGGCTGACCGAGCTGGCCCACTTCGCCGGACTGCCGCTGTGGCAGACGGGCGGTTGCACCGATTCCAAGACCCTGGACGGACAGGCTGCCATTGAGGGGTCGCTGTCCGTGTATTTCTCCGCCCTCACCGGCGGCGACCTGACCCACGATGTCGGCTACACCGAGAGCGCCATGACCGGTTCCGTCTTCCAGCTGGCCATGATGGACGAAGCCATCGGCTACTCGCGTCGCATCACCCGCGGCATCGAAGTCAACGAGGACACGCTGGCCGTCGAGGTGATCAACAACGTCGGTCCCAACGGGCACTACCTGCGGGAGAAGCACACCCGCAGTTACTACAAGACCGAATTCTGGTATCCGAACCTGTGCGACCGGCGTAATTATGAAGAATGGGAGATGATGGGCAGCCAGCCAATGCGTGAGCGGGTGGTCTCCCGCGTACAAGACATCCTGGCAACCCACGAGCCTGCGCCGATCAAACCGGAAACCGAGCGCGTTATCCAGGAAGTCCTTGAGGCGGCTGAAGAACGCGTCAAGGAACCGGCCTGAGAGACGGCCGCGGACATTGAGATATTAACGAGGTAACGATGACAGAACAACTCGAACAACTATCCACCGCTATCCTGGAAGGCGATAGCGAAAAGACGGTCAAACTGGTGCAGAAAGGGCTGGACCAGGGTATGGTGCCGAAGACCATCCTGGACGACGGCATGGTGGTGGGGATGAACGAGGTCGGCGCGCGCTTTAAGCGCGGCGACATGTTCGTGCCCGAAGTGCTCATGTCGGCCGAAGCCATGCAGTCCGGGCTGGAGATTTTGCGCCCGGAGCTGGCCGCCACAGGCACCAAGATGATCGGCAAGATCATCGTTGGTACTGTGAAAGGCGACCTGCACGACATCGGCAAGAACCTGGTCGGGATGATGTGCGAAGGCGCCGGCTTTGAGGTGATCGATCTGGGCTTCAACGTACCGCCCGAGAAGTTCCTCGAGGCGATCAAAGAGCACCAGCCGGAGATCGTAGGCATGTCCGCCCTGCTGACCACCACCATGCGCGCCATGGGCTACACCATCAAAGCCATCGAGGAAGCCGGGCTGCGCGACAACGTCAAGATCATGGTGGGCGGCGCGCCCGTGGACGCCGCCTTCGCCGAACGTATCGGCGCCGATGGTTACGGCTCTAACGCCGTGGCCGCTTCCGAACAGGCCAAGCGCTTCGTCGGGACGGCGTAAGCCACATCGACCACCGCGAGAAAGTTTAGAGGTAGCCCCTTGTCTTTACCGGAACGCTTACCGATTGTCGTGATCGCTTGCCAGGTTTTTCAGAGCCTGATCGAGCGCCATATGCCCGCGGGCATGGCGGACGAGATCAATTTCTTCGATTACGGCCTGCACCGGGTTCCGACCAAACTGAACTGGACGGTGCAGCAAGCCGTTGATGAAATCAAAGAGCCCAGCCTGATCGTCTTAGGGTACGGGCTGTGCGGCAACGGCTTGAAGGACATTAAAGCCGGGGTGCATACCCTGCTGATCCCCCGCGCCGACGACTGCATCGCCATCCTGCTGGGCTCCTACCAGGAGTACATCCACGAGTTCGAGAGCTCGCCCGGCACCTACTACCTGACCAAAGGCTGGCTGGAATCGGGCAGCAACCCGCTCAAAGAGTATCTCGAGTACCGGGAAAAGTACGGCGAAGAGAGCGCCATGTGGATCATGGACCAGCAGTACCAGCACTACAAACGCCTGGTCTTCGTGGCGCACAGCGAGGCCGACCTGGAAGAGTACCGCGCCGAAGCCCTCGAAGTGGCCGAATTCTGCAAGCGTTGGGATATGGTCTACGAGGAGCGCCTCGGCTCCGAAGGTTACGTCAAGCGCCTGGTGGAAGTCGCCAAAGTATTGGATAAAGCCGGCGACGACTTCATCGTTGTGCCGCCGGGAGGCGAGCTGCGCCAGAGCCAGTTCATCCGTTGAAGACAAGATTCCTCAGCCGAAACGCGTTTCGCACGCTATCTACAGGAGATTAGCAATGCAAGTACGCAAAACCAATTACCTGGTCAACGCCACGCCCACCTTTGAAGTGTTGACCGAGGAAGAAATCGAAGCCATTTACTTCTCAGCCCTGCGCGTGCTCTACGAGACCGGCGTCCGGGTTTACGAGCCAGAGGGCGTTGACCTGGCCCACTCCGGCGGCGCCATCGTTGAGGACACCCAGGAAGACAGCAGCCTGGTGAAGATCCCCCCGTGGATGGTGGACAAAGCCCTGGCGACGCTGCCGCGCCGAGTGGATGTGATCGGGCCGGACCGCAAGTACAAGATGGAGCTCTACAAGAATCAAGTTTATTACGGCGCCGGGTCCGACACCCCATTCACCATCGATCCCTACACCGACGAACGCCGCCGCGCCACCTACCAGGACGTCAAGAACTTCGCCCGCCTGGCCCAGGCGCTGCCCAACATCGACTTCCACATGTCCCTGGGCATCGTCCAGGACTCCGCCGTGGGCACCTACGACCGCTGGCAGTACCTGGCGATGCTGGAAGGCACCACCAAGCCGATCAACGTCACCGCGGTAGACCTGGATGGTTTGAAAGACCAGCTCGAGATGGGTCACATCCGGGTGGGTGGTTCGGAAGAGTGGAAGAAAGGTCCGGCTTTTTCGCTGTACATCGAACCGGTTTCGCCCCTGAGCCACTCCGAGGAAGTTATCCAGAAGCTGCTCTTCGCTTCCGACAACTACATCCCCTTCGTCTACACACCTTGCCCACTGGCGGGCGCCACCTCGCCGACCACGCTGGCGGGTACCGCGGTGCAGGCGCTCACCGAGAGCCTGTTCGGCATCGTGCTGAGCCAGCTGCGCCGCCCCGGAACCGCCCTGATCATCGGCGGCTTGATGTCCAATATGGACATGCTCACCACCGTGTACTGCTACGGCTCGCCCGAGATGGCGCTGCTGAGCGCCGCTTATACCCAGATCACCAAGTGGCTGGGCGTGCCCATGTACGAGACCGCCGGCTGCTCCGACTCCAAGATCTTCGACGAGCAGGCTGCCATGGAAGGCGCCATCAACATCGCCACCGCCGGTCTAATCGGCGGCAACATGATCCACGACGTCGGCTACTTGGAGCAGGGTCTCACCAGCTCCATGGACATGATCGTTGCCTCGAACGAGACTATCTCCATGGTCAAGCGCATCCTGCGCGGCATCCCGGTGGACGACTCCACCCGGGCGCTGTCGGTCATGGACGAGGTCGGCCCTGGCGGGCACTACCTGGAGCACGATCACACCTACGAGCGCTTCAAGACCGAGATCTGGAGGCCCCAGCTGATCGACCGCCAGAACTGGGAAAACTGGGAGATGGCCGGCAGCAAGCCCTTCCATAAGCGCGTGCGCGAGCGGGTCATCGAGATCCTGGAGACCGAGACAGAACCGCTGCTCGAGGATAAAATGTACCAGGAGCTGCGCCGCGTCTGCGAGCTGGCCGACGCCCGCCATAAGGACGAAGAGCTGGACTTTGAAATGTTCGCCTAGCCTTCTAATAGACAAGATCGCTGCACAGGGACACGGAGAAAGCAGGGGTCTAGCAGGCGCCTCTGGTTTCTCTGTGTCTCCCTGTTGAAAGCTGCAAAACCTTGGCAACCAACGAAGAGCCCCAACCGGCCCTGGTGTTGGGCATCGACACCGGGGGCACGTATACTGACGGCGTTTTGCTGGAATACCAATCCCGCCGCGTGCTGGCGACTCACAAGAGCCTGACCACCAAGCGCGATTTTGCTATCGGGATCGAACAGGTGATCGAGAAGATCCACATCGAGGACCCGGCCGCCATCAAGATGGTCTCGATCTCGACCACTCTGGCGACCAATGCCATTGCCGAAGGCAAAGGCAAGCGCGTGGCGTTGTTGTTGATCGGCTACGATCCCGAGCTGATCGCTTCCTTCAAGCTGAGCGCCCAGTTCGCCACCCCCAATTTCTACTACTTCGCCGGCGGGCACGACCTGTACGGCAACGAGAAGCGGCCCCTGGATCTTTCCGGCATCCTGGCCAAAGTGACCGAGATCAAAAGCCAGGTGGACGCCCTGGCCATCTCCAGCTATTTCAGCCCGCTCAACCCCGAACACGAGCTGCGCGCCCAGCAGGCCATCGCCCGGGTGTGCGACCTGCCGGTCGTCCTCGGACACCAGCTGTCCACCAAGCTCGGCTCGGTAGAGCGCGCTACCACGGCCGCCCTGAACGCCTCCCTGTTAACCGTGCTGCAAGATTTCATCATCGCCGTGCGGCGCGCCATGGAGCATCGAAGCATCGAAGCCCCCTTGATGGTGGTGCGCGGCGACGGCACGCTGATGAGCGATGAATTCGCCGTGCGCAGCCCGGTGGAAACGATCCATTCCGGGCCGGCAGCCAGCGCCATTGGCGGCCGGTTTATTTCCGGGCTGGATCAGGCCCTGGTGGTGGATATCGGCGGCACCACCACCGACATCGCCCTCCTGCTCGAAGGCCAGGTCACCATCAGCGAAGCGGGCGCCACGGTCAGCAATTACAAGACTGCGGTCAAGGCCGCCGACCTGCTCTCCATCGGATTGGGGGGCGACAGCCACATCACCGCCGGCCGCGAGCGAGAGATCTGCATTGGACCCGAACGGGTGGTCCCGCTGGCTTACCTGGCGAGCCAGTACCCGCATGTGAAGAACCGTCTCAAGGCGCAGTCCAAGCGCAGCTGGGCGTACAGCGCGCCGGAATGGTTGGAATACTGGTACTTGCTGCGTGAGGGCCAGGACCACACCAGCGTGGGGCTGACCGATTCACCCCGAGAGAAAGCCTTGATCGACCTGCTGCGCGTCGAGCCGCGCCCCGTCGCCGAGATCGTCAAGGAGCTCGGCCTGCTCCACATTGGCCAGCTGGGCGCTGACGAGCTGCTCCGCCAGGAGATCATCGGCAAATCCGGCCTGACCCCCACCGACCTGCTGCACTACGAAGGCCGCCACACCCCCTGGGACGCCGAAGCTGCCCGGCTTGCCCTGGAGATCTTCGCCCAGCTCCAGTTTTCGCAGCCGGAGGAAGTGGTCCGGCAGGTCTGGACACAGATGACCGCCCTGATCGTGCGCGCCGTCGTCACCTTTCTCAGCGGAAAGCAATTCGCCGACGTGGCCCGCCCCCAGGACGACATCGGCCGCTGGTTCTTCGAGAACAGCCTCTCCGCCGAACATCCCCACCTGGAGAGCCTCTTCCGGCTGCGCTACCCCCTGATCGGCATCGGCGCGCCCGCCGGCGTGTTCCTGCCTGAGGTCGCCCGGGCGCTACACACCGAGATGGTCCTGCCCGACCATTTCCAGGTCGCCAACGCGATGGGAGCAGTCGCCGGCAGCGTGATGGTCGAGGAAGAGGTGCTGATCTACCCCAAGATGTCCAGCGCCGGGCTGGAAGTGATCGCCTATTACGTACAGTCCAGGGAAGGTCGCCGGGAATACGAAGAGCTGCCCGAGGCGCTGGACCACGCCCGCCAGTACGCCCGCGAGCGCGCCTTAAACTCGGCGCTACGCTCCGGCGCGGAGAACCCCCAGGTCAGGCTGGAGCAGATCGGCGACGGCCTGGACACCTACCGGCTGCGGGCGCGCGCTATCGGCAACCCGCGCCTGTCCCGTTGAGAGGAAGAACATGCCACTGAGTCGAGTCGATACCCAACGCGCTTACCAGTTGATCCTGGACCGGATCACCACCTTGGAGATGCCTCCGGGCGCGCCGATCAACGACCAGCAGTTGTCCAAGGAGCTGGACATGGCCCTGACGCCGGTCCAGGAAGCGCTCAAGCTGCTGGCGCACGATGGCCTGGTCGAGCTGCCTGCGGACGGGATGTACGTCGCGGGCATAGACCGCGCCGATCTGGAACAGCTCAGCGAGTTGCGCCTGCTATTAGAAGGCTACTGCGCCCGGCAGGCCGCCCAGCGCGCCGACGAAGATGACCTGGCGGTGCTCGGTGCGCTGCGCCAGGAACAGACCAGCCTGGCGCCGGAGCAGAGCCAGCGGCTGTTCGAAGTTGATCACAAGATCCACCAGGCCATCGCTCGAGCCGCGCACAACGCATACTTGGCACAGACGCTGGACCGTTATTTCCTGCTCTCCCAGCGGCTGTGGTACATGGTGCTGCCCCACCTCGAATTCCTGCCCGACGCGGTGCACAAACATTTAGAGTTGGTGGATGCTATCCAGGAGCGCGATCCCGACCGCGCCGAGGCGATCATGCGCGATCACGTCCAGGAGTTCTACGCCAAAGTCCGCCAGGTCCTGGCGGAGATGCCGGGGTAATCCACTATGCCCGAACTGACCGTCGTCTACGGAGAAGAGACCCAAACTCTGGAGGTCGCCGAGGGCGTCATCCTGGGAGAGGCCATCCCCGCCACCGGGCTGCCGCTGGAACAGCCCTGCGCCGGGCGCGGCACCTGCGGGAAGTGCAAGGTGCTGGTGGAATTCGGCGTCGCCCCACCCGACGAGATCGAAGAGACGCACCTCACCCCCGGCGAGCTGGCCCTGGACAACCGCCTGGCCTGCCGCGCGCGCGTACAGTCAGACGCCCGGGTGGTGCTTTCGCCTATCGTGGTGTACTCCAATAAGAACTTCCGCTCCAGCCACCGCTATAAAAGCACGACGACCCCGCTCGGACTGGCTATCGACCTGGGTTCGACGACGGTAGCCGCCTTCCTGACCATGCTCGACAACGGCGAGGTCTGCGCCGGGGCTGCCAGTCTTAATCAGCAGACCGTCTACGGGGCCGACGTGATCTCCCGCCTGGCGGCGGCCACCAATGCCAGGACCAACGCCGAACGCCTGCACCGCCTGGCCCTGGCCTCGATCAACCAGGCGGTCGATTCGCTCAATCTCTCGGACCGCATCCGCAGCCGGGTGGAGCGAGTCGTGGTGGTGGGCAACGTCGCCATGCACCACCTGCTGGCCCGCATGCCTATCGATACGCTCGCTTATATGCCCTTCCAGCCTTACGATAAGGCGGCAGTGCTCGACGCCCAAGCGATCATGGGCGGTATCTTCCCAGAAAGCGTCAAGGTCTCGCTGCCGCCGCTGATCGGCGGGTTTGTCGGCTCCGACGCGCTATCCTGCCTGGCCTACTTCGGTTTCGACCACACCTCCGCCCCGATGGCTGCCATCGACCTGGGCACCAACGGCGAGGTGATGGTCACTGACGGGGGGCGCATCCTGACCGCCTCCACCGCGGCCGGGCCGGCCTTCGAAGGGGTCAACATCTCCTGCGGCACCCGCGCCGTGGACGGCGCCATCGTCAGCGCCCGCTTCGCCGATGGACAGCTGCAGCTGGACACCATCGCGGACGAACCGCCGATCGGGCTGACCGGCTCAGGTCTATTGAGCGTGGTTTACGAGCTGCTCAGCGTCGGGGCGATCGAGCGCAGCGGCCGCATTTCGCCGGACCCGCCCTATTATGATGGTCGTCTGAAGATCGACATGCACGGCGCGCGCTGTCTGCCGCTCACCAGCGGCGAAGATCTGTGGCTAACCCAATGGGACGTGCGCGAGCTGCAGAAAGCCAAGAGCGCCATCCGCGCCGCCATCGATATCCTGCTGGCCCAACTCGGCCTGCGTCCGGAAGACCTCTCCCGGGTCATCCTGACCGGCTCCTTTGGTGGACAGGTGGATATCGATGCGGTGCTCGCCATGGGCATGATCCCCCCGGTAGGCCGGGAGGTGGTCGAGACCATCGCTAACGGCGCCGGGTTGGGCGCGGCCATGTTCTTGAGCGACGAGGGACTGGCGTATGCCGAGCAGCTCGCTCAAAAGTCCGAGCAGATCGACCTGGACCTAGACCCCGAATTTAACACCCGCTACGTCCAATCCATGGTGCTGGCCCCGGACGTGAGCCTTTGAGCGTGAACAAAGAGCGCTTTACCGCTTTGGCCCTGGTCGTGGCGGCGACCGCCTGCTGGGCCACTTCCGGAATCCTGATCCACTTTGTTTCTAACGGCAGCGGGATCAGCCCCGTTGGGCTGGCCTTTTACCGGGACTTGGGCACTTTCACGGCCTTGCTGGTCGGCCTGGGGATCACCCGTCCACGTTTCCTGCTGGTCCGCCGCCGCGACCTGCCCTGGTTGGCCGCTATGGGGGCGATCAGCATCGGCTTCTTCCACGTGATGTGGAACATGGCGGTCCTGCTCAACGGCGCTTCCATTGCTACCGTAATCCAGAGCAACGCCCCGATTTTCGTCACCGTGATGGCCTGGCTGTTATGGCGCGAGCCGCTCACCGCCCGCAAGCTCAGCGCCATCGCTCTGGCTTTCGCCGGCACCGTGCTGATCGCCCGCCTCGACCGCCTGCAAAACATGCACATCTCCACGCTCGGGCTAGGTGTGGGTTTGCTTTCAGCTATTTTTTACGGAACCTTCAGCCTGTTCGGCAAGAAGCTGCGCGGCACGTACGATTCCTGGACTATCCTGCTGTATATTTTCGGTTTCGCCACCCTGGTTTTAGCGCCTACGCAGATCGGCCAACCGCTGCCCTGGCCTCTGGCCCCAAAGGTGCTGGTCAGCTTCGCCGCCCTGGTGTTCCTGCCCACCATCCTTGGATTCGGTCTATACACCAACGGGTTGGGCCGCTTGCAGGCCAGCGTGGCTTCTATCACCGCCACCACCGAGATCCCCTTCGCTGCCCTGATGGCCTATTTCCTCCTGAGCGAGCGCCTGGACGGCTGGCAGATCCTCGGCGCGGCGCTGGTGGTCGGCGGGGTGGTCTTGATCTCCTTGCCGCGGCGCCGGAGGGCGCGGCGCCGCGCGCCGGCCGATCTGCCTGCAGAGGAGAGCGTGCCGGTCAACCCGGAGAGCAGCTCTTGAAAGACCTGATGTTGGGCATCGACACCGGCGGCACCTACACCGATGGCGTGCTGTTGGAAGAGGCCAGCCGCCGAGTGGTGGCGACTACCAAACAGCTCACCACCCACCATGACCTCAAGATCGGCGTGCTGCGGGCCCTGGACGACCTGCTGCCGAAAGACCTCTCCCGGGTCAAGCTGGTGGCGGTTTCGACTACACTGGCGACCAACACCATCGCCGAGGGCAAAGGCCGCCCGGTGGCGCTGTTCCTGTTGGGCTACGACCCTGAGCTGGTGAAGCATTTCAAGTTCGAACGCGACTTTGCCACGGAGCGTTACTTCTACGTGCGCGGCGGCCATACCTTGGAGAGGCGGGAACAGGCGCCGCTGGATATGCAGGATTTGCTCGAAAAGGGGCGCTCAGTGCAGGACGAGGTCGAAGCCCTGGCGATTTCCGGTTATTTCAGTCCCTTCAACAACGAACACGAGGAGCTTGCCGCTGCGGAACTCTCCCAGATGACCGGCCTGCCGGCAGTCCTGGGACACCAGCTCTCCGGCAAGCTGAACTCGATCCAGCGGGCGACGACCGCGACGTTGAACGCTGCGCTGCTGTCCGTCTTGCGCGAGTTCATCGAGGCCATGCAGGTTGCTATGGCGGAACGCGGACTGGATGCGCCGCTTATGGTCGTGCGCGGCGACGGCGCCTTGATGAACGCCGCCGGCATCAGCCTGCGCCCGGTCGAGACGGTGCATTCCGGCCCGGCAGCCAGCGCCATCGGTGGCCGTTTCCTCTCCGGGCAGGAGAACGCCCTGGTGATCGACATCGGCGGCACCACTACGGACATCGCCCTGGTGGACGGCGGGCAGGTGACCGTCAGCGAAGAGGGCACTACGGTCGGGGCTTACAACACCGCGGTACGGGCCGCGCATATTCGCTCCATCGGGTTGGGCGGCGACAGCGCCCTCACCTTCGACCTGGAAGACCAGCTAACCATCGGTCCCGCGCGCGTCACCCCCATTGCCTACCTGGCCTACCACGACCCGCGCGTCGCCGCGGACCTGCGCCTGCTGCCCGGACGCCTGAGCAAACGCCCCACCGCGGAGCACGCCGAATACTGGTACCTGCTTCGTGAGCCGCGCCGGCCCGTGCGGGGCGACCGCGCCCGGGAGGCGCTCGAGCTGCTGCGCGAGCGCCCGTACGCCCTGCCCCAGCTGCTGGAACGCCTGGGGGTCTTTCACCCGATCCAGTTCGACGGCCTTTCGCTGGTGCGCGCCGGCATCCTCGCCCGGGCCGCCCTGACCCCCACCGACTTGCTGCACCTGAGTGGAGAATATGCCCCTTGGGACGCCGAGTCCGCTCGCAGGGCTGCCGACCTGGTGGCTCGATTGCGCGGCTGGTCGGTTGAGGAGCTGGACTCCCGCGCCCGGCAGTACATCGCCGAGCGCATCGCCGCCGAGGTGGTGACCTTTATCAGCGGCCAGACCCTGGAACGCCAGCCTGGCTACCTGCCTGTGGATGACCTGGGGTTATGGTTGTTCGAGGAGAATCTGTACGGGCGTAACCCTTACCTGGGCGCGCGCCTGCAGTTGAAGGTGCCACTCATCGGCATCGGCGCGCCGGCCGGCATTTTCCTCCCCCGTGTCGCCGAACTGCTGCACACCGATCTGATCCTGCCGCCTCATTTCGAAGTTGCCAACGCCGTCGGCGCGGTCGCCGGCAGCGTGATTGCCGTCGAGGAGGCCTGGATTTTGCCGCAATCGCGCGGACTGAACGTGGTCGGCTTTTACGTCCAGGCCAGTCAAATTCGCCGGCGCTTCTCCAAATTGGACGAGGCCCTGGCCTTTGCCCGGGAAGCCCTCGGCGCGCAGGCCCTGGAAAACGCCCGTGCGGCCGGCGCGGTGGATCCCCAGGTGAGCTTCGAGCAGCTCCCCGACGGGGCTGAGAGCTACCGCCTGCGGGCGCGCGCCATTGGCAACCCGCAGCTCGGTGAATAATCGATTTATTTAACTGCCCACAAATAAGCCGCAGCTAAACGGTGTACGCCGCGCTTTGCTTCGAACTCGCCGCGCAGGTGATCGATGAAGCGCCCGGCTTCCTCCTCATCCAGCCCCTCTTCGACCGCCTCAGCCAGGGTCGGGGCGTTGGGGTTCGGCGCCATGTTGTAAAACGCTTCCCAACTGGTAGGCATTTTCAACGGCTCGATATCTACATGCAGTTCCAGGTGCACTTCTCGGAACCCGGCCCCCTCTGCGTATTCCACCAGGTCGCGCTCCCCAAAGTTCATCATTGGATGATCTTTTCCTATGGATTCTTCTCTGCGAGCGACCGCCAACACCTTGCGGGCCAGCGGCAGCACCGGACCGACGTCGTACCCCATGAACACGTCCTCCGGCGGCGGGAAGAAATAGCGGTTGATCGGCTCAAAGAGCGATACCCGCCCGCCGGGAGCGAGCACGCGGTAGATCTCAGCCAGGGCGCGCCGCTTATCGGCTACGTAGATCAGCACCGAGCGGGTGGTCACCGCCTCCACGCTCCCATCCGCCACGGGCGCAAGGTCCTCCGCCGGTGCCCGGATGAACTCGCAGCGCTCCATCAGGTCCAGGTCCTCGGCGATGGACCGGGTGACTTCTAAGAGGTCGGTGGAGATGTCGCTGAAGATCACCCGGCTGCCCGCCGCCTGGTCCAGCGCGCCGAAGCCGATCAGCCCGTCGCCGCAGCCCACGTCTATCAGCGTCTCGCCAGGTTTCAAGGCGGCATGTTCCAGTACCTTGTCCCTCACAGGATACAGGAAACCTTCCAACGCTGCCTGCATCGATCGGCGGTTCCCCCCGCTCCGGCGCTGCAGCAGCCAGCGGCTCCACTTGTCACCCAATTTTTGCTCGGCCATCTTACGCTCCTATGCGGCTCAGGCCGTTAGCCTTCACCGGAGTAATCGCTGCCCGGGCGGCTGTCCCCGGCTCTGCGGGCGCCGCGCCGAACAGCCCCTTCAAGGATTGAAATAGACCCGGTAGATCGCCTTCGACCAGACGTCCCCAGGCTTCCTGGGCGATGTCCCAGCCGCGCTCGATCACCAGCCGGGCACCTTCTAGCGGGGTGATCTCCAGGCCCTGGGTTCGGGCGATCTGGACTTGCATCGTCCCGTAAATCGAGGTCAGGATCATGAAGACCAGCAGGCATTGCACGAGCCCCAGGATGAACAGGCTGAGAAACGGCAGGGATTTGAATCGGTTCATGCGGGTGGACTCCCCCCGAGAGGATTGATATTCGCTCCATTATACTCGCCCGGCTATGGCTTTCAAAGGCTCTAATCGGATAGGTGCTCGTTTAAGACGCCCTTCGCTCTGGCGATCACCGCCTCCATCAACGCTGCCGTGCTCCCACCGCCCAGGTCTTCGAGGCCGCAGGGTTCCCCAAAAGTCAATCGTGGGGTAAGGCCGAAATCCCCGCCCAGCAGCATCTGCTGGCTGATCTGCAGGAATTCGGCCAATTTTTGTTGGGCAATGGTGCTCCTGCGCATGCGGATCACAGGGCTGCGCATCCACCGCTGGGCGAGCACTCCGCTGGCGATGGCGATCACCAGGCGAGCGGTGGGCACGCGCTGCATGCACAGGGCCACGCTGGATGACCATCTTTTCAGGGCTTCGGCTGCGCCCATCATCAGCGCCGGGTCCGGGTCTACGTCCTGGCTGGCGAAGAGCAGCAGCGAGCCGCCGCTCTCAAGTTTGCCCAGCATGGCGCGGAATACCAGCATGCGCTGGTGTGGATCGGGGTCGGCGTAGAGGAAGTAGCGTCTGGCGTGGGGCAGGCTCCGCAAGAAAGGGATCCCGCTGGCGACCACCTGCAGATCGTCCCGGGGTATGCTGGCGAGAAGCGCCAGCGAGTCGGCCGCGCCTGGATGGTTGGCGGCGATCACCAGGGGTCCCTCTTGGGGGATCCGCTCGGCGCCGCAAACCTCTACACCCCGCACGAAGCGGCTCAGGTTGCAGCGCGCCGCTTCCTGCAGCCCGTAGCTGGCCACCTGGTTGTCCACTTGGGCCGCCAGCCGCGCAAATCGGCGGGTCGGCAGCCAGAAGAGCGGCGCCAGGATGCCGCGCTGCCATGCCCCTTTCGGAAGGCCAAAAGCGATAAAGACTTCTTCCAGAATGTAGCGTTGCAAGGAGGAGACCTGTGCGCTGCCCGGCTTCATTTTCGCCTCATCAGCCTCGTGCGGTCAACTCCAGCCAGGACATGAGCATGAGGGCCAGCGCGGAGAATTTACCGGCGAGCGCGCCGACCAGCAGATTCCCAAAGTAGCCGCTCAAGCCGATGAACCAGCTCACCGTACTGACCCGAGCCCACCAGGAGGCTATTCGAAGGTCCACTTTCTTGCATGCGCCCCTCTAAATCACTTAACGCTTACCCGTGAGCTGGCTGGTTTATCCTGCCAACAATCGCCGGACCAGCAGCAGCGCCCCCAGGCCGATCCCCCAGGCCGCGTAGCCCAACACGATCATGGGCGCCAGCCGCATCCCGGCCCGCGCAGCCAGCCAGACGACCAGGAGAAAACCCAGGCTGGGCAGTATGCCTACCACCATCCCGGAGGTGAAACGGGTGACCGAACCGCGCTCCCCTTCCGCGGCAGCGTACACGATCCACAACCCGAGGGGAGCGTTGAGCGGCATGGTCGCTGTGATGGCGGCGGCCAGCTCGCTCTGCCGCCGGAGCACGGCCACCAGCACGATCACCACGATGGAGACCAGCACAGGCAGGATCTCGTCCCATTTCATCAAGTTTACCCTCCACGTGAGATTATGAGCTCTGTAGCAGCTCGTAATATCCAGATCACCCCTCGAAGACAGCAACCGCCCGCACCGGCGACCCGGTCCCGCCGCGGATTTTCAACGGCAGGCCGATGAAGCGGAAGCGCCCTCGCCCGATCAGCCGGTGCAGGTTGATCAGGTTCTCATAGTGCGTAAAGCCCAGCTCTCCGCAGATCCGATGGACTTCCTTGTTCGAAACGTCGATCACGCCCGGCGCTAACGTTTCGACCCCAAAAGCAGCGATCCCTTGCTGTCCCAGCCAGCGCGCGGCCGCCGCGCTGACCCCGGGCCCGTGATGCCAATCATCCGTGCCATATGCATAGCGGTAGTGATCCGTGTACAGCAAGACGGTATCCCCGTGCTTGATATCGAGTCCGGCATCGGATAGAGCGCCTTTCAGGTCAACGGGCTCGATCAATTCCCGCAAGCCTTTATGCGACAGGTCTAGACAGATGCCCTCCGTGTAAAAGGTCATCAGCGGCATCGTGTCAATGGATTGTCCCCGGTACTGGCGTCCCATGTGGTTGAGCGCATCGACGTGCGTGCCGGTGTGCTCTCCCAGTTCCAGCCGGTTCACGGCGGGCGTGACGACCTCGCTGTCGGTGATGCCGTCCCATTGTTCGTGGGAAATGTGTACGCTGATCGCCACTTCCGGCAGGCCGGGAAAGACGGGCATGCCCGTGAAGATCTCCTGACTCAGATCGATGATCTCGGGCATGCTTATTCGTTCTCACCAGATACCTGGAAGAGCGTAATCTGCATGCCGTCGGGGTCCTGCATCCGCACGTTGTGATCCCCCCACGGGGTAACGACGGGCGGGTGCACAAGGGTCGCGCCGTGGTCGAGCAGCCGCTCCATCGCCGCCTTCAAGTCCGGCACCTGCAGCGCAAAGCGAACCTGTCCGCTGACCCGCCTTCCGGCTTCGATCCGGTCGATCGTCTCTGCCTGGGCTTCGTCAAAGATCTCCAGCGTGGCCTTGCCCATATTAAGGATCAGCGCCTGGCCCTGGTCGTTATCCCAGAACTGGGCAGATTCGATGCCGAGCCCATCGCAGTAGAACTTCACCGATCGTTCGTAATCGCGGACTGTGAGCGCGACGCGCAGTTCAAGTATGGGGTAGTTTGAGTTGGATGGGGACATAGCGGGATAGCGGCCTTTCCTGGTCAGAAATCATTAAACAACTTTTATTAGACGTACGCACTTGGGGGAGAGTCGGGGGGGGTTTTTGGGGGGGGGGGAGCGCCCAAAACCCCCCCCCAACACCACACACACACAACCAAGAAAGAATAAAA
>CAYNWK010000008.1:0-42470 GCA_964400875.1 uncultured Anaerolineaceae bacterium | reverse complement strand
GCGGGGGGGGGGTGGTTTTGTGGCCCCCCCCCCCCCCAACACCCCACCCCCCGATTCCCTCGTAAACTGCTTAACTTCTATTTTAAATTATACGTGTTTTCAAGGTTTAGTGATTATTCGTGATTTATTTGCGTAATTTGTGTTCCCTTTGTTCAATAATGTAATGACCACCACAAAATCTCCGTAACCGGTACTAAGGATAATAATTGTACAAGAATTGCATAGATTTCCTTGACAAACTGGTGGTTTTCTGCTAAACTTGTCTTCGTCAACGGGGCAGCACGGAGACCCCACAAAAACTCAAGACTACCAGACTAGCAGGAACTCTGCATATGACAAACCGAGAAATCATTGTCGAAAACCTGACCAAACGCTACAACGGCGAGATCCTGGCCGTTGACGACGTCTCCTTCAAGGTGGAGTCCGGCAGCGTTTTCGGCTTTTTAGGCCCTAATGGGGCGGGCAAGAGCACCACGATCAAGATCCTGACCACCCTGGCTCTGCCCACTTCAGGTGCGGCCTTCGTAGGCGGCTATGACGTCATCGAAGAGGCCGCCCAGGTGCGCCGCATCGCCGGCGTGGCCCTTCAGGAGATCGGCCTGGACCCCTTGATGAAACCCATGGAGATGCTCACCCTGCAAGGGCAGCTCTTCGGTATGAACCGGTCGCAGGCGCAGGCCCGCGGCGGCGAGCTGCTCGAGTTGGTCCGTCTGACCGAAGCCGCCGATCGCCGGGTGAGTACCTTCAGCGGCGGCATGCGCCGCCGGCTGGACCTGGCCCTGGCGCTGGTCCACGAACCGGAGATCCTCTTCCTGGATGAGCCGACCACCGGCCTCGACCCGGCCAGCCGGCGCGATGTATGGGAGGAGGTCCGCCGGCTCAACCGCAGCCTGGGCATGACCATCTTCCTGACTACCCAGTACCTGGAAGAAGCCGACGAACTAGCAGACGTGGTCGCCATCATCAACGAGGGGGCCATCGCCAAGCAGGGCTCGCCTGCCAGGCTTAAAGTTGATGTAGGCAGCGAGTCGATCAACCTGGCTTTCGAAGACCGCCAGGAAGCCGAGGTTGCTCGCCAGCAGCTGAGCGGCATGGGAGAAAGCATCCAGGCCGACCGGGACATTGTGCGCTTGTACATGCAGCAGGCCGCGGAAGCGATCCCGGCGGTGATCTACCGCTTGGAGCAGGCAGAGATCCGGCCCTTATCCATCACCCTGACCCAACCATCCCTGGACGACGTTTTCCTGCAGGTCACCGGGGAGCGCCTGCAAACAAAAGAGACGCCCGCCGCTCAGGCAGCCTGAGCGCAGCTACCCGCAAAAGGAATTATTCACCTATGGCCACCCAAGAACTCACCCGGGCGCTCCCCGGACAGAAACAAATTCAGAAGACCAGCCTGCCGGCCCAAATTGCGCTGATGACCTGGCGCAGCCTGGTCACCATCTTCCGCACCCCCTCCGCGCTGCTGCCGCCGATCGCTATCAGCGTCTTTTTCCTGGTGATTTACGAATCGACCCTGGGCACCGCGGCTGGATTCATCCCCAATTTAAAAGGCGGCTACCTGGGCTTTATTTTGCCGCTGTCCATCGTCAGCGCCTCGCTGTCCGGGGCGGGCATCGCCGCTCAAAACCTGGTGCGCGACATCGAGAGCGGTTATTTTGACAAGCTGCTGCTCACCCCCGCCAGCCGGGCGGCTTTGCTGCTGGGCGTCATCCTGTCCGGCGCCATGATTCTGGGCCTGCAAGCCAGCCTGGTGGTCGGCGTGGCCCTCCTCCTGGGGTTGGAAACGGCCACCGGGGCCCTCGGGCTGCTGGCAGTCATCGGCCTGGCGGTGCTTTTAGGCACCGGGTTTGCCGGATTCACCGTCTCGGCGGCTTTGGGCAGCGGCAGCGCGGCCGCCACCCAGGGAGCCAGCTTCATCTTCTTCCCGCTGACCTTCCTGGCGCCGACCTTCGTGCCCATCGAGCTGCTCGACGGCTGGCTGGAGACCGCCGCCCGTTTAAACCCGATCACGTACGTGCTGGAAGCCATGCGCAGTTTGATTAACACCGGTTGGGAGGCGGCGGCCATCTGGCAGGGCATTTTAGCCTGCCTGCTTCTGGCCCTCGCCATGTACGCCCTGACCGTTTACGCTTTGCAGGTACGCACCCGCCGCAAATAGACCGGTCAAATCTGGGCTGCCGCGAGGCAGAACGATTTACCTGTCCCCGTTATGGGACTTGCAGCGGGCGTTTAACCTATCCATCTCTTCCTCCCAACGAAAGACCTCCTGTCTCTCAACGAGCAGGAGGTCTTTCCATATCGGGTTATGCGGGCAGGGCTGATCCTCGCTCAACCCCCTCCGCTGTCGAACCTTGCTAGCCACGCTGCGGTCCAGGCCGCGTCCATGCGGGCCAGGCGCTTCTTCTT
Organism: uncultured Anaerolineaceae bacterium; assembly: GCA_964400875.1. GTDB lineage: Bacteria > Chloroflexota > Anaerolineae > Anaerolineales > UBA4823 > CAYNWK01. Next base: position 40,061 of record CAYNWK010000008.1, on the reverse strand, counting down.
TAAATTTTCGCGCATCACCCAGCGCACATCCCGATCCTGGCTGTCGAACCAGCGCTCCATGTAAGCCTTCCCGGATTCCGGGTGGGCGACGACCGCCACGCTCCAGCAATAGCCCAGGCCCTTGCGCAGCGCCTTGAAAGCCTCGCTCCGCCGGTCGGCGGCCCCGCCCAGGTTAACGGTGATGCGGTCCAGGATCGCCAGTACCTGCTCGACCTGCTGCGCATCGTCGAGCAGGCGCGGCTCGCAAAGTCCGGCAGCGGCGGCGCGCTGCTCGAGCAAGGTACCCTCAACCCAGCGGGACATTTCGTCCAGGAGCATATCCATGTCGGCGTCGCCCCAGCGCTGCAAGGCCATGGCGACCGCCTCGCGCAGCCGCCAGCGAGGATCGTTGGCGAAAGCACGCAGCTCGGGAAGCAGGTCTACCCGGCCCCGGGCCAGCAGGGCGCCCAGCCCGACCACACCGCAAAAAGCCAGGAACTCGCCCGGTGTGTTGGTCGGAGCCGCCTCCGGCGTGTAACCCAGGTAGTGTCGAAACCGGACTTCATCTCCTTCCTCAGCGACAGCCTGGGCCAGTTCCAGGTTGCCGCGCGGCCCCGGCAGCCCGGATTCCCGCATCAAGAAATCATCCCAATCTTCCAAACTCCGCAAAATCTCCCGGTAATAGTTAAGTTTTGACATGCACGCTCTTCTCATTGAATTGGGTGGCGTTTTGGGGGGCTGAGCCCGTCAAAACGCCACCAGTTCCCTTTGAACTACGTATCTTCTATATTTTAGGTTAAAATCGGCTAAGCTGCTCTCAACGGTCTTGGATCGGGTAGGGCTGCAACCATACTTCGACCAGATTACAGGTGAATCCCCATGCGATTGCCGCAGCGTCCTTCCGAGCAAGACCTCCAGCCAATTGGGCTGGCTGAGGAGGCCAGTTCCCTGTTCAAAATCCTTTTCCCCATCTGCCGCAGCATCACTGGCGATGGCGTGCGCCGGACGCTGGCCCTGCTGCAGGAGGTGGCTGAATTTGAGGTCAAAGAGATCCCCTCCGGCACGGTTTGTTATGATTGGACCGTCCCAGACGAATGGAACATCCGGAGCGCTTACCTGGAGACCACCGACGGTCAGCGGGTGCTCGATTTCGCCGACAGCAACCTGCACGTGGTCAACTACAGCGTCCCGGTTGACCAGACGCTCACCTTTGATGAGCTCGACGCCCACCTGCATACCTTGCCCGACCTGCCCACCGCCATACCCTACCGCACGACCTACTACAACCGCAGCTGGGGCTTCTGCCTGACCCACGAACAATACCAACGCCTGGATCGCAAAGCCCGCTATCACGCCCGCATCGACGCCACTCTGGAGCCGGGTTCGCTGACTTACGGTGAGGCGCTGCTCCCTGGCAGTTCGGGGCAGGAATTCCTGATCTCCTCCTACTGCTGTCACCCCTCGCTGGCCAACGACAACCTGTCCGGCATCATCCTGTGGGCGCTCTTGCTGCGCGAGCTGCAGAACAGTAGCCCCACCCGCCATGCCTACCGCTTCGTGATCGTGCCGGAGACCATCGGCGCGATCGCCTATCTTTCCCAAAACGAAGCCGCTATGCGCGCTCTGGCCGGCGGCTTCATCCCCACGACCGTAGCGGGCCCGGGGAAGTTCGGTTACAAGCACACCTTCCTTGGGGACCATCTGATCGACCGCGCCGTCCACCAAACCTTCGCTGAATTGGGCCTGGAATACGTTTCCTACCCCTTCGACGTCAATGGCAGTGACGAAGCGCACTACTCGGCGCCGTACTTCCGCATCCCCATCGGCACGATCTGCAAAGACAAGTACTACGAGTACGTCTACTACCATACTTCGCTGGACGACCTGGACTTCATCAGCAGCGAGAGCCTGGTTGACAGCCTGAACCTCTATCTGCTGGCGATCGAAAAGATGGAACTGAACGGCATTTACCGCTCGCTTTACCCTTACAGCGAGCCGATGCTGGGCAAGCGCGGCCTCTACCCCAAGACCGGCGGGATGATCAAACAAAGAGCGCTCGACCTGGAAAAAGACCACCGCCAGCGCGCTTATCGGGTTTCGGTCGATGACATCGTCTACGGGGACCAGCTGGACGCCATTCGCTGGCTGATGTTTTACGGGGACGGCGAGACATCGCTGCTCACGGTCGCCGAACGGACGGAGCTGCCGCTCAAGCAGCTTTCCGAGACCGCGGAGATGCTCTGCCAACACGGCTTGATAGAACCCCTTCCGGACGTAGAGGTAAACAAACCATGAAGATCCTGTGGATCGGGGGCGACCACCCCCGGCACCTGTACTACATCAACACCATCCACCGCCGGTTCCCCCTGGCAGGGGCCATCGTCGAGCACCGCGAGAACTTGATCCCCCAGCCTCCTTCCGGGCTGTCCGAGACCGATCGGGATAACTTCGTCCGCCACTTCGAGAACCGCGCCGCCGCCGAGGAACGCTATTTCGGCGAGCAGGTGAAACCGGACTGCCCTTCCCTGGTGATCGGGGACGAAGACCTCAACGCCCGGGCCAGCGTCCCTTTCGTGGAGCAGATCGATCCCGACCTGGTGTTGATCTTCGGCTGCGGCCTGATCAAGGACCCGCTCTTCTCCAGCCTGCCCAGACACGCCGTCAACCTGCACCTGGGCCTATCACCGCGCTACCGCGGCGCGGCGACCTTGTTCTGGCCTTTCTACTTCATGGAGCCGGCCTACGCCGGCACGACCTTCCATTACATCGTCTCCGAACCGGACGCCGGGGACGTGATCCACCAGGTCGTCCCCGAACTGGCGCCCGAGGATGGCATCCACGACGTGGCCTGCAAAGCGGTGGTCGCCTCGGCCCAGGAGGCGCTGCGCCTATTGGAGACCTTCGAACGGGATGGCAAGTGGCGCACGCACGTCCAGCGGGCCACCGGCAAGAACTTCCTGGCCAGCGACTTCAAACCGGAGCATTTGCGCGTGATCTACAACGTCTTCGACGATGACATGGTCGCCCAATATCTTTCTGGGAAGCTGGCTTCCAAGCAGCCTAAGCTGGTTCGCCAGTTCTGATCCAAGTTTAATACGCATGCGCATCCGCAACGTGACGATTCTAAGCTTCGCCCAGGCGCTGGGATTGTCTGGCGCGCCTATCGTGCTGCTGATTGGCGGGCTGGTCGGCGCCGAGTTAGCCCCCACCCCGGCGCTTTCCACGCTGCCGGTCTCAGTGATGGTAGTCGGCCTTGCCCTGGCGACTATCCCGGCTTCGCTGCTGATGAAGCGCGTCGGGAGGCGCAGGGGTTTTGTGTCCGGCGCCATCCTGGCTGCAGGGGCCGCGCTGCTGGCGGCCTTCGCCCTGAGCCGGGGCAGTTTTCTACTGTTCTGTCTGGCGACGCTGCTGATCGGGGGCAACTCGGCCTTCGTGCAGCAGTATCGCTTCGCCGCAGCGGAGAGCGTCCGGCCTCAATTCGTCGGCCGGTCGGTCTCCCTGGTGCTCCTGGGGGGCGTCGCTGCCGGATTCCTCGGGCCCGAGGTTGGAAAACGCACGATGGATTGGTTGAGTTTCGGCGCGTATACAGGCTCGTTCGTCAGCCTGGCGATGCTGTACAACATCGCCGCGCTGTTGCTGCTCTTCTTGCGCGAGGTCAGCCCTGCGCAAGAAGAAAACACCGGGATCGAACGCCCTTTGCGGGAGGTGACCGGCAAACCCATCTACCTGATCGCCGTATTAGCCGGGGCTGTCTCTTACGGAGTGATGTCCTTTATCATGACCGCTACCCCACCTATGATGGGCGTGATCGCAGGCTTCAGCCTGGCGCAGACCACCCTGGTGATCCAGAGCCATATCATCGCCATGTACCTGCCCTCCCTGTTCACCGGGTTCATTGTAGAGCGGTTGGGGATGGTCAAAGTGATGGTGACCGGCGTGCTGCTTTTACTGGCTTGCGTGGCGCTGGGATTGGTCAGCACCCATTTCATCCAATTCTGGGGCGCGCTCGTCCTGCTGGGCCTGGGGTGGAATTTTCTCTTCGTCGGCGGCACGGTGCTGCTCACCCGCAGCTATCGCCCGGCCGAGCGCTTCAAAGCCCAGGCGGCCAACGACTTCCTGATCTTTGGCATCCAGGCCTTCACCTCGCTCTCAGCCGGGACGGTGCTGTTCACCGCCAACTGGAAGGTGCTAAACCTGCTCAACCTGCCTTTCTTGTTGGCTATGCTGGCGGTCATCTTCATCTGGCGCCGCAACCTGGCGATCGCCCCGACCGGCCAAGCCGCGGCCGCCGATTGAACGGCCTGCGATGCACAAACAATACCTTCACCAGATCAAGTGGTTGGCACTTCTTGATTTTCCTCTTGACATGGGGAATTTTCTTTGCTAAAATATCTAACACTGTTAGGTAAACTAATATCGTTTAGATACATGACCATGTCTACCTCAACCACCCCACGAGAACGGCGCCAGGAGCGCACCCGCCAGGCCATCATCACTACTGCCCTGAAGCTGCTGGTCGAAAAAGGCCCGCACAAGCTCTCCCTGCGCGAGATCGCCCGGCGCATCGATTACAGCCCTGCCGGGTTGTACGAATACTTCGACAGCAAAGAGGACCTGATCCAGGCCGTCTGCGCCGAAGCTGACGAGCGCTTGCGCAACGTCTTAAACGCCGTGGATGGCAGCCTGCCGGTTGACGAATACATCGTCGAGCTGGGCCTGGCTTACATCCATTTCGCCCGGGACAACCCCGAGCACTTCACCTTCCTGTTCACCCGCCAGGAAGTGGAGCAACCCGAAGCGCCGATCCGCCTGGATGAGATCGATCCGCAAGACAGCTTCATGATCCTATACAACGCCGTCCAGCGGGCCATCGACGCGGGCGTGATCCAGAGCGGCGAAGGATATGGTCCGTTGGAAATTTCATACAGCCTGTGGGCGGTCGTGCACGGCGCGGCAACCCTGCAAGCTCACCACCTGCGGAAGTTCCCCCTGGATTTCCTCAACACGGACCGTCGTGCGCTGCAAGTTTACCTGCAAGGATTGGGACAAAAACGGAAATAACGCTGCGTTTCGCTTGGTCGTAGAACCAGCGAATTTTTTTGTCTTCAACCTAACACTGTTCGGAAATACAACGATGTAAAGAAACCCGGCGCACCAAAGGAGAAACATCGTGCTTGCAAATGAAATGGATAAGGAAATCGGTGAAAAAAGAACTACCCAGGAAACCAGGGCAGGGAGACCCTCCCCAGAAAGATCGGGCTCTGCCCTCGGCGCGCTGATCCGCCAGCGCAATTTTCGTTTGCTGTGGATCGGCGAGGGCGTGTCTCTGTTGGGCGACCAGTTCTACCTGATCGCCATGCCCTGGCTGGTGCTCCAGCTGACCGGTTCGGCCCTGGCGATGGGCACGGTGTTGGCGCTGGCGGGCATCCCCCGGGCGCTGTTCATGCTGGTCGGCGGCGCCTTGACCGACCGCTTCTCACCGAGGTCGGTCATGCTGGCGTCCAACCTGATCCGTATGATCCTGGTCGGGCTGCTCGCCGTCCTGGTGCTGGACGGTGAAGTGGCTTTGTGGATGCTGTACGCCTTCGCCCTGCTCTTTGGCCTGGGAGACGCCTTCTTCTACCCGGCGCAGACCGCTATCGTGCCGAAACTGGTCAAGAACCAGGGGCTGCAGAGCGCCAACGCCCTGATGCAAGGCACCATGCAGGTCAGCCTGTTCGCCGGTCCAGCGCTGGCGGGCGCGATCATCGCCCTGCTCGGCTCTGCGCAAGCTCCGGATATCTCTCCGGTCAACAACCTCGGTATCGGGCTGGCTCTCGGCTTTGACGCCCTAACCTTTTTGATTTCAGCGCTGACCCTGCGGCTGATGCGGGTTCCCTCAAGCGTCGGTTCAAATCAGCTTCAAAGCGATGAAAACAGTCTGATCGCTTCCATTCGCGAAGGCCTCTCCGTCGTATGGAACGACGCCGCGCTGCGCGCTTTCTTCGTGATGATCGCCCTAGCGAACCTGCTGGTCAATGGGCCGATCAGCGTCGGCATCCCGGTATTGGCGGACACGCGTTTCCCTGAAGGCGCAGCGGCCTTCGGGATTCTGATGTCGGCTTTTGGCGGCGGCTCATTGCTGGGCACGCTCCTAGCCGGCGCGCTGCCCCGTCCTACCGCGCGCAGCATGGGCGTCGTCCTGGGCGTCATCTGGAGCGGGTTAGGGTTGGGGATCCTGGCTTTGGGTCTGATCGCCTCGACGCCGCTGGCAGCCCTGGTCACCGGTCTGATGGGCGTGGCGGACGGCTACGTGGTCATCCTGTTCATCACCTGGCTGCAACGCCGTACGCCGGAGGCCCTGCTTGGGCGCATGATGAGCCTGCTGATGTTCGCCTCAGCCGGCTTGCTGCCGCTCTCGAACCTGCTGACCGGCGCGTTGATCAACCTGAACGTAGCCGCTGTGTTCGTGGGCGGCGGCGGGCTGATGGCTTTGGTGGTCTTCATCTTCTTGCTCAACCCGTCTGTGCGGGCGATGGAGCCCGCCCCTGTCCCTGCTCCCGGCGCGGCGGATTAACTAGTGAGCTCATAATGTACACATCCAAACGGAGGAATTCTGATGGCTAATATCATTGAACAAAGGGTCACCGCACAAACTGATGATGAATTCGTGGTCTTCCTGATCGGCATGCGCATCAACCGTCTGTGGAAGGTGCACAAGTGGCTGCCCGTCGCCATGGCTATGCCCCGCATGATCCGGGAGCTCAGCCAGGAATCAGGAGACAGTTTGCTTGGGGTCGAATCCTGGTTTGGCAACCCGACCATCATGGTGCAGTACTGGCGCTCCTTCGAGCACCTCGAGCGCTACGCGCGGGACAAGAGCTCCGAGCATCTGCCGGCCTGGGCCGCCTTCAACCGCGCCATCGGCAGCGCCGGCGACGTTGGCATCTGGCATGAAACCTACCGGGTGCGTCCCGGGGATTACGAGAGCGTCTACAACAATATGCCGCTCTTCGGTCTGGCCAAAGCCACCCAGGTGGTCCCCGCCAACCGAGCGCGCCACAGCGCAGCCGGTCGCCTGCATGCCGGAGCGCGCGATTAGCTGAGGAGTTACGCAGCACTCCGAGAGAGTAGGGGTGTTCGGGAGGGAAGGCCCGCCCAAACACCCCTTCCTTCCCTCTAAAGCGCAAGTTCTATAGCTACAAGGTTTGCAGTGTTAGAATGAAGATCCTTAACCTATCAGGGTGAACAAGCCTTGGCTGTCAGCAAAATTACGCGAGGAGAATACCATGGCCTGGATCGAGACTATCTCGGTGTCAGACGCCAGGGGGCAATTAAAAAAGCTTTACGGTCAAGTCAAAACTCCCGGCGGACACGTCGACAATATCCTGCGGATCCACAGCCTGCGCCCGCGCACGCTGCGCGCCCACCTCGAGCTGTACAAAGCCAGCCTGCACAGCCAGCCGAGTGGGCTCTCCTATCGCGAACGAGAGTTGGTCGGGGTGCTGGTATCCCGGCTCAACGGCTGCGACTATTGCGTCCAACATCACCGCGCCGGCCTGGCCCGCCACCTGGGCGACGCCTCCTTGGCAGAGAGGCTGACCGAAGCCGCCGCCGGCAAGGCGCCGGAGGATCTGCTAACCGGGCGCGAACGGGCGATGTGCGCTTACGCCGCTAAACTGACCCTCTCCCCCGCTGAGATGCAGCCCGGAGACCTGGAACCGCTGCGCGCCGCCGGATTGGACGACGCAGCCATCCTAGACCTCAACCAGGTGGCAGCCTATTTCGCTTACGCCAACCGCACGGTCAATGGCCTGGGCGTGCAGGTCGCTGGGGAACCTCTCGGCCTGCACCCCGATGAGGCGCGCGACGACTTCCGGCACGGATAACCTCACAGCTCCGTTCAGCTGCAAAAATTCCCCCTTTCAATTCTCGGCAGCAGGCCCGTAATTCGGATATAATCTATCCTATCTGTATTTCTGGAAGCCGCGCTACTTTGCATGCCTTCGAGTTTGGGCGCGCCTCGCACGCCAACAATCTCCCTGGCTCATCGCATCCTATAGCGGACCCTGGTAAATCCATTGCAAGCTGCCAACTTCATAGGAGGCCCCCATGACCGAAAACGTAGCATTATTGATCGTCGCGGGTCTGATCGTGGCTGTCGTGGTCGCCCTGATCCTGAACCGGAATTTTAGAGCGCGATGGGGCGACAAAGAAGTACAAACCGGTTCCTCCAAGAAGGTTGGGGCTTCGATGGAGATGTCCGCGTCCGGAAAAGGCTCGAAGATCGAAAAAGCTGCCCAGCAGGACGCTTCCGGCGCAGCGTCCATGAAGATGGCCGCCGAGGAAGGCGGGCAGCTGCATGACGTGAAGCAAACCGAGAAAAAGGACGGTTGATGCCTTCCTTCGACCCGCTCGAAGATTTCGCCGGTCGTGGAGAACAAATCCGCGCCTTTGAAAAGTTGCTCAAACCGCGCAGCCCCAAGTGGATGATGCTGGTCCAGGGGATCTCCGGCACGGGAAAATCCCTGTTAGTTGATTGGCTCAGGGAGAATCGCTGCCGGGAGATCGCTAGCGCTAAAATCAACCTTTCCCCCAGCCTCAGAGCGTTGGATTTCCTGCATCGACTGGCAGCGCAGCTTGACCGGGACATTTTCAGATCTTACGCCAAGCGCATCGCCGGGCTGGACGCCGAGGCGCAGCGCAACTCCCTGGTCAATCTGACTTACGCTCCCACCACAACGATGAAAGCCAGCCTGGGAGGGTCGGTTCGGGATGCCACCCAATCCGGCGAGTTCACTCTCAACCTGGGTGAATACGCCGACACTGCCGAGCGTGATAAACGCGAGCGCCACCTGGAAGCACTGGACGATTCCCTCTCCCCACTCTCCGGCCAGGTGTGGGTCTTGTTTCTGGATGAGAGCGAGAATCTGGCCAACCCCGAGCTGAGTAAATTCATCTTCGACGAGCTGATCCCGCGCCTGCGCGCCGGGTTTCCCGGTTTCCGACTTTATCTGACCGGTCAGGAAACCCCTCAATCAACTTTCGCCCCCCACGAAAAGCTGTACTTCCAACTCGATTCGTTTACCGAAGCGGAAACCACCAAATTGCTGCAAAAAATAGGGGTTGACGACCAGGAGGCGCAGCGGACGCTGTTTGAGTTCTCGTCCGGCCACCCCCTGCTGGTCGGCATGATCCTGGAAGACCTGTCCTGGCGAGGCGGCGGCTTCGCGCTGCAGGATTTTCGGAGCGCGATCGCGGAATTAGACGAAAGCGCCCGGACCCAATGGATCTACGACCGGGTCATCGCCCGCTTCCAGAACCCCACCGCACGCCAGACCGCCGCCGACCTGGCGCTTTTCGAGTGGTTTGACCTGGGTTTGCTGCGCGCCATCTACGGAGAGGAGATCGGCGCGGCAGCTTTTCAAGAGATGGTCGCCTGGACTTTCGTCAAATCCCTGGAGATGGGCCGCTGGCGCTGTCACGACGCCATCCGCAAGTTATTAAAACCTCAGCGTATGGACCTCGATCCGCAGGCCGTCCGCAAGACCTACGCCAGCGCCTTCGAAGCGTACAACCAGAGTTTGACGGACGAGATCGAAAAAACCGGTCAGCCTTATTTCAACGGCCGGCTCGAATACGTCACCGCAGCTCTTTCCAGCATCGTGGAAGTCTCTGCGAAGCAAGCCGAGGATTACCTGCTCGACGAGATCGCCGCCGGGATCAGCGATCTGCAAGACGTATACCTGTATACCCTGTCGCGCTACTGCGAACAAGCGGACTTGCCCGAAACGCTTGATGAACACTCCCACCGGTTGAAGGCCACTTTAGCCGATCTCAGTTTGCGCCGCTGGTCGAAGGAGTCGGTCGTTTTTATCGAACAGCTGGGCGATCACGCCGCCAACAATGATGAATCCGGCCTGGCAAGCAGCCTGTATTACGGCGGCGCGCGGATCGCGAGCCAGATCGGGCTGCACACCCTGGCGGTCGAGCTTTCCCGCAAAGCGGTCTCCGCTGAGGATGGCGCTACCAACCTCGCCTTGCTCGTGGAAACTATGCTGCTTGCAGGTGATTTGCGCTCCGCTGCTGAAATCCTTGCCGAGGCCCAGGAAAACTACCCCGATGCGGTCGAGCTGCGTACAGCCGCTGCCGAACTCGCTCTGAAACAGAACCGGCGCGAGGAGGCCATCGAGCAGCTTACCAAAGTCATACTTGACTATCCTCAACAAAATGCAAACGCGCGCATGATTCTAGCAGAGCTGCTCATCGAGGATGAGGCCTACGAGCAGGCGTTAATCCAAATTGATGCCGTTTTGGAGCAAGCTCCGGGGGACGAGCGCGCTCAAAGCTATCATGACGACCTGATGATCCAGCTGGGGCATGTAGAAGAATTTCTGGAAGACCTCAGCCAGCGGGGAACCATGCAGGCGCACCTCTTGGATACCAGCTTAGTCGACTCCGTGCTCAACGATCGTGGCGCCTACAACCGTCTGATCAACGGTGTGCTGGAGGATCCCGAAACTACCGCGCGCATCCCGGCCCTGCTTGCCGCGGAAGTTGCCGCGCACAGGGGCGATCTGGAGAATCTCCAAAACGTCACCGCCCTGATCAATAAAAATTGGCCCGACCTGAAGTGGTTGTGCGATACCAAGCTGGCGATCGGCTACTTTAAGAACAACCAGCTGGAACCAGCTGCCAAGCTGCTTCAAGGCGTCGTCAAAAGTCCTGCGCCGCCCATCGACAGCTTTGTTATGCTGAGCGAGTATCATGCCACCAAGGGCGAATTCGACCAGGCGCGCAGAGTGCTGAGAAGTCTCTTGGATCACCAGCCTTGGACTCAAGACCTGGTTGATCAGATGATCGCGTCCACTTACTTCAAAGAAAAAGAACCGGGTGCGGCCTTGGAATACCTGGACTCGATTGAAAAAGAACGTGAGCTAGGGCCATATGCTAGGATCGCCAGGGCTGAAGGGTCATTCCTGCTTGGTCGCAACAAGGAAGCTCGCGATATCCTGGAGCTGCTGGTTTACACCGCGGATCCCAGCACATTGAACCAGGCGGCGATGATCAAAGTACGCTCCTTCCTCGCCGGCCTGCTGATCAGGCTTGGCGAACCAGACGAGGCTTTAAAGCTCGGCCGGCAGCTGCTCACGATTTTCGGCGACTCGAGCAAGGCGATCCAGGAAGCCTGTACGATTTATGCAATGCTGGGGAAAGAGGAGGATCTGCGTCGTGACGCCGCCAGCCTCGGCCGCACCAGCTACGCGACCGAAGCGCAAATCAGGACCACTCTGGCGAGTCTGCTCCTGCAGCGCAATCACAGTACGAAAGGGCTGCTGGATGAATTAAAAGCTTACCCCGATCACCTGGAGATCATCATTGCCCTGGATCAATACCTGACCGGCCAGGGAAAAACCGAAGATCTGAATGCGGCTATTGCGCAGGCCGAGGAGATCGCGCCCGGCTTGATGAGCACATACTATCGCCTCCAGAAGGAGATCCTGGCGCAATTCGGCCCGAGTCAGGTGCAGGCTTTTCGCCAGGCGCTCGAAAAGAACCCGGAGAATGCAATTCTTCGTCTCGCCTTGGCCCGCACCCTTCAGAATCTGGGCGATTACGCCCAAGCCCGCACCGAATTTATCACCCTGCGCGAGCGCAATCCAGAATACGCTGAACTGAGTCTGGCGGGGGAAGCGCAAATGCTGATTGAGATTGGAGAGCTGCAGGAAGCAGAAGGCTTGCTTCTGCCTTTCGGCAGCGGAGATCAAACCCCCAAAAACCTTATCCAGACTTGGCGGTACCTGCTCCAGGCCAAGGGAGATTATGCGGCTTTGATCGCGCTCAACGAAAATGTCGCCGAGCGTTTCCCAGAGCTGCGACTTGCAGCCCTAGAACTGAACGCTGATATTTACAACGATCAGGAAGACTACGCTAAAAGCTTGAAGATCATCGCTCAGATCGAAGCGGAGAAAGACGATCTCCCTCCCGGTATGCGCGTCACGCAGGCTGTCGCGCTGGCCATGCAAGGCGAGTCGGAACGCGCCTGCGCTATTCTTCGTGAGGTCGCTGAAATACCCGGTATCGCCCCCGATCTGAGCATCCTGGCGTATGCGACCCTCGGGGATATCCTCAGGCAAGATGGTGATTTGGACGAAGCTGAGCAGGCCTATCGCCAGGCAATCCATGTTGACAAGCGCGTAGCGCGGCCGTACTTCGGGCTGGCCTCCATCCAGCGGGAACGCCAAGCCTGGTCCGAGGCTTACGAAACCCTGCAAACCGCCGTTTCGCTGGAGCCTGGCAGCCTGGGCGAAGTTGAAACGACGATGCGCGAACTACATGAGAAAGCGAAGGCAGCAAATGAAGCGATTGGTTGAACTGGCTTATTTCACCGATGATGTGGGGGGAATGTCTCGTTTTTACCGGCAGCTGCTCGGCGTCGAACCCGTTGCGCAGTCCGAGGATATGGCGATCTTCATGGTGGACGGGACCAAAGTCTTTATCCACGCCGCCTACACGCCAGGCGAGGGCGATCTGCCGCCGGAAGACCATACCGCCTTCGAGGTCGACGACCTGGATGGCGCCTGCGAGGCGCTGACCGCTGCCGGTTTGAAGCTGGAGGTCCCGCCCCAGGACTTCTACTGGGGTCGTTCGGCCTACCTGCGCGACCCGGACGGTCACCAGATCGAATTGATTGAGGCTGAAGCGTAACCCGGACGCTTCATACAATTCAAGTTATGAAAGAACTCGAACCCTCCAACAAGCCCGGTTTTATCCTATATAATGGAGGTTGAGATGAGCCAGGACGGGGAGGGAAAGCGGGTCTCTAGCCCGGCCTACCGCATCCGGACGAAGAGGTTGATCGTCCGCTGCTGGAACCCGGGTGACGCCGGTCTGTTCCACAAAGCCATTCTGGAAAACATCGAGCACCTCAAGCCGTGGATGCCCTGGATTGCGGAGGAACCCAAGACGATCCCCGATCGGGTTGAGCTGCTGCGCCAGTTTCGAGGCAAGTTCGATTTAGACCGCGATTACCTCTACGGCATTTTCAACCTTCAAGAAACAGCTGTGCTTGGCGGCGCTGGCTTGCACACCCGTCTCGGAAAAGGAGCTAGCGAGATCGGATACTGGATCGACCAGGGGCGCCTCAGCCAGGGGCTGGCGACCGAGGTGGCTGCTGCCCTGACAAAAGTCGCTTTTGAGCTTCAGGCGGTGGATCGGGTGGAGATCCACTGCGACCCGATCAATCTGCGCAGCGCGGCGGTCCCCCGTAAGCTCGGTTTCACCCATGAAGCCACGCTGCGTCGGCGCGACCGCTCCCCGGATGGGAAACCGCGCGATACCATGATTTGGACGTTGTTCTCGATGGAATACCCCAATTCACCGGCCGCTCAGGCGGAAATCCGTATGTATGACGCCTGCAGTGAACCTATCCGGTAATCTCACCAACCCCCTGCTGCTGAGAGAGAGACCCGTCGACGACAGCTCCCCCGACCAATCAACCAGACACGGAAAAGCGAAATAAAACCTATGAGCAAAATTTTCATACTCACCGGCGTTCCCGGAAGCGGCAAATCCTCGGTAGCCTGCGCCTTGCTCCAGCATTTTCCCACCGGCTTACACCTGCCGGTTGACGAGCTGCGCGCCTTCGTCGTCTCCGGCATCGCCCACCCTATCCCTGAATGGACCGACGAGACCAGCCGCCAGTTTCGCCTCGCCAGGCAGGCCACCCTGCAAACGGCGCGCCTGTATGCCCGGGAGGGGTTTACTGTCGCCATCGACGATGTAATCTCCTTGCAGGAAGCCCAGTCGCTCTACGAACCGCGGCTGGCCCGCGAGGAAGTCTACAAGATCTTGCTCCAACCCGACCTGGAAACCGCCCTCGAGCGCAACCGATCACGCCAGAATAAAAATTTTGACACCGAAGTCCTGGCTGAAACCATCCGCCGTACCCACCAGTCCTTTGCCGAAGAAGGCGATTTTGCCCCTGGCTGGTTGGTGATCGACACCAGCCAGCTGTCCGTTGAGCAGACCGTGTCCCGCATCTTAGAATCGTTTGGCTTATAATAGTAGGGGGCTCAGGAGTACTGCCTGGACTGCGAATGATCCGTTTTCCTGGGTCAGCGCGCAGGCGACATTCTACAGTATTCCACAATTATGGAGGGCTTAGAAAGGAACGAGTATGGACAAGCAAAAGCTAATCGATCACTTGAACGAGGACCTGGCTGGCGAGCTCAGCGCCATCATCCAGTACATCACCTACGCAGCCAAAGCCACCGGCCCATTCCGGCCGCAGCTGGTCAATTTCTTCCTGACCGAGGTGGCCGACGAACAAGGCCACGCGCAGTTCCTGGCGAACAAGATCGTCGCTCTGGACGGTGAACCGACCACCCAACCGCGCGCGGTGCCTGCCGCGGATTCCAACCGCAAGATGCTCCAGGCTGTACAGGAGGCCGAGAAACAGGCGGTTGCAGATTACACTCGGCGGGCTGAACAGGCCGACGAGTACGGCGACAAGGGGTTGTCCGTCCAGCTCGAGGATATGGTGCGCGACGAGAGCGGCCACATGGAAGAGACCGAGCGCATCCTGCGCGATTGGCCGTTGTAACCTCGAAGACTCAAGCTACCTGCTAACGCGGTCAACATATAAAAACCTCGTAGGTTCGGAACCTACGAGGTTTTTTTTCAACGCGCCCGCGGTGCAAACCGTTCGTCACGGAATACTGGGAACGGTCGGTACGATCGGCCAGATCGGATCGATTGGTAAGACCGGGACCAGCGTTGGCAGGATATCTTCGAACGACCAACAGCCTTTTGAAACGGTTTCCGCCATCTCCGACTCGCCCCACTGGTTGTAAGCCTGGACGCCGTAGGTGTACCGGCCGGATTGCTTGAGCCACTCCTCATAAAAGTCGGAGTTTGGTTCGAGTTCAGCGATCGCCTGACCTTCCCGGAAGACCACATACCCTTCTTCATTCTCCGCCTGGTCGACCCACACCAGCGCCACGTAGTATAGACCTTCCGAACAGGAGTCCCGGACCAACAGATCGACCGGAGGATCGGGCGCGGGATCGGTCGGCGTCAGCGTTGTGGTAGGCGTCGGTGTGTCTGTTGGCGTTGGGGTAAGCGTTGAAGTAGGCGTCTCCGTAGGCCGGGGTGTATCCGTCAGCGTGGGCTGGTCCGTGGGCGTGAAGGTGAAGGTCGGTGTCCAGGTCGCCGTATCGGTTGGGATCGGCGTATCCGTGGGCGCCGGTGAAGCGGACGGGGTCGGCGTCGCCGTGTCCGAGGCGGTAGGCGTTGGCGTATACCTCGCCGTGGGCGTGCGGCTGGGCGTTAGCGACGCGGTTGGGCTCGACG
The DNA here is from genome assembly GCA_964400875.1 of uncultured Anaerolineaceae bacterium. Classification (GTDB taxonomy): domain Bacteria; phylum Chloroflexota; class Anaerolineae; order Anaerolineales; family UBA4823; genus CAYNWK01. The sequence continues at coordinate 24,749 of CAYNWK010000008.1, read as the reverse complement.
TGAGCGTCGGCTGCGATGTAGCGACTACCAGGGCCTTGGCCACCACCTCCCCGACCCGGAATGCCAGAACCGAGCCAAGCAGCAGCGCGCTGGCGAGGGCGAGCAAAAACATCCCGGAGGGCAGCGGCAATCCCGCTGATCCGCCGCCGTCCATGGGAAGTTTCCGCGGTGGCTTCTCCGGAGGCTTGCCGGAAGGCGGGGCGCCGAGCAGCATTTTCAGGTTGTGGCGGGTGAAAGCCGCCCCTGTTGCATCGCCCATGGCTTCGCGCAAGCGCAGCGCGCTGACCAACCCCTGGCGGGCGCTGGACAGATCGCCCAGGGCGAGGGACCGGCTGCCAAGTTGGTGCAGCGCCCAGGCCTGGACGAGCGGATCGCCGGCCTGGCGGGCGGCCGTTAAGGCCGACTGCAGCGTCTGCGCCCAGGCGCCCCAGCGCGAGCTCAATGCCAGCGCCCCCTCCAGCGAGCGCACCAGGCGCAGCTGATCGCGCCAGCGCTCCAGTTCGCCGGCCCAGTCGATCGCCGCTTGCAAGGCTTCGACCTGCGCGGCAACCTCTTGGGCAACGCCTCCGTGAATGGCCGCCCAATCGAGGAAATGATCGACCAGGCGTTCACCCCAGGGCGACAGGTCCCAGATCTGGCGCAGAACCTCGCCCAGATCCCCGGACAGGCGCAGTTCCTGGTCCTCACGTTCCAGCAAGCCGCGCCGCAGCAGGTCTTCGATCGCAGAACCGTTCTCGTCGACTCCGGCCAGGCTGAGTAGATGCTGGGAGTTAATCGGTGCGCCGTTCAGGGCGGCGAGCGCAGCCAGGGCGCGCCGGGACTTCTCGGGCAGCGCCAGTAGCCCCCATCTGCGGCGCTCATCCGCTTCCCCCGCTTTCAACGTTCGCGCAACCTGGGCCAGGGACAGGTTTTCTTCCTTCGCCCTGGCGATGGTCTGGATGATGCGCAGTGGGTGTCCCTGCAGCGTAGTGCAAATCTCCCGGACCGCGGCGCGTTCGGCTTCGTCGAACTGGCGTCCCATGATGCGCCCGGCCAAGTCCGTCGCTTCCTCCATCGGCAGGCCGCGCAGCTGGATCAAGCGGCCTGCCGCTGAGGGCAGGGATCGGGAAGCGGACAGCAGGAAGGTGCTTTGCGGCGCAGCGTCGAACAACAGCTCCACATCCTCCCGATCCAGTTCCAGGTCATCCAGGATGACCAGGGCGCGGATCGACTGCAGTGCATGCCGGATCTGGGTTGCGGTGGGCATCACGTTGGGTTCGCGCTCGTAGAAGGCGTCGAAGAGCTCCAGCAGCAGATCTTCCGCCGGGATGTGGCGCACGGGCAAATAAACCACGCCTCCGGGAAAAGCGTCGGCGACCGGTTGGTAAGCCAAGAAGCGCGCCAGGGCCGTCTTGCCAATCCCGGGTTCGCCCTTCAACGCTACCAGCTGACCGGATTGTAGCGCCTGCGTCGCTGCGCTGCTCTCAGACTCGCGGTCGAGCAGGTCCGGGAACGGGCGCGGCAGCAGCCGCACCGGCGCGGGCCTGAGGCGGGGTGAGGCTGGCTCCGGGCTCTCTGAGGGTACAATTAGCACACCGTGAAAGTCGCCGATCTGCACGATGTGCTTGCCGACGGCGATCTGTCCGCTGGCGTTGTCGCCTACCTCCGCCTGGATCATATCGGCGAGGACTTCTGTAGACATGATTGGGGTCCTTTCGCTCTCCAGGAGCGATCTACGATAATCCACACTGGCAGAGAAATGCTCTGCTATCCCTATCAACGCAACCCGGACCCGTTTTTCCGTAATGGAAACCCTTAAAATCACCTCTATCCAATCCCCCAACGCCGATTTCTTCCCCCGGACCGTCGCCGAGTATTTATCGGAACGGCTAGGTTTGCCGATCGATTTCGTCAGCGATCCTCCCTGGTCGGACCGCGAGCGCATGCTCGACGCCGGTGAAGTGCAGGCCGGCTGGATCTGCGGGCTGCCTTACGTGCGCAAGGTAGCCCGGCTCCAACCGCAAATCGAGCTGCTCGCTGCGCCGGTGATGCGCGCCCCTCGATATCAAAATCACCCGGTGTACTTCTCGGACGTGACCGTGCACCGCGACAGCCCCTTCCGATCTTTCCTCGACCTGCGCGGGGCTTCCTGGGCTTACAACGAGCCCAATTCCCACTCGGGTTACAACCTGACCTGTTACCAGCTTGCCAAAATGGGGGAAAACGGTGAATTCTTTGGTGAAGTCATCGCCGCCGGCGCGCACCTGACCGCGCTGGATCTGATCCTGGCGCGCCGCGTGGACGCCTCAGCCATTGATAGCACCGTGCTCGAGCTGGCCATCGCCGAGGACCCGCGCATTGCCAGATCCATCCGCACGGTCGCCACCTGGGGACCCAGCCCGATCCCTCCCTGGGTGGTGCGCGTGGATGTGGATACGGGCCTGCGCACGGCTCTCCGCGAGGCTCTGCTGAGTATGCACCGGGATCCGCGCGCCAGCGATCTGCTCGCCCGCGCCCAGGTCGCCCGGTTCGTCGCGGTAACCGACGCCGATTACGACCCCATCCGAGAAATGGCCCGCCTGGCCGAAAGGGTATCGCTGTAACCCATCGTTCCTGAGTTGCCCTGCGAACGAACAAGATCTCAAGCATCCTCCATCCACTAACCCCGAGTTTAAATCCCGGTTAAGGGTTTTCTCGACGTGTAACGTCGAGCGCATACGTTCGTCCTAACGAGTGAACTCCCAAGCCGCCTGGGAGAGGGCCGGGCGCGGGTTATGCTCGTGAATAATGTGGAGGCAGCTATGCGACAAAGAGATACGTCGATATTGAAATGGTTGGTCCCGGCAATCCTGATCGTGTTCTTATGCGTTTTCGTCGCCGCCGGGATTGCCGGCGCGACCTGGCTGATCGGTAATCGGGCCTCGCAACACACGGAACTGGCTACGGAATCGACGGCTGTTGGGGCAGCGCTGGAGAGCGCTCGCCAGGATAAAAAGCCTGAGACCGAGACCCCTGCAAAGGCGCCAGACACTCTTGCTGTAGAGCCGCAAGTTCGCCAGGTGGACATGATCCTGGTGAGCCGCGGCGCAGCCGAAACGGGGTTTGCTCTATCCGGTCGTCTGGATTCCCTGGACAGCTCATCGCTGGAACTGGACGGCAGGCAGATTCTCCTGGCCCAGGGGACCACGCTCGACGGGTCTGCTGCACCGGGGGATTACGTACAGGTCACCGGCAGCCTGGATGAGGGCCAGTTGATCGCCGAGAAAGTGACCCCCGCTCAAGAGACGGAGCTGGTCAACCCCTTCGAGTTTGACGGCACGGTAGATGCGATCGAAGAGGACACCTGGACCGTATCGAGTCGCCTGCTGACCGTGATCGCGGCCACAGAAATCGAGGGAGCGCCCGAGGTCGGTTCAGCAGTTACCGTTGAAGGCGTCGTCCTGGCCGACGGCACCTGGTTAGCCCTGGCAATACGAGCTACGGACGTAGATACCCCGACCTTCGACTTCAGTGGGGTGGTCGAAAACATCTCCCCTTGGGTGATCGCCGGCGTTGACCTGGAGGTCAACGAGGACACCCGCATCGATGCAGGCGTCCAGGTGGGCGACCTGGTCGAAGTAACGGGCGAAATTCAATCGGACGGCGCCTGGCTGGCGCAGGTTATCGAAAAAGACGAGGAGATCGAGGGGGATCTAACACTCAAGGCAGTCTTATTCGGGCTGGTGGAGAGCACCGAGCCATGGATTGTTAATGGAGTGCCCCTGCTGGTGGACGAAGCAACCACAATCGAGGCCGGCATTGAAGTAGGCGATCTGGTTCGCGTGGAGGTGCTCCTGCTTCCGAACGGCAGCTGGCGGGCTACCCGCATCCAATCCCTGGAAGGATCCCTCACTGGTGGCTGCCTGATCATCAGCGACGTAGTCCTGAGCGTTGAGGATGGCGAGATCGTCTTGCTGAACTGGCCAGCCCTCCTGATCGACGATGACGTCGAGATTGAAGGCGAGATCAACTCTGGCAGCGTGCTGTTAATCACCCTGTGCTTCGAGGAAGACGGTTCCTTGCAGGTCGTCAAGATCGTCGTCCTGCACGACCTGGACGACGGCATCGGCGAACCGCCCGGCGATGAAGATGAGGATGATACCGGAGACGCAACCGGGAAAGTGACCATCTGCCACCGGCCCCCCGGGAACCCGGACAACGCCCATACGATCACGGTAGGCGAACCGGCGGTCCAGGCCCACCTGCGCAACCACGGAGATACGTTAGGGCCCTGCCCTTGAAACCGTCCCGTCCGGTTCTACGCTGAGCCATTCCCCGCTGCGCAGGGCAGCGAAATCAACTCTGTCTAAGACGACCAGGGGAAAAGGATCGCCGTACAGTTCGTCGGCGACGATCGAAGCCAGCGCGAAGAAGGCATCCACGCCGGTGGTCAGGATGGCCGCCGGCGCGGTGCCGGCCTTGACCGCTTCGAGCAGCACGGCAGTGGTGGTGGACGAGCCGCGCGTGAAGGGCACAGCCAGGATCCTCCCCGCACTGATCTCCCCGGAGAGCGGATGCCGCCGGTCGATGATCTCGCCGCTGGCGTGGTCGTAGCCGCCCCAGAAGGAAAGCGGCTCGCTGCTGACCAGCGCCCGGCCCTGCGCCTGCCCGGGGATGACCACCTTCCCGCGCATCAGCCGGCCCATCTCCCCTCCTCTCGCAGCACCTGTCCGGCGACCGCAGAGCGCACGCAGTCTTCCAATCCCCCAAAAGTCACTTCCGTGTTCAGCAATCCCGGCGCGTAGTAGGCATACTTGGCCGAGTTGGTCATCAGCAGCCTGACCTGCTCGGGCAGCATTGGCGAGGCCAGGATGCAGGTATCCACCGTGACCTGCCCGCCGAAATCCTTCAAAGCCTGCAGATAGCCGGCCCGTTCCGCCAGGTGGGCCATCGCCCGGCTGGTGGTGACCAGGAATTTCACCCCCGGATGGGCGCGCCGTCCCGCCAGCAAGGGAGCCAGTTGTTTGAACTCCGCCAGGGAAAAATGCGGGCTGCCCAGGACGACCATGTCCAGGTCCTGACCAGCAGCTGTGGTCAGCTCGCGCCGAGCCTCCCGTAAACGGTCCATGTCCACCGCCAGCTCGCGCTGCGGCGGGCGACCCTGGAAAGCAGCTTCCAGGGTGGGCGCTTCCGGCGTCATCCCGACGAGGTGGAAGAGCGCCACCGTGCCGGAGGAAGCTGCCGCTGCGCCCAAAGCTTTGAGCTGGTCTTCCGCCGGTTCCACCGACAGCCCGTCTACCACCGGCACCTTGTCCTGGGCGATCTTGCCCATCAGGTGACCTAAAACCGGGTAGAAGCTGTCCTCTCTCTGGACTTCTACCGGCACATCCACCAGCCGCATCAAGATTCCGCCGGCGCGGTTCTCGGTGAGGTGCAGCCCGCGAGCTGGCACCCTGCCGGTGATGGCGCAGCAGATATCGAGCAGGTCGGGGTAGCGCTCGGTGCGCGCCCCCAGCACCGAGTTGGCGAAGACGATGGCGTTGGATTCACCCCAGGCGACCTGCTGCCCGAAGGCCGGGCGCAGCTCGGTTTGGTAGGGCGCGCAGGTCCAGGTGGGTGCGCACCCCATGCCCTGGTAAGCGACCATCTGGCGGCGGGCTTTCTCCGCCCAATCCCGCGGCACGGCCCAATCCTGCCAGCCGCGCTCGTCCACCCCGCTCACGTTCAACGTGGTGGGCACCACCACCTGCGCCCCCAGACCCGCCAGCCGCTCGGCGAATTCCAGCCCGGCTTCACCGATGTAGATCGTGCTGTCGATATGCGCCCCGCTGATGTCCATCAACGCCGGGGCGTCGAAAACCCGCGCCATGCGCGTCACGATGGACATCGCCAGCTGCGCTGCCGGGCCGTGTTCCCCCTCCAGCACAGCCTGGTCGTATGCGCTCAGTTCCAGCCGGCTTTCCTTGTCTGCCGGTAAATCAGTCATCGTTGTCTCCCGTCCGGGGGATCTATTTTTCAAACGGCTGTTGCCCATTTTATCATCCTGCTCCAGGGACTTCGGGCTAAAGAGACCTTCGCTTCTCGGCAAGATAGGGAAATCCCTAATATCAGCTACAGAACATTTGTGCTACAATCAAATTAAGGAATATAGAGAGAGAGGCATATGCTCGACGACCTGAACATAGGAACAAAAGCTGAGGAGCAGCTCAAACCGGCCAATCGTTTCCAATGGCTGCTCGCGCGGCTGCGCGCCGGGACACCTAGACGGCCCGAGGTGCCCGTCCCGGCAGACCTGGCGGTGGCCCACGCGGCGCTTACTTTCCTCGGGCTGGCGATCCTGCCTCGGCATCCGCTGACCATCCCCACCGCCGCCGGGTTGGCCTTCATCGCCCTGGTCTGGGTTCAGCTGGCCCGCAACTGGCGCAGCGAGGAGCCGCCCTCGCCATCATCGCCCGCACCCTCCAGACCGCGTTTCCGCTACGATCGCTACGACAAGTTTTTATACAAACTGGTATTTACCGCAAGATAAAAGAGAAATGCGGGTGTTTGGGCGGGCGAAGGCCGCCCAAACACCCGCTCTACCCATTCGTGCGCCGTGCGCCCTGAGCACTCGGCGCTCATTTTTGTTACCATTTTCTCAATTTCGCGATATACAATGTAGAACCCATATCGCGGAGCAAGCATGCAAAGCGCCCTGACCTCTCTACCCGAACTCACGCAGCAAGCCAGCGACGCCGATCTGGTCGCCGCCGCCCGCCGCGACCCAAAAGCCTTTGCCGCGCTCTACCGCCGCTACGTTACGCCGGTTTACCGCTACCTGTACCATCGTGTCAGCAGCTACCAAGAGGCTGAAGACCTGACCTCCCAGGTGTTCACTGCGGTGCTGGAAAGCCTGGACCGCTATCGTGAACAAGGCGACTTTCCCGCCTGGCTGTTCACCATTGCCCGGCGCAAAGTCATCGCCCACTACCGTCGCCAGGACCCGCGGGTTGCCCTCGAGGAGGTCTACCCCGACCTCGGCCAGGAGGATGACCCTCTCGACGGCCTCGTCCGGGATGAACGCCTGGCTCAATTGGGCGGGCTGTTAGCCGGATTGAACGAGGAACAGCGCGAGCTGCTCAACTTGCGCTTCTCCGCCGGGCTGACCTATCGACAGATCGCTCATGTGCTGGGAAGCAGCGAAGGCGCGGTCAAGATGGCTGTCCACCGCCTGCTGCGCCAGCTCGAAAATGACTGGGACGAGTACAAATCATGAACGAACGCGAATTTTCCCAGGTATCCCCGGAACTCGAAGCTGCTCTGCGGGCTTATTTCGCCGATCCGGCCCCCTCGCCGGCGTTCGTCGCCCAGCTGGAGCGAGAACTGCATGCCCGGCGACCCAACGCCGCGCCGTTACCCCAACGGATACGAGAGGCCTTCGCCAAGCTGCGGTGGGTTCCAGCCTGGCAGCTGGTATCCCTGGGCTTGCTCCTGCTCGCCATCCTGGCGTTGCTCGCCATCGGGCCGCGCCGGGTGCTGGCGAGCGCCCAGCGCCTGCTCGGCTACGTGCCCGGCATGGGCTTTGTGGATCTAGAACACGCGCGCGTGCTGGCCGCGCCGGCTGCCGTCTCCCAGGATGGGGTGCGCTTGCAGATCGACGAGCTGTTGGCCGAACCGGGCCGCACCCGCCTCCGCTACTCGTTGCAAGGCTTAACTCAGGAAGATTTCTTGTCCTGGTTCGAGTTAGAGGATGTTGAATTCGAACTTGAAGCCTATCTGCTGCTGCCGGACGATGCGCGTTTGCAGGCGACGGGGTGGGAGCTGAATTCCGACTCACGTACCGGCGAGATCGAATTCCCCGCCCTCCCGGAAGGGATCAGCGAGCTTACCCTCTCCCTCAATCACTTGCCTTATGCCAGGCCCGAGGCAGCCGCCCAAAACTGGCGGGTGCCCTTGCAGCTGCGGCCTGCCTCGGGCGAACCTACAGGGGATCTCTACCCCCAGCCTTACACGCCCACGCTCGACCCGGTCAGTTTAAAGGGCGTCAGCGTACGCTTTCTGCAGGTAGCGCAGGGCCCAACCGAGACCGGCTTACTGGTGGAGTACAGCTGGGAGAACCCTGACTGGTTCTGGGAGAACACACCGAGCACCAATCTGCGCGACGACCTCGGTCATTCTTATTACTTCCCCAGCGCCTCCGGCGCCGGCGTCGCCGTCGAGCAAGCCATCGTAGTGCAGGAGGAGAACGGAGTTGGACAGCCGTCTCCAACACCTGACCTGCGTTCGCAGATCTATACCGATACTTTCGCGCCCCTCTCATTGGCGGCCCAGGAAGGCATCTTCACCGTCGAATCGCTAGGTTTTTCAGTGCCCTTCGATCAAGGTTTCACCATCAACCTAGGAGAGGATCCGCTGGTGGGCCAGACCTGGCAGCTGGATCGCCGGCTCGAATCAGGCGATTATAGCCTGCATTTCCAGGAGGCCCGTTTGATCGCCGCGCCGGACGCTGCTGATATCACCGAATCCGGAGAGGCCTACCAGCTGCTGCTTAACTTGCAGGTTGAAGGGCCTCAAGACGTGCAGATCAACTTCGCCGATATCGAGGTGGGACATCCCGATTTACGCGGCACAGGCTCCCAGGGTGATCCGCAGACCGGCGAGCTGCACGTTGAACTGACTTTTATTTCCAAACCACACGGCGAGATCGCCATCTCGGTCCCCCGCCTGCAGATCTCCCTGTTCGGCCCCTGGGAGCTGCGCTGGAGGCTGCCCAATGCGCGTGGCTCTGCAGGGTCGTTGCGCCGGGTGAGCCCCGTGAACGCTCAGGCGATTCACAACCGAGTTAACTTGCAAGTCGATGAAGCGGTGTTCAGCGACCGGATCAGCGCCATGCACGTCAGCGCGCCCGGCCTGCCGGAGGGAGTGATCCTGCAGGGTGTCCTCTCCAAGGATCCTCGCAACGAACCGTTTCCCTTCTATCTCTACCCGGATCAAGAACCGGACCTCTACCTGGAGGATCAGTGGGCCCGCCGGCTGGGCCAACCCCAGGATGTCCATTGGTCCCCGACAGCAGAACCGGGCGGAGGGGGGCCCGGCTGGATAGTCTTCGCGCCGCCCGGACCGCTCACGGAGAGTTTGAACCTGCACGTCCCCGGGGTCGCGCTGTTTTCGCCCGCCGAAGGGGTTATGCGGATTGCCATCCCCGCCGGGCTCTCCTTCCACGAGGAGGCATACGCCATCCCCGATCGACTGCAGAGTCTGCCCGGCGCGCCGCAGACTGCCACGCGCTGGGTGACCGAACCGTGGGGCATCGACCTGAATCTTAAGCTCGGCGGTTACGCCCTGCATTTCGACCAGGCTCAGATCCACCGCCTGGGCAGCGCCAGCGACCCGCTCTACCAGCTGGTGCTCTCCAGTCCGCCCCAGGAGGCCGCGATAGACGGCTGGCACCTCAGCCAGGTGCATTTCAGCCAGGTCTCCCGTCCGGACGGCTCCGTGCAAGAGCTAATCGACCCCCCTCAATCCGAGACGCCGTACGGCTTACCCCAGACCGGTTGGGCCGGCCTGGCTCAAACCGAGGACGACCGCCTTGCAATTTACCTCTTCACGGACATGACCACCGGAGCGGGTCTCGACCTGTTACCCGGCGAGTACAGCTTCACCTTCGATGCGCTTTCAGTTTACGTACCCGGCCCCTGGGATCTGTCCTGGTCTCTAACTCCCTGAGGGCGAAGCTCACTCACACCTGTGCGTAACCGCTTAACGATAACAATCCCCGGCGCCTTTTACGCAAGTGCCAGGGACTTTCTTTGCCTCTGCGCCTTTTCTCTTGTAGCGCTCGCCGCCTGGTGGTAGGATACCCGTAACCTTGCCCCTCTCCAGACTCAAGGAGCACTTGTGAACGAAACCCTGAGCTACCACATGACCCCCGACGAATTCCGCCGCAACGGCCGCGCTGTGGTGGATTGGATCGCCGACTATTACGAACGAGTTGAGCAATTCCCGGTCCTCTCACAGGTAGAACCAGGAGAGATTCGCGCCGCCCTGCCGCCCTCTCCACCGGAGCAGGGTGAGGACTTTGCTGCCATGCTCCGGGATGTGGAGCAACTGATCCTGCCCGGCATTACCCATTGGCAGTCGCCCAACTTCTTCGCCTTCTTCCCTGCCAACACCTCCGGGCCGGCCATCCTGGGTGAACTGCTCTCCGCCGGGCTCGGCGTGCAGGGCATGTTGTGGGCTACCAGCCCCGCCTGCACCGAACTGGAGACCCATGTGCTGGATTGGGTCATCGATCTGCTCGACCTGCCGGCCAAATTCAAATCCAGCGGATCGGGGGGTGGGGTGATCCAGGACTCGGCCTCCAGCGCCACCCTGTGCGCCCTGCTGGCTGCCCGGGAGCGCGCCCTTGGCTACGCGGGTGTCGAGCGCGGCTGGGAGGACCGGCTGGTTGCTTACGCATCCAGCCAGGCGCACTCCTCGGTGGAGAAAGCAGCCATGATCGCCGGCCTGGGCCGCCAAAATTTGCGCCTGATCGATGTCGATGAAAACCTGGCCATGCGCCCCGCAGCCCTGGAGCAGCAGATCGAGGCCGATCGCCGCGAGGGGCTGGTCCCCTGTCTGGTTTGCGCCACCGTGGGCACCACCTCCTCCAACGCACTGGATCCCTTGCCCGCCATCGGTCGGATCTGTCAGGAACAGGGTTTGTGGATGCACGTGGACGCGGCCATGGCGGGCACCGCGGCCGTGTGCCCGGAATTTCGCTACATCCATAGTGGCCTGGAGCTCGCCGACAGCTACTGCTTCAACCCGCATAAATGGATGTTCACCAATTTCGACTGCGACTGTTTCTACGTCGCCGACCGGGGCGCCCTGATACGCACCCTCAGCGTGCTGCCGGAATACCTGCGCAACCAGGCCACCGAATCGGGCGCCGTGATCGACTACCGTGACTGGCAGATCCCGCTCGGCCGCCGCTTCCGGGCGCTGAAGCTGTGGTTCGTGATCCGCCATTACGGCGTGCAGGGCTTGCGCTATCACGTCCGGCGGCACGTGGAGCTGGCCCAGGACTTCGCCCGCTGGGTGAAAGCCTCTGAAGAATTCGAAATGGCTGCGCCTGCCCCACTCAATTTGGTCTGCTTCCGCCATGTGGTCGGAGAAGCAACCAACCGCGAACTGCTCGAACGCCTCAACCGCAGCGGCGCGCTTTACCTGACCCAGACTACCCTGAATGGCGCGTACACCTTGCGCTTCTGTGTGGGCCAAACCCACACAGAAGCGCGGCACGTTGCCAACGCCTGGGATCTGATCCGGCAAACAGCAGCGGAGATCGAGGCAGAGAATGACCGGACTTAACTTTCGAGAAATATTCGAGCGGGTTGACCGGCTCTACGCTCAGAAACAGTACGCCCCGGCTTACGCTTTGCTCACCCAGGGTGCCGAACGCTTCCCCGATGAGCCACGCCTACCCGACGGGCATGTACGACTGCCGGCGCAGAAGCCTGGAATTCCTGACCCGGCAGTAAAGCAGCCTGTAGATGGAATTAATCTTTATGGAGCAGGACTCGCGTGAACGCTGACCGCAACGCGCCGGTGCCCCCCATCAACCGGGCAGGTCTCGACCACGTGCTGGCTTACCTGCCGGTCTTCCAGCGGCCGGGTTTCAAGTTCGGGGAGTGGGTTTATAAGCAGGGCGAGCTGCCCCATTACCAGTACAGCCCGGAGGTGGATCGTTTCGTCAGCGCCCTGTATGCGGCTAACCTGGTCTACCCGTTCGACTGGGGGCAATTCGTCGAGCGGGCCCAGCGCTACCGGGACGAGCCTGATCTGCTGGCGAGCGCCGATCTGCTCACCCTGCGCAAGCTGCTCACCACCCACGTGCGCGCCGACCGCTTCAACGAAGGTCACCTGGCTGCCGAGCTGGAGAGCGGTCACATCGTTGCGATCTTAAAATGCTTGCAGGAACTCCGCGAGGAGCTGGATTGACGATCCTCGCCAGCCTTCTCGCTGTGCTGGGCGCCGGGCTGGCGCTCGCCGGACGCTACGCCGCGCGAGCCGCGGAGCGCCGTTCGCGGGCAAGATACGCAGAGATTATGGCGCCTTTGCGCCGGGGGCGCGCCTCGAACGAGGCTGTCGAGGGTCCCCTTCGTATGGCGACCCTCGACACGAATGAGCAGTTATCGAGATCTGGCGACACCCGCCAGATAAACACATGGGTGCTCCAACAAGTCAACTCATGGGAGGGAATGCAGGAGCTGGTTGGCTTTTGGGGCTGCCTGTACTTCCTCCTCCAGGCGCTGCAAGTCTTCGGAGTCCTGATCGCCGCAGCGGCTCTCTTTTATTTGCTGGCGAATTTAAGTTAAACCGATCAAAGCAGGCTGCGTCGGCTGCACCCCCCTTCACTGTCGAACTTTGTAAATCCTATACGGAGGTGTTAGCAGGCTTTCCCCCACAAATAGAGTGTTCAATACTGGGTGAACGATGCCGGGCATCGCGAGCAGGCGCCATACCCAATGCCCGCGAAGCCCGGCATAACATCCTCAGGCGGTAAGGTCGATCTCCACTTCCGGCTTGCAGTCACATTCCAGGCCGTGGGCGCAATCCTGGCAGCAGTAGTGTCTGCCATCGACCACCACCGGAGCCCCAATGATCTCCACCCCACACCCATCACAGTAGACGACATCTGCATAGGTAGCCATAAGCCTCGTCCTCCTTTTACTAAAACTTGAACAAGGTCGATGTCGGATGCAGCGCCGATCCCTGCGTTGTTCGCTGGATCGCTGGGTTGGATCGCTATCCACCGGTATTATAACGCTAAAGGCGCCAGCTACTCCTCTTTTTAACCTTCTGATCCCCCCAGCATACCCTCCAGCGCCGATGCATTTTGCGAGGCATAGCCGTGCTGGTCGTTGTCAATTACCTGTGTAATCTGTAGACCAGGTTTACAGGTACTTGCGCAAGACACGGAAATCCTCTTCCAGCGTATCGCGCTGATCGCGCCGGTAAAGCACTACAGCCGGGTGGTACAGCGGCAATATGATAACTTCACCGTAGTTCGCTTCAGCTGTTAGCGGTTCCCCGTGCAGCGAGCTGATCTTCCAATCCTGTTCGGGGCGATCGAAGGTCTTTAGAATGAACTGCATGGCAAAGCGCCCCAGTGTGGCGATCACCTTCGGCTGGATGATCTCGATCTGGCGGCGCAAAAAGGGCGCGTACAGCTCGATCTCATCCTCCTTCGGATCGCGGTTGTCCGGGGGTCGGTCTTTGACCACGTTGGTGATGTAAACTTGCTCCCGGATCAGGCCAATCGATTCGAGCAGTTCGTCCAGTACGCTCCCGGAGGCTCCAACAAAAGGCCGCCCGGTCTTGGCTTCTTTCTTGCCGGGCGCTTCGCCGATGAACATCACTGCTGCATCCGGGCTGCCCTCGCCAATCACAGGCTGGTAACCGTTCTCCAGGCGGTAATCGTAAAGCGGCGAAGCGGTTAGCGCTTCGATCTCTTGTTGAATTGCATCCATCTGTTGGGGTTTTGTATCAGCCATCTCTCCCTCCTAATGAACCCATGCAAGGGCCCTGCGGCGCGTGCGATCCCACCACTTGTACAGGAAAGCCAGCGCCGGGTGCCGCCAATGACCGACTGGCACGCCACCCTGCAAAGCGGCCAACAGATCGTTTGGCTGGTCTATGGACCGGGCGGGCACTTCCACCCAGGCGCTGCCGATGTCCGCCAGCGTGTGGGCGTCCGACCCGGCGCTCATTAAGGCATCGTGCTCCTCCGCCCAGCTGACCGCTTCCCGGTTCCAGCGCGGCCTTGAGATGCGCGTGTTGAACGTCTCCACGATTTCGATGCTTTCGGCGATGCGCTGGCGCGCCTTCGCTTGCAAACGCCAGCGCTTGAGCGGGTCGAAACCGTGAGGCAGCAGCACCAAACCGCCCTGATCTTCGATTTCGGCGACCGTCTCTTCGGGACTCAACCCAGCTTCCACCTGGCGCTTTAAAAACAAGCCGATCAACTCACCCTGTCGGGTGCTGATCTCCTCCCCAACGATGAATCTGACCGGCGGTAGTGCCGTTGTTCGATCCTCCGCGGCCAGTTCGACCAGTTTCTGTGCGCCCCAGATATGATTATGGTCGGTAATGGCTTGTACGACGATGCCTCGCTGGCGACAACGATCCGGTACACGCTCCAGGGGAGTACTGCAATCCGGTGAGGCTTCTGTGTGGCAGTGCAGGTCGATGCGCATCAGTTGGGGGTCCGGTCTGCGCTGCTCCTTGGGCACTGCTCCCGCAGCTTCGATGTCATCGATCTCCTCAGGCGTCCAGTGAGTTTCTTGCGTAGAGCCCTCAGCATCCACAGCCTGGTGATTCTCAATGATCGTCATGCTAATCCGTTTCTCCTTTGGGTAATAAAAAGCGCAACGCCTTGGCGCGCAAACTGACTTGCAACTTGCTATCCGCTGCGTCTACCTCCATCTGCTTCAATTCGGAAGCGCCTTCATCCAGCACCTTTGCATCCACATGCAGCGGGAATCCACCCCTGTCGATCTGCAAATGACGGGCGCGCTGCACTCCCACGGTTGGCAGCGCCTCCAGCTCTCCCAGGAATAGGCTGGCCAGATACTGCAAATACTTCGGCTCAACATCGGCATGGATCAGCACCACATCGAGGTCCCCGTCACCTGGGTCGGCTTGCGGGCACAGATTGATGCGCGGCCCTAACGTGGGCGTATTCATCGCCTCCACCAGCAAGTAATCTCCGGAGATATCCTCGCCGTCGAGCCAGAGCTGGTAAAAGCGTGGCTCGTAGCTGTCGATAGTCTCGGAGATGGAACGCAGTCCCCGGGCGATGCTTTTGCCCTCTTCAGGATGATAGGCCGCCAGGGTATCGGCGTACAAGCCGCAGCCAAACGATTCGATAAAATCGTACGCCCCGTTCATGCCCTCAACCAGGCCGAGATCGATAACTTGCTCGCGGGGATTGGATAACCCAGCGATGATCTCCAAAGGTGGGCCTTTCACCCCCAATACGGAAGCGATATTATTGGCGGTGCCCATCGGCAGCGGGGTGAGATACACCTCTTGTTCTGCAAGGCGCGCGGCCACGGCTCGCACGGTGCCGTCCCCTCCGGCGGTGACCACCAACCCCTGGACGCCCTCCAGAGCCTCATCCAGGTCCGCCTCGCTTTCCGTGGGCCGGTAAACCGCCTCGAAACCGGCTGACTCCAACCCGGCGAGGATCTCGTTGGGTTCGAGCGGGTGCATCAAACCTGCTTGCGCATTGTAGATCAAGGTCGCTTGCATGCGTGCTTACGCTTTCTGGCTATCCGGGCTGTAATAACAGGTCCTGCTGGAAACATTCCCGACGACAAAACCTACCACTCCCTCGCCTATCGTCTCAATCACTCCGGAAACATCGTAACCGATAATGTCCGGAGGCTGTACCGCCCACGACCCTGTCTGGTGGACTTTCGCGTCCACCGGGTTCACCAACGTGGCGTGCACCCGGACCAGTACTTCATTAACGCCCGGTTCGGGTTAAGGCATCTCGTGCATTTCAAAAACTGCCGGACCCCCAGTTCCCCATTGAACCGCGTAACCCATTACTCTCAACGCTCGCTATCCATGTTACAGCGTATCTTCCTCAGCGTTCTCGGCTAACTCTACCAGATCACCTTCTTTAAAAAGCATGTTCTTAAGCAGCTTACGCCACACCGATTTGCGGCGCAGCAAGAACTCCAGGTCCATACCAAAGTGGATGAATTCTTCCTTCTGGGCGTGCTTCATCAACGCCCGGGCGTCGGGATCTGGCTCCACTGCAATACGCTGCTCGTACCAGCCGATGGCCTCAGCTTCCTCGATCAGCGATGTATTGACGCGTGCGAATGTACGCGTCTCATCCGGTAGTTCGCTGGCTGGTTCGTGATATTGATCACGCATTTTTTAATTTTCCTTTCTTTTGACCTATTAAGATTGAGATTTACCCCAAAAGTTGCGTACTCGCGTGCTCAAAAGGACAAAACACCCTGAGCTGCCTCTTGAACTGATTGACTTTAAGACACAGAGAGCGATTTCACTCTAAGGATAGCACAGCGAAAACCGGGAGTCGATGTATCCAGATACACATTTCGGATATACCTTATGATATACATTCCGATGCGACCATACAATCCTGCTCTTATAATTGTAGGACTTACGCAGTTCAGGGAAAACTGGAGGTTTCTATGCAAGATGACAAGCTGGTACGTCAACAATTGCTGGCGCTGCTGCGCGGCGGCAACGCCCACATGGGTCTCGACCAGGCGGTGGCGGATTATCCGCCAGAGGCTTTCAACCGCCGCCCACCCAACACGCCCTACACACCCTGGCAGATCCTGGAACATATCCGCATCACGCAATGGGATATCCTGGAATTCATCCGCAATCCCGAGCACGAATCGCCGGACTGGCCGGAAGGGTATTGGCCGTCGCCCGAGATAAAAGCAAACCAGGAGCAATGGGACCAGACCCTTGCCTCGTTCCGTGCCGATCTGCGCGCTTTACAGGAGATCGTCGCCGACCCGGAGACCGATCTGTACGCCCCCATGCCCCAGGGCGAACGATATACGATCTTGCGGGAGATCCTGGTCGTCAGCGATCACAACGCTTATCACATCGGCGAGTTCGCCGTCCTGCGGCAGGTGATGGGCACCTGGCCGGCAGATCGAAACCCATAAATAATCCCTCAGTAGAGAACATCCTTATGCACACCATCCTGGAAAAGCTGACCGGCGGCGACCGGCGCTCAATAGGGCGGGTCGATGAAGTCGTCGCCCAAGTACTCGAGGATGAGGCGCTCTTCGAGCCGCTCTTTCAAGGCTTGTTCGCGGAAGACGAGCTGGTGCGCATGCGCGCCGCCGACGCGTTGGAAAAGATCAGCGCTCGGCGGCCTGAATGGCTGCAGCCTTACACGGAGATGCTGCTCGACCAGGTCGCCTCACAAGGCCGGCAAGAAATGCGCTGGCACGTTGCCCAGCTGATCCCCCGCCTGCGCCTCGATGCTCGCGAGCGCCAGCTCGCTGTGGCGCTGCTCTTCGATTATCTGGAGGACGACAGCAAGATCGTCAAAACCAATGCGATGCAAGCCCTGGCCGAGCTGGCTGCAGGCGACGCCAGCTTACGCCAAAAGGTGATCCCGGTGCTGGAGCAGCTGACCGCTAAGGGCAGCCCGGCGATGCGCGCCCGCGGGAGAAAGCTATTGGCAGAGCTCGGCGCGCAGGATTGATCGAAAAATCCTGCAAATTCGATATACAATTAAAGCTAGACTTTCGTAGTTGGCAGCAAGATCATGGGCGCTCGGCAGACGCCCCCTGCCAACCCTCGTTCGGGGATCGACCTCATGGAGTTCATGGACCCCCATTTCCTCGTGCTGCACTTCGGTTTTCAATGCCCCTGGACCACCTGGTCCATCGGCCAGGCTCAGCTCGCCGCCGACCGGACCGGGGGGACGCTGGACGTCGTAGACGTGATGGCCAAACCTGACCTGGCCGAAGAGCATCACCTCTTCTTTCCATTCCTCACCGTGATCAACCAGCGGCTGCGCCTGCCTTCTCCCACCCAGGCAGATACCCTGGCGCGCTTGGCTCGATTTGGTCCGCTCAACACCAAGCCAACCCAACCGCAAACGCCTGTCCCGGCAGCCACCCCGGAACGCATCCATCCCCTTGGTGAATACAATTACGAAGACGCCTGTTTGCTTTGTCATCCAGGCGGCGCTCGGCAAGGTCGTCAGGCCAAAGGGGAGTGGCTGTCCTATATGCAGGCGGGCTTACCGCGAGGCGCGCTGGGTTACGTTGCATACCGGAGAGAGAGCCCGGTTGGAGTAGTGGAATTCCTGCCTGCCAACCTGGTCCCATACCCGCTGCCGGAGAAGCGCGCTTCTTACGCGTTGATCACCTGTATCTACGGGCTGGCGCGCGGCCCGGATTACCGGGCCGCGCTGCTTGAGCGATTGTTCGCCCACCTGGCCGAGCACGGTTATGAACGCGTGCAGGCAGTCGCCGGCCGGCGCAGCGCTTTTCCCAACGGGCCGCTGCCGTTTTTCCTGGCTAACGGCTTCAGCGAACTATTCGTCATCGACCAGGTGTTGTTGAATGAAGGCTGGGAGGAACTGGTCCTGGTCGAGAAACCCATTTATTAAGAATGCTTGCCGTGAGACCTTTAAGCGGTAAACTCGCTGTCGTCGCCGGAGCGACGCGCGGCGCAGGACGCGGCATCGCTTGCATGCTTGGCGAAGCCGGCGCGACGGTAATTTGCACAGGCCGCAGCACGCGCGCCAACCGTCACGACTCAATTCCATCCGGTGCCTCCCCGTTCGAACTGCAGAACCGCCCCGAAACCATCGAGGAGACCGCCGAGATGGTCACCCGCTACGGGGGTGTGGGCATCCCCAGGCAGGTTGATCACACCATTCCCGAACAGGTTGCGGCGCTGTTCGATACCGTCCGCGAGGAACACGGGCAGCTCGACGTGCTGGTCAACGATGTCTGGGGCGGGGATCAACTGGCTGAATGGGGCGCGCCCTTTTGGGAACTCAGCCTGGAAAAAGGCCTGCTGATGCAGACCCGGGCGGTGCATTCCCATATCATCACCAGCCGCTTTGCCGCGCCCCTGATGGTCGCTCGAGGCAAAGGCCTGATCGTCGAGATCACCGACGGCGATACGCTGGATTATCGCGGCAACCTGTTCTACGATCTGGCGAAGACCTCCGCCATCCGGCTGGCCTACGCCATGGCTGAAGATCTGCGACCGCACGGGGTCACCGCCCTGGCGGTCACGCCCGGCTTCCTGCGCTCCGAGGCGATGCTTGAGCACTTCGGCGTGACCGAGGAGAACTGGCTTGAGGGCGCCCGGCAAGATCCCCATTTCATCGCATCCGAAACGCCTTACTTCGTCGGGCGGGCAATCGCCGCCTTAGCTGCAGACCCGGACGCTATCGAGAAAACAGGGCAGGCGCTGAGTTCCTGGGGCCTGGCGGAGGAATATGGCTTCACCGACATCGATGGCCGGCGGCCTAATTGGGGAAAATACTACCGGGAAGTGGTCGAAAGGTAGGGAAATCCCCCATTGACGAGGCTTCTCCAATCCCTTATAGTATTAATGTAACATAACAATTAGCGCATTGGCAGGGGGAAAGATCAAGGGAACGACGCGTAAACCACATCCTGCGCTAACGAAGCAACGCAGACTATCTAAAGAGCGTCCGGCTGAGAGAGCCCGCCGCTCCCAATCACGCGTCTGTTAGCGACCAACCGCGAGGGTTAATCCCCGGCCCGAAATGTTTCTCCGGACCAAGTTTACCCAGAGACGGCCGAAGAACCTGCGCCCCCAACCCTCGCAGGTCTATGAAATGCGCGGCTGGCGTGCGGGTGAGAAGCGCCGGAGACAAAAGTAAACCCTATCATCAGGAGGTGATACGTACCAATGAGGAAGCACCTTAAAAAAGGACACTTCTTCACCCTACTGGTCATTGTCGCCATGCTGATTATGACATTGAGCCCCACGCAGAATGCCATGGCGCAATCAGTTTGTGGAACCGAATACACCATTCGCTCAGGTGATACCTTGAGCGATATTGCACAAACCTGCGATACGTCTGTAAGCGCCTTGTTAGCGGCTAACCCGCAGATCGAGGATGCCGACCTGATCTATCCCGGAACTGTGTTGGACATCCCCTCCGGAACTATTCCGGACACGGGCAGCGCCAGCCTGATCCTCCAACCGACCTCCGGTCCGGCAGGAACGACGATCACGGTCACCGGCGTGAACTATCCGGCGAACAGTGAAATCCGGGTGGGACCCGGTGTTTTGAACACAGAACCGGTCACGATTCATCTGGTTCAGACGGATGCCCGGGGCCGCTTCACCACCCAGGTGAAGATCCCTCGGAGTGCAAACACGGGACGGACCCGGGGGATCATGGCTGCCACACAGGGAGGCGGCTTAACCCTCGTCGCTGAATTTCAGGTCACTTCTGAAGCAGAGGCGCGCACCTATACGGTGCAAAGCGGCGACACGCTGAGTGGGATTGCTGCCCAGTTCAATACCTCGGTAGCCGCCTTACTCAGGGCTAACCCGACCATCGAAGACTCCCGCCTGATCACTCCCGGACAGGTGCTCGTGCTGCCTGGGACGCTGGTGGTCATTCCGGACACCGGCAGGCGAGTTTACACAGTGGAAGAGGGCGACACGCTGAGCGAGATCGCCGTCCACTTCGGCACGACCGTGGATGAATTGATGTCGGTGAACTCGCAGATCGAGGACACCCGGCTGATTTATCCAGGAGAGCGGCTGACCATCCCTGAACCAGTCACCGTGATCCCTGATACCGGGCAGCCGGCCTACATCGTGCAGAGCGGCGACACCTTGAGTGGGATCTCCGTTCAGTTCCGCACCACCGTAGACGCCTTGCTGGAGGCCAATCCGCAGGTCGACGATCCCAGCCTGATCATTCCCGGTCAGCGCATCGTCATCCCGGCAAGGTAATCGTATAGCAATCAACCAAATAAAGTTAAGGTGTTCAGGCCGGCTTCGCCGGCCTGAACACCTTAACTTTACCGATCAGTCCACTGGTTCTGCCCGCGTAAACTGCACTCCCCAATTCCAGACTCCATCCTTCTCGATACAAGTCTGCAGCGTTACGTGGTGGGGGCCGTCGTAGTACCGGGCGAAGAGCTGCGCTGCATCCAGGGTCTGTCCCGTAGCGAGGTCCAGAAAATCGCTGTGCACGTCGCCCAGAGTCAACCGCTCGTATTGGGAGATCTCGGTAACCTGGTAGCGGCGCGTGCTGCCATCGCCAAAGACCAGGAAAATCTCCTGGCCCGAGTTCAGGCTGTAGAAGTAACGGCCGGCCAGGTAATTATGCGCCAGCAATCCCAACACACCGAAAGGCTCAGCGCTCTGAAATTGGGTGGCCGTATTTTCTTCCGGGGAGACAAAAGCAGGATCGTCGCCAGGCTGCTGCACGACCCCTATAGCCATGATCCCCGGCACATATATTCCCCGCAGCGCTTCCAACGGTCCTCCGGCGACCGAATGCACGAAATCCTCCAGACCCGGCAGGGCGCTTTGTGTGGCGAGCGCCTGCTTAACCGGCAGCTCCTGCAAGTCGGCCTCCACTTCTGGCTTATCCGTAGAACCCTCGGGCGTTGGCTCGGTCTGCATGGGAGCCGGCGTCGGTGGGCGAGCTGTAGCGGTTGCGATCACCACCTCGGGAGCCGGCTGCTTGGCTTCCGGAACAGTTACCCGTGCATATCCGAATTGTTCCTTAAATTCCGCTCGTCCGAAGGTCTCGATTTGGCCTTCAACACCGGTGACCGGCATGCTGGCAGGACCGCCCGAGGCGGCAACCGGCAGACCGTCGAACTCGGCAGACTTCTCAGAAGCGCTGAGACGCTGCGCCGGAATTGTAGGTCTCGCAACCACGTACAGCGCAGCCAGCAGGCCAAATACGAACAGCGTAGCATAGGTTAAAACGAGGCGAACAGATCGCAAAGTGGCTCCTCCAAAGAAAAAGGCCTGAAATCAGGCCAATCTATCCTGCAGGGGCGATATTGTAATGGAAGTATCATCCAGGATCAAGGTCAAATACTCGGGGATGCCGAGCGCGGCATCGTGGATCAGTGTCGCCGCCGTCCGGATAACCCAACCACCAGGGCCAGGAAATGTTTCGTGTTTGCTCGCCGCCTAACGCTTCTAACTTTCATAAGGTGATCAGCACGATCGCCAGGACGGCTAAGATCACGCCGATCGCTTGGAGTTTGGCAATCTGCTCCCGGGCGATCAGCCACGCCAGGATAGCCGTCACCGCCGGATAGAAGGAGGCCAACACGGAGGCGACGTCGAGCCGCCCACTTTGAATTGCCAGTAAAAAGAACAGGTTGCCGCTCACATCCAGAACACCCACCAGGATCAATAGACGTATCGGCAAGCCCGCCGGGATGATCGGCCGTCGTGTGGAAAGCGCGAAGACTGCCATCAGCGCACAGGCGACCAGCCGGCCTGCCACCAAAGGCCAGAAGACCGCACTCTCCCCCACCTGACCGAGAGCAGTAAAGAAAAACCCAAATCCCGTCCCGGCCAGCAGCGCCAAACCTAGACCTTCCGGGCGACCGCCAAGCTTTTCTGGACGAGAGAGCAGCCAGATGCTGACAATGGCCAGCCCAAAGCCCAGCAATTGCAGTTCGCGAGGCAGCCCTTCCGTAAACGCAGAGAATAAGACCGGTACGGCGGTCGCCAGAACAGCAGACACGGGGGCTACGATGCCCATTCGCCCTGTTGTGAAGCCCCTCAACAGGAATCCCAGCCCGACCATTCCAAAAAGCCCAGCTAACCCTCCCCACACCAGGTCGGGGGGCGGCGGCAGCCGCTCGCTTCGAGCCAGCGCAGCGATCACCAGCGCGATCAGCCCTACCGTGTAGGAAACGAACACTGTGTAGAAAGGGCCGACGCGACGAGCGGCCAATCCACTAGTGAAATCGCCCGAACCCCAGGCAGTAGCCGCGGAAAGCGCAAATATCGCGGCTAGAAGCGGGGAGTCCATTAGACTCTGATAAATTCCATCAGAAGCGCCAGCGGGTCTGGCTGAAAATCCCGCCTCTGCCGAACCCGAAGGCCTTCGACGGCCTTACTTCATACACCAGCGATCTGCCTCCGACCCCGTAAAAAGCGCCGTCCCGCACGGTATAGTTGAAGGGTGGGTCATATTTTGCGGTGTACCTGTCGGCAACGCGCTGCAGCTTGGTCTCGTCTTCCACCTGTACAGCTTCCCCTTCCAGGACGAGATCGAATTCGTTGTCGATGGTGTTGCAGCCAGTCGTGATCACACACGCCCGGTTATGCGCCACGTTCTGAGCTTTGCGTTCGCCTGGTCCCGTGCAGAAATAGAGCGCGCCGTCCAGCCAGACGGATACGAGCGGCGTGACGTGCGGGCGACCGTCCGGTCGCACCGTTGTCAACCAATACACCTCCGCCTCTTCCAGACGCTCGCGCGCTTGCTCCCACCCGGTGGGTTCAGCGCCCGCGCTGCTGAATTGCGGTTGCAGTTCGGTCGTCGGTTTCTTTTCAGCCATCGGCTTACCTCCTGATACTATTTTCCGGGAGTTGCGTTGGTTACTGAGAGAGTAGAGGAGTAGGTGGTCAACAGAGCGTCAACGATCCCCGGATGGCTTCGATTGGGAATGGGTTCCCGTGGGCCGGATAAACCGTCCTGGGGTTGAGTCGCAGCAGCTTCTTCCAGCTCTGGCAGGTAACCTCACGAGCCTCGTCCGTCACAAAATTAGGTGGATGCAGGTCGCCGACGAAAACCATGCCGCTGTCCAGGGCCAATGAAACGCTGTCGTCGCTGTGACCGGGAGTCTCAACGATCACACCCTGAATGCCGATCCGGGCTAGATCGGCCCTGTTCTCGCCCTTCAGGACCAGGTCGTCCGCTTCCACGCGAATGGGCACATATTCGCCTTTGCCCGCATAAAACGCGCTCAGTTCTTCCAGGAAAGGAAACTGGTTTTCCAGGATGATCAACCGCGCCTGGCTGGCCTGCTTGATCTCCTGGGCCAGGCCGGCGTGGTCCGGGTGATGGTGGGTGAGCATCACGTAGCTGATCTGGGTCAGATCGAGGTTGTACCTGCGCAGCTGGCTCTCCAGCGCCGGCAGGCTGCCGGCCCAACCGGCGTCTACCATCAGCATGCCCGCCCCGGTATCGACCAGGTAATAGTGGGTCGAGCGGATCGTGATCGTGACCAGATTCTCCAAGTCCTGGTTCCTCAACAGAACTGTGCCGGGCGGCTCCGTTTTCAGCGACCCGCGTAGGCTTTTCTTAATCCTTCAACATCGATTTTCTTCATTTGGAGCATCGCCTGGGTTGCTCTTTCCGCTTTTTCAGCATCCTGATCGGAAAGCATCTCCATCAGCGCGTTAGGGATGATCTGCCACGAGACGCCGAATCGATCCTTCAGCCAGCCGCAAGGTCCTTCTTCTCCGCCTTCGATCAACCTCTCCCAGAGTTTGTCCACTTCTTCCTGATCCTCGCAGGCCACGAAGAAAGAGATGGCTTCTGTGAAGGTAAAATTGTGCTCCAGGTTGCTGTCCATTGCCATGAAATCCTGTCCTGCCAGAGAAAAACTGGCATGGCTCACGGTTCCTTCCAATTCCGGCAGCTGGTTCTCGCCATAGCGTTCGACGTGGGTGATGCTCGAATTGTCAAATAAAGAGCGGTAAAAATTGATCGCTTCTTCGGCTTTGCCGTGCTGTTCGCCGACAAAAAAGAGAAACGGCGTGATCTTTTGGGCTGACTCACCCGGGTTGAGTTGCCAGGAGACCCCATACTTGTCGTTGAGCCAGCCGAATTTCTCGCTGAAAGGATACCGATCCAGCGGCATCAGGACCTCTCCGCCATCGGATAACTCCTTCCAAAGGTGATCGACTTCCGCTTCCGTGCCGCAGGTGACGAAGAAAGAAATGGCCGGAGTGAAGTTGAATTCGGGGCCGCCGTTTAGGGCGATAAATCTTTGCCCGGCGAGCTGAAATTCCACGGTCATCGCCATCCCTTCCGGTCTTCCGGTGGCCTCCGCAACCGCTGCGTTGTAGCGGGTGACGCTCCCTATCCCCGAATTTTTATCCCCAGAAGCCGCACCCGGGGCCGAAGAGAAGACCGATACGTAAAATTTGGCGGCTTCCTCCGCCTGGTCGTCGAACCATAAATAAGGCGTGATTTTTTGTTTGTCCTTCAATAGTGTGAAGTTATTTTCAATCTCTTGGCCACCTGAGCGGCTTTGATATCA
>CAYNWK010000007.1:65877-70897 GCA_964400875.1 uncultured Anaerolineaceae bacterium | reverse complement strand
AGGGAAATCCCTACCCGGGAGTAGGAATATTCCCCATTGCGAACGCATACGCTTCACTCTATAGTTAAGACGTAAGATGAACGACAGAAAATCTAATCACTATTACTTTAGAAGGAGAAAAGGATGAATAGGGATATTTTGGAAGGCAAGTGGAAGCAATTTCGCGGCGAGGTCAAGGAGACCTGGGGAGATTTCACCGATGATGAAATCGACCAGATCTCCGGCAAATACGACCAGCTCGTCGGCAAGCTGCAAGAGAAATACGGTTACACCCGCGAGGAAGCTGAAGACGAGGTAGACGATTTCCTCAACAGCCACGAAGACACGTATGAGGAACGCGAGCGGTCCTATTAGTCGTTGGCTGAAAATCTGTGGGGGCGGCATTCCCGCCCCCATCCTGTACTTGAACCAACGATGAAAAAGGAGAGTTTAATTTATGGATGAAAAAACAAATACCATCCTAATCGCCTTGGGAACCTTCCTCCTGGGAGGTCTTGTCGGCGCCGGGTTAGGCGTATTGATCGCACCCCGGTCCGGTAAAAAGACCCGCAAGCTGATCCGCCATCGAAGCGAGGAGCTCAAGGACCGTACCGTGGACGAACTGGAAGACACGCGCGATCAGGCGCTCGAGAAATTTGACGCTCTGAGCGAAAAGACTCGCCACAAAGCGGAGTCGGTTATCTCCCGAGGTAAAACAATTGCCGAGAGCCAGAGAGCCAACCTGCAAAGCAAGCTGGGTGTCTCCCGGTAAATTCGCCCACAAAGCAACGGAATTCAACGGTGAGGGCTCTGTAGTTATGGGAGTCCTCACCATTGTCATCCCCCGATCCTCCACAAGTGAGGGCAAATCGTCCAAATTCGATTGCC
The DNA here is from genome assembly GCA_964400875.1 of uncultured Anaerolineaceae bacterium. Taxonomy (GTDB): domain Bacteria; phylum Chloroflexota; class Anaerolineae; order Anaerolineales; family UBA4823; genus CAYNWK01. The sequence continues at coordinate 70,030 of CAYNWK010000007.1, read as the reverse complement.
CGAGAACTACGTAAATCCATAGGAGCGTTAAATATGCCATACGATAGCATTAAAGATCTTCCTGCTAGTGTCCGCGACAACCTCCCAAAACACGCCCAGGAAATTTACCAGAAAGCTTATAACAGCGCATGGGATGAGTATGATCACGACGAAGAGCGTGCCCATCGCGTCGCCTGGTCGGCGGTAAAAAAGAAGTACAAAAAGGATGATGACACTGGTAAATGGGGAAAAAAGTAAGCGGAGCAATAGGAAAAATCACCTACCCCCAAAGTAATCATTTAAAAGTAAAATAAGGTTCTGGGAAGGCAGTGTGGACACCGGGCTAGAATTCACCCTCCACGACCGGGGACAACCAAACATCTCTAAACCATAACGCGAACGCTGCGACCCCCGTGATGTCCGCGTAATCGGACTTGAGCTACGCAATGCGTCAGGCCTAATAAATTCTTTCAATTGCGTATGTCCTAATCGCTTCAACGCGCCAGCCCGCTCGATTCAACCAAATGCCTGATAGATCCTCTGATGGATCTAATTACCAGCAGAAAGGCACACGGAGATAATGCGCATTGCATATTTCACGAACTCATATCATCCGGCAGTCAATGGAGTCGTCACCTCGATTCGCCATTTTGCGAAAGGCCTGACTGCGCTGGGCCACGAAGTCCATATCTTCGCCCCTCAATACGACGAGAGTGAAGAACTACAAGACGGGATCGTCCACCGTGTTCCGGCCCTCGATTTTAGCAAATCTCTGAACGCTACAATTCCGATGGCGTTCAAGCCCATGATCGAACCCATCATTCATGAGATCCGGCCGCAGATCATCCACAGCCAGCATCCCGTCCTTTTAGGTAAGTTGGCTGCCAATTTCTCCGAGGATTTGGGGGTTCCCCTGGTCTTTACTTTCCACTCCCAATATGAAGAGTACGCGCGCGGCTACTTTCCCGTTGCTGCGGACATCTCCAGCAAAGTGATTGACGGCCTGATTGAAAGCTACCTGAAGAAATGTTCTCACGTCATCGTTCCCACTTCGCCCATCGAAGATTATTTGGACCGCTACGAGGTTTCATTGCCAGTTTCGGTAGTACCAACACCCATCGACCTCGAGGTCTTCCAGGATTTGCAACCTGAAAAGGTGCGCGCTAGGTATAACCTCCAGGATAAAGAAGTGCTGCTTTATTTGGGGCGCTTATCTTTCGAGAAGAACCTCGAATTTCTTCTGCATTCCTTCGCCCGGATCCTATCCCGGCGGCCCCGGGCGCGTTTGCTCCTGGCCGGAGAAGGACCGGTGACCAATACCTTGAAAAAACTGGCCGAGGAGCTGGGCTTAAAGGAAACGGTCATCTTCACTGGGCTGATCGGCGCCGAGCAAATGCCGGATTACATCGCCGCTGCAGACCTTTTCGTCTTCCCTTCCATCTCCGAAACACAAGGGCTGGTATTGCTGGAATCGATGGCTGGCGGCACACCGGTCGTGGCCTTGGACTCGCCGGCTACGAAGGATGTCCTGACGCACGGAGGCGGATTGCTGGTCAGCGGGGGAATCGAGGCTTTCGCGCAGGCGGTTGAATCAGTTTTGAGTGATGACAATTTACATGCCCGGCTCTCCAGCGAGGGTCGCCGCGCAGTCAAGGCCTATACGATACCGGCTGCTTCTGCTCGGCTCGCCGATATCTATGCTGATATCCTGCAGAACTGGCAATCCCATGGTGATGAAACTCGACCATCGCGCAGTCTCCAGGCAAATGTATCCGATTCTGTACCTTTTCCTTTTACCACGATACATTGGCTGGAGGCGCATGCTTTGTTTAAAATGGAGTGAACCCCGGCGAATACCCCCTTTCTTCCCTCAAGTTCGTAAGTCCAGAACTTAAAGACTATCTATTTGCATGGCGATCAACTCAACCCTGAAGCAGGCCTATGAATTCGTCACCGAGGACGAGGAGGGTGAATTTTGTGACAGTCTCCCCGATGAAGCCTGCCAGGAGGTTCCCAGGAATTTCATCCTGAACGTGGCTAACGGGATGGCGACCAAGTTGGCCGACCAGCTGGCCAACCCCGGATTGGTGTTACCCTGGTTTTTAGATGCATTAGGAGCGCCGACAGCCGTGATCGGGTTTCTAACCCCGGTACGGCGGGCTGGCGCTTTGCTGCCTCAATTGGCGGTTGCCGGCCAGATCCGCCGCTTCCCGATTCGCAAGTGGTTCTGGCTGGCCGGTGGCGCTGGTTTTGGGCTGGCACTGATACTGATTGCTCCGGCTGCCCTGCTGCTCTCCGGCGCGAGCGCCGGCATCCTGATCGTCGTGCTGCTCGGCCTCGGCAGCCTTGCTCGTGGGGTAAGTTCCGTCGCCTTCAAAGATGTGCTGGCTAAAACAATCCCCCGTGGACGTCGCGGGACACTGCTCGCGCTGCGCGCCACGTTTGGTGGAGGGCTGGCTTTGATCGCCGGGGTTATTTTAAAGCTGCAGGTAGATGTGAACAGCAGCGCGCTGATTCCCTTCCTGGTGCTCATCCTCATGGCAGGTGGGTTGTGGATCCTGGGGGTATCTGTAATTACCCTGGTCGTGGAAGAGCCCGGAGCAACCGATGGCGGTCGCAACCCGCTAGAAGAAGCCCGCGCCGGGATCCGCTTGTTTCGCAGAACGCCAGGGCTCCGCCAATTCATCCTCACCCGTAGCGCCTTGCTCGGCATCGAGTTGTCCCTGCCTTTCTACGCGCTCATGGCCCGCCGATCGACCGGCGGCGGGGCCGGCGACCTGGGCGTGTTCGTCATCGCCGCCAGCCTGGCTCAGGTGCTCAGCAGCCCCCTGTGGGGTCGTCTGGCGGACAGAGCCAGCCGGCTTGTCATGGCGGGCAGCGGAGCCTTGGCTGCCCTGGCGGGCTTTTTATCGCTGACCCTTGGCGCTGTCGGGTTGGGCGGTAATATTTACGCTTATGGCTTGGTCGTGATGTTGGTCGGTTTTGCCATCGCTGGCGTTCGCCTGGGTCGCAAGACCTATTTGGTAGATGGGGCGCCTGAGCGGGAGCGGCCTTTATACGTGGCCCTCACGAACACGGTCTTAGGAGTGCTCACCATCCTGGGAAGCGGGATGGGGTTTATCGCCGATGTTTTTGGCTTGGATACGTTGATCGCCTTGCTGGCGGGGTTAGCGGCGATCTCTGCGTTGGCCAGCTTGCGTCTGCCAAAAACTGATAAACTTAGCCTGGCGGAATAGCACCGTTTTTTATGCCGGCCGAATAAAGAAAATGTTCATCAAACCGTGAAATTCCTTCGCCTCCTGATCATCTCTGCTCTGGCGCTTGCCCTGGCCCCACCGCGTCAGGTCGTCCGAGCGCAAGGCCCTTGCGGAAGCAGCTATGTTGTACAGCCGGGCGACACCTTGAGCGAGATAGCCGAGTTCTGCGGGACGACCGTCGCCGATATCCTGGAGGTGAACCCAGGGGTCAGTTCTTCAACGCAGATCTTCGTGGGGCAGCGCCTGACCATACCTGAGCCGCAGCAGATACTGCCCCTGCCCATCGCTGGCCTCTCCCCGATCTGCGGGCTGCCCGGCACCAACGTGACCGTCCGGGCCAGCGGGCTGCCGCCGAACTCAATCGTCCAGGTCGGCCTGGGCGAACGTGGGGCTGCCTATGTGATTGAACGGAGTTTGCGCGCAACCAGCACTGGCGAGCTGACCTTCGTCATCAAGATCCCGGAGAGCGCCGACGCCAACGAGCTTTGGGTGGTAACCCTGATCGCTCAGACTGGCAGCCCGAGCCTGGCTGCGGTTTCCAACACCTTCACCGTGATCCCAGAACCCCCGGATAACCCCGGCTCCTTTACGTACACCGTGCAGCCGGGAGATACCTTGCGCATCATCGCCGCCCGCTATAACCTCAATATATTTGCTTTGTTGGAGGCCAACCCGCAGATCGACAATCCCAGCCTGATCTCCGTAGGCCAGATTTTGAACCTACCGGGCCAGACGGAAGGACAGCCTTCGGCGACGCTCACGCCAATTTGCGGACCCCCGGGCAGCGAGGTCAGCGTCTTTGTTGAGGACCTCCCTGAAATCACCGATGTATCAATCGGAGTCGGCCAGTGGCGCGCCGACTTTGACGTGATCGGTCAATCCCAGACTACGCCGACCGGCACGCTCACCACGCAAGT
>CAYNWK010000007.1:0-65777 GCA_964400875.1 uncultured Anaerolineaceae bacterium | reverse complement strand
CCTGGACATCTTCCCACTCAGCGGGCTGCCGGGAGCAGAAATCCAGATCGAACTGAGCGGCTTTCCCCCCAACGCGCCGATCGATCTGGCTTTGAGCCGCCAGGAAGCCGCCAACATCAATCAGCTGTCCAGGTATCAAGTCGACGCAAACGGCGAACTGACCACCGAGCTGACCATCCCCGAAACGGCCAATCCGGGTGAGCGTTGGGTAGTGATCGCCGCAACCCAGGCTGGTGGGATTGGGCTTCGCCTGGTTTCCGAGGCATTCCGGGTGAGCGGCCCGCTGAGCGTGGAGCAGGCCCGGATCGATATTGCTCCGGAAGCCGGGCCGTCTGGGACGCGTGTCTACCTGGTGGCTACCGGTTTCCCCAACGAAATGAAAGTCGAAATCAGTTTCGGCCGCCTGGACGCGGGATTCACCACCACGGATATCACCCGCTCGGATATCAACGGCACCTTCAGCAGCGCAGCGACCGTGCCTGAAACGGCGCGCACCGGCAGCGGCTGGCAGTTCCTCGTCCGGGTGGTGCCCATCGACCCGGAACAGGAGCCGGTGGAAGCGGATTCTCCTGTTTTCCTGGTCACCGCGCGCTGAGCATGCGACGCTTCGCTAATTCCCCATACCGTACCCAGGACGCAGCAGACAATTTAATAGTACCCACCCTCGTGCGTATGCGGATAATACCTTCCCCGCCCGGGGAGTATTAATACCCGCTTCTATCCATAACGCAGGTATGTCCCGTGCTGCAACGGTAATTTCCATCACCGCTCCACAACCGGACTACCAGTACTTCTTATCCTTACCCTTGGTCGCCAATACAGAAAACTGAGCCGTGTGCAGCGCAAAGGAGAGCTGGGTGGGAGGCGTGCCACCCGGCTCTCTGCGCGAATGTATCTAATTTTGTATCTCTAACCTATATCCTGGCATATTGAAGGCCCGGATAGAACGTGCTAGGCTAATAGTACTAAAGCTTTCGCACTTGCTTGAGGGAAGAAAGGGGGGTGTTTAGGCAGGCAACCCCCGCCCAGACACCTTCACTTTCCCCAGGAACTGCGAAACTTATCGCAGTGATCGCTGGTGCGCGCTTTCCTAAGGAGATAGGGGCAGCAGTGGGCTGACCAAGCCCAGCGACGCTAGAAGGAGTTTTCTAATAACATGCGCAGCGGATTTAGCCTCGGCCGGCTCTTCGGAATTGAAGTAAACATAGATTGGAGCTGGTTGTTCATCTTTGTATTGGTGATTTGGAACCTGAGCTCCGTTTTCGGCCAGTTTCACCCCAACTGGCAGGCTGCCTTGCGCTGGAGCACCGCCCTGGTCGCAGCACTCCTCTTTTTTGGCTCGGTGCTGGCCCATGAGTTTGCTCATTCTCTCACTGCCCGGCTTCAAGGCGTGCCGGTGCGCAGCATCACCTTGTTCCTGTTCGGCGGCGTTTCCAACATTCAAAGGCAGCCGGAATCGCCGCGCGCCGAATTCCTGATCACGATCGTGGGCCCAATTACCAGCCTGGCGCTCGGTCTGGTCTTCTTAGTCATCGCCGGGCTCTTATCCGGGACGGTCAGCGCCTCGCTGGGTCAGGCGACTGGGATCATCGCACAATTGAGCCCACTCGCAACGCTACTATTCTGGCTTGGGTCGGTCAATCTCCTGTTAGGGGCATTCAACATGATACCGGGATTCCCGCTGGACGGCGGGCGCATCCTGCGCTCGATCCTGTGGGCGATCACCGACAACCTGCGCAAGGCGACCAGGTGGGCCTCCTACGTAGGCCAGGCGATCGCCTGGCTGATGATCATCGGCGGCATCGCCATGGCGTTTGGCATATCAATTCCTTTTTTCGGCACGGGACTGATCAATGGTTTGTGGCTGGCGTTCATCGGCTGGTTCCTGAACAGCGCTTCATCGCAGAGCTACCAGCAGATCGTGATTCAGGACATCCTTGAGGGCGTTCCGGTCAACCGCATGATGCGCACCAATGCGCCTACCGTTAACCCGGATGCGAGCGTACAAAGCCTGATCCACGATTACGTGATGGGTTCAGACGACCATGCCTTTCCGGTTTTGGAAGGCGACCGGCTGGTCGGAATGGTAACGCTGGAAGATGTGCGCGGTGTTCCAAGGGATCGCTGGGAACAAACACACGTGCGCGCAATCATGACCCCGGATGAGAACCTTGTCACCGTCTCCCCTGGAGAGGACGCTTCGGACGCGCTGAGGATGCTGATGCAGCGCGATGTACGCCAACTCCCGGTCGTAGAGGGAACCCAGCTGATCGGCTTGCTGCGCCGCAGCGACATCATCCGCTGGCTGCAATTACAATCGGACGCTTCACTGAGCGGATAAGTTATCCGCTACGTGTAGCGCTAAACCTGTAGGAGGTAAACCAATGACTTTTCAAGTTACCGAGAATATTATCGTCAAAGGAAATATTAACGAGGTCTACGAATTTTGGATCGATTTCGAGAACTACTCGGAATTTATGCAGCACGTCGTCTCGGTGCGCGAGGCCGAAGAAGGCCTCACACACTGGGTCATGGAAGGCCCTGAAGACACGCACATCGAATGGGATGCGGAGATTACCCGGATGGAAGTCAATCGCAGGGTAGCCTGGAACAGCAAAGACGACCAGGAAATGGCCACCAGCGGACAGGTGACCTTTACCGGTTTGCCCAAAAACGAAACCCAGGTCTCCATGACGCTGCAGTATGCTCCCCCGAAGAGCCTGCCCAAAAAGGCAGTGGACGAATTGTTCGGAGACTTCAGCTCGATCGTGACCGAGGACCTGCGGCGTTTCAAGGCCCAATTTGAGGCTGCCACGGAGCCCGCGACGGCAGCTGGATAATCTTTTCCATGCTCGACCATAGCGGAAAGTTCCTGCAGATCATTTCGGCGGAACTTTCCGCCGGATAATTTCAAAAGAAAGTATTGGCTAATGGACTTTGATCTCCCAAAAAGCCTTGCGCAGAATTCCGACAGCCGCATTGTGTTGCTGGTGATTGATGGGTTGGGTGGGCTTCCGCGTGAACCTGGCGGGTTGACGGCTTTAGAAGCCGCCGACACACCTAACCTGGATGCCCTGGCAGCCGAAAGTATTTGTGGGTTGCACGAACCGGTCGCTCCGGGGATCACCTCCGGAAGCGGTCCCGCTCACCTGGCTTTATTCGGTTACGACCCGCTTAAATACCGGGTGGGTCGCGGCGTGCTGTCCGCCTTGGGCATCGATTTCGATTTACAAGCGCAAGACGTGGCCGCCCGCGGCAACTTCTGCACCCTCGACGAAAACGGGAAAGTCACAGACCGGCGCGCCGGTCGCATTCCGACAGAACTGAACCGTGAGCTCTGCGAGCTGCTCCGCTCCATCGAACTTCCCAATATAGAATTATTCGTTGAGACCGTCAAAGAATACCGCTTGCTCCTGGTGCTGCGCGGCGATGGTCTATCCGGGGCGCTCGAAGATACGGACCCGCAAGCGACCGGTGAGGCACCCAACCCCTCAACGCCGCGCGATCCAGGCGCCGAAAAGACCTCCCGACTGGTTGATAACTTCCTCACCGAAGCTCGCCGTAGATTGGCCGATCGGAAGCCGGCCAATATGGTGCTGCTGCGCGGGTTCTCACAGCTGCCGGACTGGCCGACGGTGGAAGCTATTTATGGGTTAAGACCCGCAGCGATCGCCGCCTACCCGATGTACAGGGGCGTGGCGAAACTGACCGGCATGACGGCTTATCATCGCGGAAGTGAGATGGCTAGCGGTTTGGACGTGCTGGAGGAGATCTGGGAAGATTTTGATTTCTTCTTTGTGCACATCAAACACACTGACAGCGCCGGAGAGGACGGCGATTTCGACCGCAAGCGGGCATTGCTCGAGGAAGTCGATGGGCTGATCCCCCGCCTGCGCCGGTTAGGCCCGGATGTGCTGGTCGTCACCGGAGACCATTCCACTCCTGCCGCGCTCAAGTCGCACAGCTGGCATCCCGTTCCGGCCTTGTTGTGGTCGCAGAACGTGCGCCCGGACCGGGTGAAAGCATTTGGCGAGCGGGATTGCATCCAAGGCGGGCTCGGGCCGCGCTTCCCGGCCACCGATCTGATGCCCATGGCGGTCGCCGAAGCGTTGCGTCTGCGGAAATTCGGCGCTTGATCTCGTCGATAAATTTAATAGGATTTTCGCCTTGAATGAAGAAAGGGGCTGTTTGAGGACGAATCCCGCCCCCAGCCAACCACCTTTCCGCCTCAAGTGGTTAAGTCCTGAAGTAAGGAGTGTGACAGATTATGGCAGAAAAAGTAAGCGTCTGGCAAAATAGCCAACTGCAAACCAAATTCATGGTCTCCGATCCAGAGGTTGAAGACGGCTCTCTCCAGGAGGTCGCTCACATCCATGCGTTAACTCCCTACGGGATGATGCTCGCCAGCCTGGGGGCCTGCACAGCTATCATAATGAATACATACGCCCAAAACCACGGGCTTGATCTCCAGGAGGTTGAACTGACGCTGCGCTATGAACGGGATTTCGATGCGCATGAAACCCGGCAAGCCAATCCGGCCGATTTCGAAGAACGCATTACAGAGCAGATTGACCTCCATGGCAATTTGGACGATGACGAACGGGATAAGCTGTTCCGTATCGCCAAGCAGTGCTCCATTCACAGGATGTACGAGCGGGGCATCGCCATCCATTCGGAGCTGGCCAATGGGGCCGGCAATGGCTAGCCTGAACATGTGCTACAGAGCGAGAGCCAGGAGGGAGGGCTGTAAATTTGCCAGTTCATAACGCCGAAATAGCGGAAAAGTTTAAGGAGGTCGCAGACCTTTTAGAAATTGAAGGCGCTAACCAATTCCGGGTTCGCGCGTACCGGGATGCAGCCAGCACGATCGCTACCCTGCCGCGCAGCGCTTCGGACATGCTCGCCAACGGGGATAACCTGGAGAAATTGGAGGGGATCGGCGAGGACCTGGCCGGGAAAATCAAGGAGATCGTCGAGACCGGCGAGCTGGAACTGCTTACCGAAATCCGCGCACGCACGCCATCCGAACTGGCGGACTTGATGAACATCGAAGGACTGGGGCCTAAGCGAGTCAAGAAACTCTACGAAGAGTTGGGCGTAATTAGTCGGGAGGATTTGGCCGCAGCCGCCAAGCAGGGAAAAATTAGCACTGTTGACGGGTTGGGTGAGACGATCGAAGCGGACATCCTGCATGAACTCGAAAAAAAACGGCGGCGTGGAGCAGCGCACGTTGTTCATGGTCGCCGAAGAAGTCGTCGAACCCCTGTTGGACTACCTCCAAAAAGACGGTGATGTAGATCGGGTTCAGGCTGCTGGAAGCTATCGACGCAGAAAAGAAACCGTTGGCGATATCGACTTGGTCGCCTCCAGCCAGAATGGGGTGGAAGTCATCCAGCATTTTGTCGAATACGAGGATGTGGATGAGATCGTATCGCAGGGTGAGACCCGCTCTACGGTTAAACTGCGCGCAGGGCTGCAGGTCGATCTGCGCGTGGTCGCCTCGGAGAGTTACGGTGCCGCGCTGCTCTATCTGACCGGTTCCAAAGCCCACAACATCCAGCTGCGCAACATGGCCCTGGACCAGGATTGGAAGATCAACGAGTACGGAGTATTTGAATGGAAAGAACGGCTGGCCGGAGAAACCGAAGCAGAGATCTACGGTTTGTTCGACTTGCCCCTGATACCCCCGGAATTGAGAGAAAACCGCGGCGAGATCGGGGCTGCCGAAGCAGGCGACCTGCCTGAGCTGATCACCTTGGAGGATCTGCGTGGCGACCTGCAAATGCATACGACTGCCAGCGACGGGCATGCCAGCCTGGAAGAGATGGTTGACAAAGCCAAGGAACTGGGTCACGCATATATCGCCATCACCGATCATTCCCAGCATATCGGCATCGTCCATGGCCAGGACCCGGAAGATTTGGCCGAACAAATCGAACGCATTGACCAGCTTAACGACCAGCTCGACGGTCTGCGGGTGCTCAAGAGCGTCGAAGTCGACATCCTAAAGGACGGTAGCCTGGCTCTACCCGATGACATCCTGGCCCGATTGGATCTGCGCGTGTGTTCGGTGCATTCCAACTTTGGCCTCTCCCGTGAGGCTCAAACCGAGCGCATCATCCGGGCGATGGATAATCCCTATTTCAACATCCTTGCCCACCCGACCGGACGCAGGCTGGATGGCCGCGCCCCGATGGACCTGGATATGGAACGGTTGATGTCCGCCGCGTTGGAGCGAGGCTGCTTCCTGGAGATCAACGCGCACCCTAGTCGACTGGATTTAAATGACGTGCACAGCAAGCTGGCCAAAGAAATGGGCTTGAAGCTCGTTATCTCAACCGACGCCCACCGCCCATCCGAACTTGCTTACCTGCGCTACGGCCTGAACCAGGCCCGGCGGGGTTGGCTGAGCCGGGAGGATGTCCTGAACACGCGCAGCTGGGAAGAACTGGCGGACTTACTGAAACGCTGAGCGCCATTTTATCCGCCCCTCCCAATGATTACCTTCAGTATGCTGGGCGTATTCGCGCTTGCCCTGACCAGCTTTGGGATGGGCGAGATGAAAGCAGTGACGATCTCTTTCCTAACGCTGGCCGCGGCGCAGCTATGGCACGTCTTCAATATGCGCGATGATGATTCCGGGGTCTGGCACAACGAGATCTCCAGCAACCCGTATGTCTGGGGAGCATTGGCCCTGACCATCGGCTTGTTAATCGCCGCCGTGTATGTGCCCGGGTTATCCGACGTGTTGCAGACCGTCGATCCAGGGCCCGATGGTTGGCCGATCGTCCTTGGAGCCAACCTAATTCTCCTGCTCTTTGGGCAGTTTCGGAAAGTATTCATACCTTACCTCAAGAACGCGACCTGAGAAAAGGAGTGCACCATGACCTTGCCAGAATTTGAATTTGAGTTTTACAACGAAGTGGAACATCTCGATGAAGCCATGCGAGAGCAGGCTGAACAAAAGTTACGCGATCTCGCGGAAGGCCATAAGGATATGATTGGCGCGTCTGTTGCCGTTGAAGAGGTCGCCGAAAGTGAGACGACCAAACTGTACCAGGCCCGTGTCGTCGCCTTTATCAAGCCGAAGAACGTGGTCGGCGTGGAGAAAGATCGGCATGTCGAACCGGCTATCCGAGGCGCGCTGGAGGTCGTCGAACGCCAGATTCGCCAGCTCAGAGATAAAAAACGTAAACCCTGGCAGCAGCGCTGATACGATGATCTGCCTGAAGTTATTAAAGCAGAACAATCACTCAAAAGGGAGGAACTCGCACGGATGAGCCTTATTGCAAAAGCCGATATTAAATCTTTGATCGCAGACTGCGAGGGGAATTGTGTATCGATTTACATGCCGACCCATCGGGTGGGCGACGAAATCCAGCAGGACCCGATCCGCCTGCGGAACCTGCTCGACCAGGCGGAAGAGAAACTCGTCTCGCTTGGGCTGCGCGGCCCGAAAGCGCGCGCAATCTTGGAACCTGCGCGGGACCTGGAGGAGCAAAACCGGTTCTGGCAGCATCAGAGCGACGGTCTCGCTTTATTCCTGGCCGACGAGTATTTAAGAGCCTTCCGCTTACCGGTTAGATTTGAGCCATTGGTTACGGTTTCTGAACGCTTTCACACGAAACCTCTGATGAGCCTGATCAGCGAGAATGGTCGGTTCTTCCTGCTTGCCCTCAGCCAAAACGAGGTCAGATTGCTGCAAGGCACCCAGGATAGCATCGCCCAGCTGGATCTGCCTGAGGAAGTGCCGGAAAGCTTGGCTGAAGCGCTCATGTGGGATGATCCCGAGGCGCAGCTGCAGTGGCACACCAGCACGCAGAACCAGGTCGGGAGCAGGCCGGCGGTCTTCCATGGACAGGGATTCGCCAGTGAGGACGACCCAAAGGAGCAAATCGCCCGCTATTTCGAAAAAATCGATGATGGGCTTAAGCAGATCCTTGCAGAGACGCGCGCCCCGCTTGTCCTCGCCGGGGTGGAATATCTGCTCCCCATTTATCGCCAGGTAACCGGGTATGAGCACCTGGTGGAGGGCGGCATCGAGGGCAACCCGGAAGAATTAAGCGCCGAAAAACTGCACGAACGCGCCTGGCAGCTTGTCCAGCCCCGCTTCGAAGGGGATAAGCAGCGCGCCAGGGCTCGTTACGCCCAGCTGGCCGGGCAAGACGATCAGCGCGCTTCTACCGATTTGAGGGAAATCGCGCCGGCGTCTTACTTTGAAAAGACGGATTTGATATTTGTCCGTCGAGGCTTCCTCCAGTGGGGCAGTTTTGACCCTGAGTCGAACGCGGTAGAGCTGCACGAGGATTGGCAGCCAGGGGACTACGATCTGGCCGATTTCTCCTGCACCCACACATTCTTAAACGGAGGCGCCGTTTACGTCCTTGAAGCGCAAGTTATGCCCTCGGACGAAGCAGTTGCCGCATTGTTCCGCTACTGAGCAGACCAATCCGCCAAGTCGGGTGAGGTTGGAGCGCGCGGCGCTCCAACCTCACCCGCTTTTTGGGTTTAACGATTCGCTAACATCAAGCCACGCGGTTTTCCCTTATAATTCGAATACCGATTTTGAAAACAACTGGCCGGTTTGGCGCCGCCAGGCCGGTAAAATCCTTGAGTTAGCGAGTGAATCCTGTTCGAGTACTTATCGTCAACGAAGTCCCCCTGATCAGCAATGTTATCGCTGCCATCATGGAAGAGGAGCGCGATATCGAGGTGATCGGTTCGGTAACCGCGGGCGGGGAGGCCCTCGAAAAGGCCGACCAGTGCGACGTAATCCTGGTTAGCACCCGCCTCGCAGATGGCGAAGCCTTACGGCTCACCCAGGCGTTGACCGACACTCATCCGCAGGTAAAAGTGCTCGTGATGGGTCTGGCCGAATCGGAAACGGAGATCTTGCAGTACGTCGAAGCAGGGGCTGCCGGCTATGTGCTCAAAGATGACTCTGTCGACGAATTGATCAAGCACATACGCGCCGCCAACCGGGATGAGGCCATCATTTCTCCCGAGATTGCTGCAGCGTTGATCTCCAGGGTGAATACACTGGCGCAAACCTTTGCCGATATCGCCAGCGTGCCCGGTTCGGTGGACTTGACCCCACGGGAACAAGATGTGTTGAAATTGATCGGCCACGATCTGAGCAACCGGGAAATCGCCGACCAGCTCGTTATTGAGGTCGGTACGGTAAAAAACCACGTCCACAGCATCCTCTCCAAACTCAACGTCAGCAGCCGCCAGGACGCCGCTTCCTACTGGGCGATCATCCGCGAAAACTCCAGATAATAGGGGAGAGATCTTCTTTAAGGGTTACATGGACAACACGGCGTTGGCTGTTCACGACCAACGCCGTGTTGTCCATTAATGGATGATTGTATCCCCTTCTATATCTCACCCTTATACCTTGATATATAGACAGCGACTCTCGCCCATGCTATTGTATAGGTACATTACGGTCAACAAAATAAACTTCCTTATCGACTCGACGGATTATCCAGGCCAAAGCGCCATCTCACATTTTGATCTCGCATCGAACCACTAATCAAGGACTTGTAAAAGTGAATAGTTACCCAGACGTTACTCCACGAGCGAGCAAGATTATCCTGGCGAACCAGCCGCGTTTGTTGCGAGGGATGTTGAAACGCGCCTTACAAAGAGTACCTGGCCTGTGCGTCGTTGAAGAGATCGTCGACATTGCGAATATTCCCGGGGCTATCGAGCGCAAGAGCGCCAATTGGGTGATCGTGTCTTTCCCGGTGAATGGTGAGATCCCGGATGCCATCCATGCTTTGCTGACCGCGCATCCGCATATCGGCGTGCTTGCCATCGCTACGGATGGCAGCCAGGCCAAAATCATGTGGAAAGAACCTCAGATCAAAGAGGTCAACCCCTCCTTGAACGAATTAATTGCCATCCTGCGCCAGCCCGTAGGAAACTCAACAAAACATCTTGATCTACGAAGCCACCCGGTGAGTTAACCTTTTCGGCATTTCCACTGTTTCACTTAAAATCGAACAGCGAATATATCCCTTTTTGTACCCCATCCTTGTACCCTGATACATATACGGACCGGAAGGCTTCGGTTATTGTTATATGGAGAGCTATGCAGATCGTTGGAAAAGCGTAGTTATTCGGGTTGTCTTCGACCACCCCGAACAACAGAAATCCCATATCATTCTGACAACAATACGTTAGCCCTCAGGAGGCTGGCAAACCAAGTGCTACGCAGCGTAAAAGAGCTTTTCGGATACGACATTCAGGCCACAGATGATCAGATTGGCCACGTCCACGATTTTTTCTTTGAAGATGATCAATGGGCCATCCGTTATATGATCGCGGATACCGGTCCGTGGTTGCTGGGCCGGCGGGTGCTTATCTCGCTAACAGCCCTGGGTGTACCCAGTTGGGATACCCAAACCTTTCCGGTCTCGCTTACGCGGGAGGAAATAGAGAATGGTCCGGAAGTAGACGCAGATAAACCGGTCTCCCGCCAACAACAATTGGAACTCCAAGAATATTTCGGTTGGCCGATCTATTGGGGCACCGATGCCCACTCACCCGGTTCCCGGGTAGTTGGGGTAAAACCGGACATCGTAGCGGAGGATTCCGTCGCCGATGCCGGCCTTGAAGAACTGGATGGTAACCATCTCAAGATCGAGCCGGAAGAACAAGGCGACCCCCATTTGCGCAGCATGCGCGAGGTGATCGGCTATGCTATCGACGCCAGCGACGGGAAAATTGGTGATGTAGATGATTTCATCGTGGAAGATGAAGATTGGAAGGTCCGCTACCTGGTTGTCGATACCGGCGCGCTGCTGCCCGGCCGGCGAGTCCTGCTCTCCACGGATTGGATCAAATGGTTCCGCCATGAGCAGGGCGAAGTAAGGGTTGATCTTACCCGGGTTGCGATTAAAAATAGTCCGGAATATCATCCAGGACAGCCGGTCAACCGGGCATACGAAGACACACTTTATGATTACTATGGCAGGCCCAAATACTGGGAACGCAAGCGCGGATCGGAAAGAGCTTTGTGAATAAAAATTTAAACCAAAATCGGAACAACCATAAAGGAAAAGGAAAACCGAAACTTCCCGGGCAGGGCCGCGGCTTATTCGGAAACTCTCGCTCGCTGATCTGGGTTGTCCTGCTGCTGGTCCTGGCTTTCTGGACCTGGAGCACCATAAACCAGGCGTTAAATAATGAAACCCAGATCAGTTACTCGACATTCCGCCAACAAGTCGAGGATGACAACGTCGCGCAGGTCACCGTTGCCGGGCAACAGATCAGCGGGGAATTCAAAGATGCGCAAACAAGGACGATTGAAACGCTTGCCGGGGAAGATACGGTCGAATACACCAGCTTTGTGACCTATCTGCCCTCCTTTGGCGATGATGAACTATTCCAATTGCTGCGTGCCAACGACGTCGAGATCAACACCCAACCCCAACAGGATTTTGCCTGGTGGACGATCGCGCTGAACTTCTTGCCCTTCCTGTTACTGCTCGGCATCGGTTATTTCTTCTTCCGGCGCATGCAGTCCCAGGGGCAGGGCATCTTCCAAATGGGCAAGAGCAAAGCCAAAATGTACGATCGCACCCAGGAGAGGACGACTTTCGATGACGTAGCTGGAACCCAGGGTGCCAAGCGGGAATTGGAAGAAGTGATCGATTACTTGCGAGAACCGGAACGTCTCCAGCGCCTGGGCGGCAAAATCCCCAAGGGCGTGCTGCTGGTTGGCCCACCGGGCACCGGCAAAACGCTCTTGGCCCGCGCGGTTGCGGGGGAAGCCAGCGTGCCTTTTTTCAATATCACCGGTTCGGATTTCATGGAGATGTTCGTCGGCGTAGGTGCCTCGCGGGTGCGCGACCTGTTCAAAGAAGCCAAAAATGCGGCGCCCAGCATCATTTTCATTGATGAGCTGGATTCCATCGGCCGCCGGCGCGGCGCAGGATTGGGCGGCGGGCACGACGAGCGCGAACAGACTCTGAATCAGATGCTCAACGAGCTGGACGGGTTCGAGCCCAATGAAAACGTGATCGTCATGGCCGCGACCAATCGCCCGGACATACTGGACCCTGCGTTGCTCCGTCCCGGACGGTTCGACCGCCAGATCACCGTCGATCTGCCCACGAAAAACGACCGGGTCGAGATCTTGAAGATCCACTCACGCAATAAGCCCTTGGCGGAAGCCGTGGATTTGGAGAACGTCGCCCGCGGCACGCCGGGCTTTAGCGGAGCAGACCTGGAAAATATCCTCAACGAGGCGGCCCTGCTGGCAGCCCGCAAAGGCAAGGATAAGATCGAATACGATGATATCGAAGATGCCCGTGACAAAGTGATGATGGGCCTGGAACGGGAGAGCCTGGCCTTGACGGAAGATGAGCTGCGCACGCTGGCATATCACGAGGCCGGGCACGCAGTGGTCGCCGCGCTTCTGCCTCATGCCGATCCGATCCACAAGGTCACTATTGTGCCGCGCGGACGCGCGATGGGCGTCACGCAGCAGCTCCCCGAACGCGATCGCTACCTGTACAACAAAGATTACATGCTCGACCGCCTGGCGGTGATGATGGGCGGCCGCGCTTCGGAGGATCTGGCGCTGACCACGATCACCAGCGGCGCGGAAAATGACCTCAAACAGGCCACCCAGCTGGCGCGCAAGATGGTGCTGGACTGGGGAATGAGTGAAAAACTGGGGCACGTCGCCCTGGGCGGCGAGCGCGAAAACGTATTTCTGGGTGAGGAGATCGCGAAAAGGCGTGAATACAGCGAAACGACCGCTCGCGAGATCGATGAAGAAGTTCGCCGGATCCTCGACGAGGCTTACCAGCGATCCCAAGAGACGTTGCGAGACAACCGGGATGGCCTGGACCGGCTGGTTGACGCGCTGCTCGAACGGGAAGAGATCCCAGGAGACGACGTGCTCGAATTGTTAGATATCGAACCGGAAAAGGCGTCCCAAGACGGGAGAGTAATCAATTAAACCAAAAAAAGGCTGCTTTGCAGGCAGCCCTTTTTGGTTTAACGCTCCCGGTAGTCCCGGATCCAGTTCGTCAACCCGCCGGCCAGCAGCACTTCTCCCTGCCGCCGGGATAAGCTCAAGTTGATTTGGAAGGTTAAATCCTTGCCCTCCACGTTGACGTCAATCGCTGGTAGGTCCGGCGCGCGAGAGATAACCTCGCGCAAGTTCTCCAGGATCAACACATCCTCCTCAGCCAACTGATCGTACACACGAGCATTGGCAAAGGTGGCCGGCAACACGCCAAAATTGACCAGATTTTGCTGGTGGATGCGGGCGAAGCTCTTGGCTATCACCAGCCGCAGCCCCAGGAAGCGCGGCGCCAAAGCCGCGTGTTCCCGGCTGGAACCCTGACCATAATTCGAGCCGCCCAGGACGGTGTGCTGGCTCTCTTCGCGCAGATGCGCGGCTCGGGCAGCGTAAGTTGGATCGACGACTTCAAAGGTAAACTCGCTGATCTTGGGGATATTGCTCCGGTACGGTAAGATGCGCGACCCCGCTGGCAGGATCTCATCTGTCGAGATGTCATCCCCAACCTTGAGTAGCACCGGTAGCCTGAGCGCATCCGGCAAAGGATCCAGTTCCGGCAGCGGGACGATATTGGGACCTTTGACCAATTCCACCTTCCAGGATTCTTCGGAGGAGGTCGGCGGGGTGAGCATTTGCGTGTTGACCTTGGACTTCTCGGGCAGGTCTACTTGCGGATAGGGGAAATCCATGTCGCGCGGATCGGTGATCACCCCGCGCAGGGCGGATGCGGTCGCCGTTTCCGGGCTGCACAGGTAGACGCTGTCCTCCTTGGTGCCCGACCGGCTGGGGAAGTTCCGGGGCACGGTGCGCAGGCTGTTCCTGCCCGTGGCGGGTGCCTGGCCCATACCGATACAGCCGTTGCAGCCGGCCTGGTGCAGACGCGCCCCGGCGTGGATCAGGTGTGTCAGCTCGCCGCTGTCGATCAACTCTTCGATCAACTGGCGCGAAGTAGGGTTGACATCAAAGGAGACCCGATCGGCCACCTTGCGATCCTTGACCATCTCGGCCGCGATGGCGAAATCACGGTAGCCGGGGTTAGCCGACGAACCGATGTAAGCCTGGTAGATGCCTTCGCCAGCTACCTCGCTGACCGGAACCACATTCCCTGGGCTGCTTGGCAGGGCGATCAACGGCACCACGCTGGAAAGGTCTATCTCTTCATAGCGGTCATACTCGGCGTCATCGTCGGCGCCCAAGGCTGCCCAATCTCGTTCGCGCTGCTCGGCGCTCAAGAACCTGCGTACTTCCTCATCCGAGGGGAATACCGTTGAGGTAGCGCCCAACTCCGTGCCCATGTTGGCGATGACGTGGCGGTCCATGGTGCGCAAATTTTTCAAACCTGGGCCGTAGTATTCGATCACGTAGCCAACCCCTCCGTCAACGTCATGCCTGCGGAGCATTTCAAGGATCACATCCTTGGCGCTGACCCAATCGGGCAGGGTCCCAGTTAATTTGACCCCCCACACTTGCGGCATTTTGAAATAGAAGGGTTCGCCGACCACAGCCATGGCCACGTCGATACCACCTGCCCCGATAGCCAGCATCCCCAGCGAGCCGGCCGCCGGGGTGTGGCTGTCGGAACCCAACAGGGTTTTCCCAGGGACGCCGAAACGCTGCATGTGCACAGGATGGCTGACGCCGTTGCCCGGACGGCTGAACCACAGGCCAAAGCGCTGGCAGGCGCTCATCAAAAAGAGGTGGTCATCCGGGTTCTTGTTGTCGGATTGGATCAGGTTGTGATCCACGTACTGCACCGATACCTCCGTTTTGACCCTGTCCAATCCCATCGCCTGCAGTTCGAGCATGACCAGGGTGCCGGTGGCATCCTGGGTGAGAGTTTGATCGATGCGTATGCCGATCTCCTCTCCCGGGATCATCTCCCCCTCGACCAGATGGTCTTTGATTAGTTTTTGCGTTACGTTCATCCCCATGGGATACTCCTTTACCGATATCGGCTGACTGCAGCCCTGCTCGGGCGTGGGTCTGCTAACCTATAAAAAAAGTGGTTGCCGCGCTTTTTACCTCGGCAACCACTCGTGAAAGCCAGGCGGTTTAACTCAATCCGGTTATCAGTCTGGAGATGATCCCCATGACCGGCGCCGGGTAGATCCCCAGGCCGACGACCAGCAAGACCAGCACCGCAAGCGTCACGCTGCCGATCATGGACAGTGAAGGCGCGGAGATGGTGCGCTCTTCATCCGCCTCCGGGCTGCGGTACAGCGAGATCATGATGCGGAAGTAGTAAAACACGCCGATCACGCTGGCGATCACCAGCACGATTAACAGCAGCCACAAGGCGGAATTTACCCCAGCCGCGGCGACGAAGATCTTGCCGACCAACCCGGCGGAAGGCGGCAGTCCTGCCAGGGACAGTAAGGCCGCAGAGAAGACCAGCGCCAGCCCGGGACGCTTCCAAAACAATCCCCGGTACGAGTCCAGGTCTTCGAGTTCGTTCTCGTGATCGGACAACATGGTGATCACACCAAACCCTGCCAGGGTTGTGGCGAAATAGGCTACCAGGTAAAAAGCGGCGGCATTCTGGGCTTCGGTGCCCCGGGAGAGAAAGGCGATCAACAAATAACCCAGATGTGAAATGGATGAGTATGCCAGGACGCGCTTGACATTGGTCTGCATCAAGGCCAGCATGTTGCCGAGCAGCATCGAGGCGATGGCAATGGCGGCGAAGACCCACCACAACGAGGGGACATCGTAAATCGGCACCTGGCTGAAATAGCGCAGGATCAGGGCAAACACCCCGCCCTTGGAAACCGTAGCGACGAATCCCGTGATCGGAGCCGGCGCGCCCTGGTAAACATCCGGGGTCCACATATGGAAAGGCACCAGCGCCAACTTAAAACCGATCCCGACGATCAACATCCCCCAGCCGATCAACAACACGTTGTTCATTCCCGGGCTGAGAGAGGCTGCTTTAGCCAGGCTGGAAAATTCCAGCGTGCCGCCCACGGAATAGATCAGGGCCATGCCGAAGAGTAAAAACGCCGAGGTCGCGCCTGCCAGAATCAGATACTTGATTGAGGCTTCGACACGGCGGCGGTCATACCGCGGATAAGCGATCAGGGCGTATAGAGAGACGCTCAGGACTTCGATGCCCAAGAAGAAAGCGGCGAAGTGATTGCTGGCGACCAGCACGCCGGAGCCGAGCGTCGCCAGGATCAACAAAAGGTAATATTCTTCCCGGTTGCCATCGTAATCCCGAAAATATTGGTAAGAGAGCAAGACGACGACGAAACTGGTCGTCAACACCAGCCCGATGTAAAACACCGTCGTGCCGTCCACGATCAACAGGGGGGTTACCTGGCGCGGTTGGACGCTCAAAGCAAATGGCAGCGATAAAAAGGACCCCACCATGCCAGCCAGGGTCAGGAATACGGTCAGTCGATAATTGCGGTAGAACGCGATGGCGATAATCACCACCACGCTGGTCCCAGCCAGAATGATCAAGGGGAGAAGTGCGAGCAGATCGGATGCGTTCATCTCAGCCCCTCATCTCGCTGCTGGCATCGACGTCCAGCGTATGGTACCGCTGGTAGAGCTGGATGATCAGGGCTAAACCGATCGAGACTTCCGCAGCCGCCATGGTGAGAATGAAGATAAACATGATCTGCCCGTCCGGCTGCCCCCATAATGAACCAGCGCTCACAAAAGCCAGGCCTGCGGCGTTTAACATGATCTCAATGGACAGCAGCATGAAAAAGATGTTCCGCCGCACGATCACCCCGATCGTGCCGATGGCAAAAAGTATCGCTGCCAGGATCAAGCCATGTTCGATTGGAACTGTTGCCATTCTCGCTCCCTCAAGATTGTTGGACCCAACTGTATTAATCCCCGGAATCAGCGGAGAGGTGCTTAACATGCCGCCTGCCAACGTGGTAAGCTCCCACCAGGCCGGACATCAACATGATCGAAGCCAGCTCGACCCCGATCAAATACGGGCCGAACAAAGCAACGCTGACCTGGTGTGGATCGACGATGGTTTCGCTGACCGTGCCTGCAAAGCCCTGCGTCATGATATAGACCAATTCGATGATCAGGATCAGCGCCAGGAACGCCGGTCCGGGCAGCGCACGCGGGTCAAACCACTGCCGTTCCTGTTCGATAGATTGTGGACCCAGGTTGAGCATCATGACGACGAAAACGAACAGCACCATGATCGCCCCGGCGTAGACGATGACCTCCAGCGCCGCCACAAACGGCGCGCCGAGCACGAAAAAGATCAGGGCTACCGAGAGCAGCGAGACGATCACGTAGAGCAGCGCATGCACCGCGTTATAGCGGGTGATCGCCAGTATTGTGGCGATCACGGCGATCGCTGCAGCGAGATAAAAAACCAGGTTCATGTTCTTATTCCCTCTTCAACCGCGTTTCGGTCAAGGCAGCAAACTGCGCACGTCCACCGGAGGACGTTCGTTTTCAGCCTCACCTTTATCCTTTCCGCCGATGGCCAACCCCGCCACCCGGTAAAAATTGTAATCGTGGTACTTTCCCGGACCGTCGATCAACAGATCTTCTTTTTCGTAAACCAGGTTCTGGCGGTTGTATTCGCTCATCTCGAAGTCCGGCGTGAGCTGGATGGCGTACGTCGGGCATGCATCCTCGCAATATCCGCAGAAGATACAGCGGGAGAAATTGATGCGGAAGAACTCCGGATACCGGCGGCCGTGATCATCCTCGGTCGCCTGCAGCGAGATGCAGTCCACCGGGCAGGCCACCGCGCACAGGTAACAGGCCACGCAGCGTTCCTCGCCATCCGGATCCCGAGAGAGGATGATCCGCCCGCGCCAGCGAGGCGGAATGTAAGGTTTCACTTCCGGGTAAAGGATCGTCGCCGGTTTTGTGAAAGTGTGCTTCAGCACACTCCAGATCGTTTTCAGCAAGCTGACGAACATCATCTCTCCTTGTTCGATATCACCAACCAGGTCTGCAGTCTACGGGACTGCCAGACATCAAACCAATAATAAAATCGCGCCGGTGACCAGCAGGTTCACCAGGCTGAGCGGCAGCAATACCTTCCAACCGTAGCCCATGAGCTGATCGTAGCGCGGCCTGGGCAGCGAAGCGCGCATCAAGATAAAGAAACCGATGAAAAAACCCATCTTCAGTAAGAACCATAACACCGGCGGTAAAAAAGGCCCGTTCCATCCCCCGAAGAACAGGGTAGCGATGAACGCCGACACCATGGCAATGCCCAAATATTCTCCGACGAAGAACATGCCGAATTTCATCCCCGAATATTCCGAATGGAATCCGGCGATCAGCTCGCTGTCGGCCTCTGGTAAGTCGAACGGCAGGCGGTGTGTTTCCGCCAATCCGGCGACCAGGAACACGATGAAGCCGATAATCTGCGGGATGAAAAACCACAGACCTTCCTGGGCGCGAACGATGTCCGAAAGCCGAAACGAGCCGGCCAGCATCACGACGCCCATCAGCGAAAGTCCCATGAACACCTCGTAGCTGAGCATCTGAGCGGCAGCGCGCAGAGCGCCCAACAAGGAATACTTATTGTTCGAAGACCACCCCGCTAGGACCACGCTGTAGACGCCCAATGAAGACATCCCCAGGAAGAACAGGATGCCGATACTCAGGTCGGCGACGACGATTCCCGGCGCGAAGGGGATGATGGAAAACGACATCAATACCGTGATGATGATGACCATTGGGGCGAGGATGAAGACCGGCTTGTCCGCAAATGGCGGGATCCAATCCTCCTTGGTGAAGATCTTGATCACGTCCGCCACGACCTGGAGCGTCCCAAATGGACCTGCACGGTTCGGGCCATAACGATCCTGCCAGACTGCCAGCAACCTGCGCTCGACGAAAATTAGCGCGGCCGCGACCGTCAGGGCGAAAATGAGTACACCAAGCGTGATCAATAATGGGATGCTCATGCTTGTCCCTTCACCTCAATTTTGCCCCAATTCGGCAGATCGACCGTCGCCAGTCCAGGCAGCCCGGTCGGAAACCCCGCCACCCCTTGCGGCAAGCTCTCATCCAGCCTCACGGGGAGTTCCAGGGTGATATCTCCAACAGCCAGTGAAATACTGCCTCCAGAGGTTACCCCAAGACCGCTGGCACCCTGCGGATTCATCGACAGGTACGGCTGCGGGGCCAGCTCGGCAACGCCGGGGGAGAGCATACTCAACGCATCCGAACCAAAGATGTGATAGACGGGTACGAGCAGCCACTCCTTCTGGCGCGGCTGGAAAGCGTCCGGTATTCGCGTGGGGAATTCTACCCCTTCGCCGGGTTCGAGCAATCGTCGCCCGGTATCGCCGCCGCGCAAAGGTCCACCCACTTCGATCTGGAATTTGTTAAGTGCCTGAACCGAATTCCAACGCGGCGCCCAGTAATTGGAAAGGAAAGGCGCCGGCGTTTTACCTTTATAACCTTCCATGGTGAACGTCATCGCCGTGTCCGGGTCATCGGGCGGTTCAGGCTCGCTAACGGCGATATTGGCTGTCATAGCCGTTCGCCCGCTGTATCGGTGTGGATCGCGTGGGATTTTCTCTCCGGCGATGCGGAAATCCGCCGGCGGTGTGAGCTCATCCACCGGGGCGAATACGGCTGCAGACTGGCTGACCGCCTGGACGATATCGTCCAGGTTGCGCCATGTTTTCTCGCCCCCTCCGGCAGCGATTCGTAATTCCTGCAGCCAACGCCAGCTTTCCTGGATTTCCGTGTCGGGAACGAACACCTGGAAGAAGCGTTGAGCGCGGCCTTCATAGTTAACCAGGGTACCGTCGCCTTCGGCGAAAGTCGCCGCGGGCAGCGCCATCTCAGCATGCTCGGTAGT
The DNA here is from genome assembly GCA_964400875.1 of uncultured Anaerolineaceae bacterium. Taxonomy (GTDB): domain Bacteria; phylum Chloroflexota; class Anaerolineae; order Anaerolineales; family UBA4823; genus CAYNWK01. The sequence continues at coordinate 45,924 of CAYNWK010000007.1, read as the reverse complement.
GGCGCTCATCAGGTGATCGATCACCACCACGTGCTCGGCCGCGGCGAATAACGCCTTTATCTCAGGGGTCGGCGCCCGGCGGTACAGATCATTTTCCAAGATGACCAGGGTATTGGCTTCTCCGGAATTCAAAGCCTGCTGCGCAGCCTGCAGGTCTGCAGCATCCATCAGGCTCAGGCCCAGGCTGTTGCTCTCCGGCGCGACCAGGGCAATGCCGGCCGGTCGGCCATCGCTGCTCAAGGCCTGGGCGACGTTGGCGGCGGCCTGGAGCAGGGCTTCATCTCCGCAACTGGTCCCGGAGACAACTACGGGGCGTTCAGCTGCGCGCAAGTCCGCAGCGATTTTCTCGGCCAGTTGTCCCAGCGCTTCAGGTAAATCGGGAACGGCAGGGGCGGCCGCATCCAGGGCCTGCGCGACCGCGAAGCCAAGCCGGGCCAGGTCCTGAGGCGCGGCACGGTAAGTCTCGGTCGCGATTTCGTCCAATTTTGTGCCGCTTGGGGTGGCGATATATATCGGGCCGTGTTCCTTTTGGATGACTTCCCGGACTGCGGCGTCATTCCACAAAGGGATTTGCATGTTTTCTACGCGCTCCAAAGGCTGGTTGCGCGCCGCCTGGCGCAGCGCCAGCGCCATCATCGGCGCAGTATTGGTCAGGTCTTCACCCAATACGAACACGGCGTCGGCTTGCTGCATATCATTGAGCGAAGCGGATCGCGCCGGACCGGCGCGCAGGATATCGCGCGCTGAATTCACCAGCCGCCCGGAGGGCGCGCTGACTCCGGCGAAGAAGCGGTCCTTTCCGACCAACTCACGCAGCGCGTAATTGGCTTCCAGGGAAGCGCGCGGCGAGCCGATGCCGATCAGGCTGGCGCCGTCTTCCACCAAGCCTTTCCAATGGCTGAGGGCGATTTCCGAGGTGACCGGCGTCAGAGCGCCGTTTTCACGCAGCAGCGGATGGCGCACCCGGCGTTCATCGTTGACAAACTCGTATCCGTAACGACCCCGGTCGCATAAGAAGTAACCGTTCACCTCGTGGTTGTAGCGGTTGCGGATGCGGCGGATGGTGCCGTATCGCTCACCCGGTATCGTGTTGCAGCCGACGCTGCAGTGTACGCATACCGATGGTGCAGTCGTCAGATCCCACTTGCGGGTGTAGTGGCGCTTCAGAGTTTTATCTGTAAATACGCCGGTCGGGCAAATTTCGACCAGGTTGCCGCTGAACTCGTTCTCCAACACCCCGTCTTCGTGGCGTCCAAAGTAAACGTGGTCGTGGGCCCCGAAGACGTCCAGGTCATCTCCGCCGGCATATTCCTTATAGTAGCGTACGCAGCGGTAGCACTGGATGCAGCGGTTCATTTCATGATTGATCAAGGGGCCCAGGTACTGGTTGCGGTAGGTCCGTTTTTGAAAACGGTAGCGCCGGTAGACGTGTCCGGTCATCAATGTCATATCTTGAAGGTGGCATTCGCCGCCCTCATCGCAGACCGGGCAATCGTGAGGGTGATTGACCATCAACCATTCGATCACCCGTTCTCGAAAGTTGACCACCTCCGGGTCTTCGATCGAAATCCGGGCGCCGTCGTTCGCCGGCGTCATGCAGGCCATGACGATCTGCCCTTTTTCATCCTCTTCGTTTCTATACTGCTTGACCGCACACTGGCGGCAAGCGCCGACCGATCCTAAGGCCGGATGCCAGCAAAAATAGGGGATATCCAGCCCCAGAGAAAGCCCGACTTGCAGCAGATTATCGCCGGGATCGATTTCGTAAGATTTCCCGTCAATGTAAATCGTTGCCACCAATTACCTCCAAGGGCACCTGTTTTCGGTAATATGTTTTTCGAAATCTGCACGGTAGAACTTGAGTCCACTTTGCAAGGGCTCGACGGCTCCAGGCGCCAGGGCGCAAAAAGTGTTCCCCGGACCGAGCAGTTCCGAGTGGGCAGCCAGGAGGTCCAGATCCTGCATGCGGCCTTCGCCACGCTCGATGGCATCCAGGATCCTCGCCGTCCAGGGCAAACCTTCACGGCAAGGCGTGCACCAGCCGCAAGACTCCTGCGCGAAGAAGTGTTCCAAATTTGCGATGAATCCCACCGGACAGGTCTTATCGTCCAGCACAATGGCCGTTCCGGTTCCCAGGCGGCTGCCGGCCTCTTGCACGTGGGTGAAATCCATTTTTACATCCAGGTGATCTTCCACCAGGAAATCCGTCGAGGCGCCGCCAGGAAGCGCGCCGCGAAATTTCAAGCCGTCTTGCATACCGCCGGCGTGCTCTTCGATCAGTTCGCCAAGCGTGGTTCCCATCGGCAGTTCCCACCAGCCCGGTCGCTTGACCTTCCCGCTAACCCCGTAGAGCTTGGTGCCGCCGTCTTCGGTGTGGCTTAAATCCAGGAACCAGTGCGCGCCTTTGTTGATGATATGCGGCACGTTGCACAGCGTCTCCACGTTGTTGACGATGGTTGGCTTGCCCCATAAACCGCTGATCTGCGGGTACGGCGGCTTGGCCCTGGGTGTGGCGCGTTTTCCCTCTAGGCTGTTGAGCAGACCGGTCTCCTCTCCGCACATATACCGCCCGGCGCTGACGTGCACTTCGAGTTTGAAATCGTACCCGGAACCCAGGATGTTCTTCCCCAGGTAACCGGCTTGGTAAGCCTCGCCGATCGCTTTGCGCAAACGCTTTTCTGCAGTACGGTAAGCCCAACGCAAGAAGATGTAGCCGATATCGGCTCCAATCGCGTAGCCGCTGACGATCATCGCCTCAACCATCAGATGGGGGTCGCCTTCCAGCAGCACCCGATCTTTGAACGTCCCGGGTTCCATCTCGTCGGCATTGGCGATGATGTACTTCGGGTGAGGAGCGTCCTCTCCCATCGGCACGAAGCTCCACTTCATGCCCGTGGGAAAACCGGCCCCACCGCGCCCCCGCAGGTTGGATTGCTTAACAGTATCGGTTACCTCTTTGGGCGACATGCCGTTCAGGACCTTGCGCAGCGCCTGGTAGCCGCCGGCATGCTCGTAAGCTTTTAAATCAAGGGGCTCTTCCCCTGGACGGATGTTCTTGGTTAGTGGTTTTTCCATCCACCCAATCCTTTACGATTTCCCATTCTTGTAGGTTTCCAAGATCTGGTCGATTTTTTGAGGAGTGAGATCCTGGTAAAGATCGTCATCCACCATCATTGCCGGCGCGTGATCGCAGGTCCCTAAGCAAACCATCGGGAGTAAGGTAAACTGGTCATCGCCGGTTGTCCCCCCCAGTTCGACCCCTAACCTGGATTTCAAATGTTCACGAACGCCTTCGTAGCCCATGACCCAGCAGCTGATGCTGTCGCACAATAAGATAACGTGTTGGCCAACCGGACGGCGGTAGATTAGGTTGTAGAAGGTCGCCACGTTGTCGACCTCGTCGGGGGACATCTCCAGGACGGGCGCCAGATCTTCGATAGTTTCATCCGAGATCCACCGGCGGTGGCGCTGCATGATCTTCAACGCTTCGATGCAGGCAGCCCGTTTAAATTCGTAGTGGCTCAGTTCTTGCTCGATATCTTTGCGTTCTTCCTCGCTCAGCATCTTTTCGTCCTATACCTCAATCAAGCGCTCAGGAAAGCTTCAGCGGTCGACGTCCGCCAAAACAAAATCAAGGCTCCCTAAAATGGCCAAAAGATCGGGGATCAAAAAACCCTCGCTGATCATCGGCACGATCTGCATGTGGGCGAAGGATGGCGTGCGGATGCGCGTGCGGTAAGACTCGCTGCCTCCGTCGCTCACCAGGTAGTAGCCTGTGTTCCCTTTGGTCGCCTCAATGCTGAAAAAGCCCTCGCCCGGGGGGATCACAGGTCCCCAACTGACGTTGAGGAAATGGGTGATCAAAGTCTCGATGTCATGCATGGTGTGCTCTTTGAGCGGTGGCGTTGTGGCGGGATGATCGGCTTTATAGGGACCGGGCGGCATATTGTCCAGGCACTGCTCGATAATTCGCAGGCTCTGGCGCATCTCTTCCACCCGCACGAGAGCCCGGTCGTAGCAATCGCCGTTGGTTGCCGTGGGGATTTCGAAATCGAACTGGTCATAACCGGAATAAGGGCGCTTCTTGCGGAAGTCCCACTCCATACCGGTGGCGCGCAGCATTGGACCGGTCACCCCCCACTCGATCGCCTCTTCCGTGGTGAAATCACCGATGTACTTCGTGCGCGCCTGGAAGATGCGGTTTTGCATAACCAGTGTATCGTACTCATCGATACGCTTGGGCATGTAATCCACGAAATCGCGCACCAGTTTCTCCCATCCGTTGGGCAGATCGTTAGCTACCCCGCCGATGCGGAAGAAATTGGGGTGCATGCGCCCCCCACAGATCGCTTCGATGATGCTGAAGATCCGCTCCCGGTCGATAAACATGTAAAAAACCGGCGAGAGCTGGCCGACGTCCTGGGCAAAAGTGCCGTACCAGACTAGGTGGCTGGCGATGCGGAACAGCTCGGCCAGCATGATGCGCATGACTTTAGCCCGGTCCGGGACGTTATCGATGCCAGCCATTTGTTCTACCGCCAGGATGTAGGGGAAGTTGTTCATCACCCCGCCCAGGTAATCGATGCGGTCGGTATAGGGGATGTAGGTATGCCAGGATTGACGCTCGCCCATCTTCTCTGCGCCGCGATGGTGGAAGCCGATGTCCGGGACGACGTCCAGGACTTCCTCGCCTTCCAGTTGCAGCACTAAACGCAGCACACCGTGTGTGCCTGGGTGCTGCGGCCCCAGGTTCAGGAACATGAAGTCGGTATCCTCGCCGCGGCGCTGCAAACCCCAGGCGGAAGGGTCGAACTGTAAAGCGTGCTGCTCGCGCTCCTGCTTATCCTCCGGGAGTCGGAAGGGACCCATCTCCGTGGCGCGGGCCGGGTGATTCTTGCGCAAAGGGTGGCCTTCCCAGGTAGCCGGCATGAGGATTCGTTTCAAGTGGGGGTGGCCCTCAAAACGAACCCCGAACATGTCCCAAACCTCGCGCTCGTACCAGTTCGCGGTCTGCCAAACACCGGTCGCAGTGGGCAAAGCGGGGTTTTCGCCAAGCAAGGGCACCTTCAAGCGTACGTCTGTGTTGCGGTCAAAAGAAAGCAGCTGGTAAACCACGGTGAAATCGCTGTCGGGCTGACCATCTCGATGTTCCCGGGCGCGTTCATCGATGGCGGTGAGATCGTACAGCATCCGATAAGGCCGTTCGACCTCTTGCTTGAAATAACGCAAAATATCGACGATGCGGTCTTTGGATACCCAATAGGTGGGGATCTGATCGCACGTCCCCTGCTCGGCAATCACTGCCTGGTCGAATTTTTGTTTGAAATCCTGGTCAAAGTCTTCCATGTTCACGCCGTTGAATTGAACCGCCTTTCGCAAGAAAACTATGGGAGCTCGCAGCCAGTACCGGCCTGATCACACTTCGTCCATCGGTCGCAAAAAATCAGCGCTCATTCGCTCCGCGCGTTTGAGATCACGTTGCACGGGCCGGTCGCCTTTAACCACCCCTTGAGGACCTACTACCCAGCTGAGCGGGCGTTTTTCGCTGCCAACGGACTTAGCCAGCAACGTGATGCCTTCCAAGAAGGCGTCCGGCCGCGGTGGGCAGCCCGGCACGTACATATCCACCGGCAGAAATTTATCGACCCCTTGTACTACGCTGTAAATATCGTACATCCCCCCGGAATTGGCGCAAGAGCCCATCGAGATCACCCAGCGCGGTTCCATCATTTGCTGGTAAAGACGGTTAATGACCGGGGCCATCTTCATGAACACCGTCCCGGCGATGATCATCACGTCTGCTTCACGGGGCGTCCCCCGGATCACCTCAGCGCCGAAGCGAGAGATATCGTATTTGCTGGTGATGCTGGTAGCCATCTCAACGTAGCAACATGAGAGGCCGAAGTTAAACGGCCAGATAGAGTATTTGCGCCCCCAGGCCAGCAGGTCCTGGACACGCGAAAAGGCCAAGATTTTGCTAAAAATATCGCCGTACGGTCCTTCCTCTTCAATTTGAGGATCGTCTTCCGGCTTATTCAACGAATATTTCATTCGTTTTCCTCTTCTTCCTCTTCCTCCGAGTATGCTTCATCGGAGGCTGGGTCCAGTTCCCATCGTTCTCGATCGCGTTGTAAAAGCTTCTATTCCGTGTGGAGAGGTTCATCGGCCTCGTAGGATATCCCGAGTGCATCGCCTAAAGCATCGACCTGGTCCTGATCCGGAGTCGGTGCGCTGCCGCCGACGGCTTCTTCACCGGCTTGAATGGAGTCTTCCCAGGCGGCATCAATGTCACCCCCGGATAAATTGGGAGACACGCCCTGGTGCTCCTCCAATTCTTCCTCAAGCTCTTCCCTTCCGGAACCTGCCAGTTGTTGCCGCTCGGCAAACTCTTCTTGAACGAACTCGTCTTCGGTTTCCGCCTGCATTTCTTCGATGATAGCTTCTTCACCTTCCTCGATCACGAGGTTGTCGAGCGCAGTTTCCTCTTCCAAGAGGTATTCTTCGCCCTTGCGGTCTCCCGTATCTACCGGGACGATTTCAATAGCCTCTTCTCCCTCATATTCCGGCGAGAGGTCCCGTTCTTCAAGGTTATCCCCTACTACCTTCCGATCGCCATCATCAACCATTAAATTCAATTACCTCCTCCACCTCAGTCACTATCGAGAAAACTACCTTGTCGGAGCGGGGTGCGATCTCTGCGGCGCAGCCTGGAACCCTTTCCACCCCATTCCAGCGCGCCGATGCGCCAAAGATAGACCAACGCAGCCAGCAGCACGACGATAAAGATCACGATCTCGATATAGCCCGGCCATCCCAGCTCGCGCACGCTTAACGCCCAGGCAACGATGAAAACAGTCTCCAAATCGAAGATCACAAAGAACATCGCTACCAGGTAAAACTGCGCCGAGACGCGCAGCCTGGCGTCTCCAGTTGGCAGAATGCCCGATTCATATACCTCTCCAGTAGCGTCTTCGTCATGCTTCTCCCCCAGGAAATAGGAAATACCGACCATTCCCCCGGCGACGACCAAGACCAACCCAAAGTAGAGGGCTAATGGCCAGAGTAACGGCATATCAGCTGTCGGATTCAAGGGCGTCCCTCCACAACTCGTTCTGAGACGTACCGAATTCTTGGTGACAAGGTCCTGCCAGGTTGGTGCGCGCGGAATACTACCAGCCAGGAAATTCTATGCGCGCTCACCACAAACTTGCGCTATTTCACGGCGTGGGAATGGACAGAACGCATTGCCCTGCTCGCCGTGTTCTCTTGGTAGTACCTTTAATGCCCCCTGCCCCGGAAGCAATCCAACCGGATCGCGGCGCGATGGCGTAAGTCTCTCTTGGTGGGCTTACACCTGTTGCCTCATACGCTTCCGGCGTACAAATTAGGCCGCCTTATCGCGGCAACCCAACGTCCTTCATGCAATCTCTGAATGTGCGCTATAGGTGGATTATAGTACAAAATTCCACATATTAAAGCGTTACTTTAGCGACCAATCTTGAACTACGCACTTAAATGTATCCCATCCCGAACACTCACATCCAGCCCTCGCGATGGCAATGACAAAAGTGCCGCTTGACAGAGTTGGAGAAACCAGATAATATTTAGATTAGTCTAAATATTAATTTCGATTGGAGAAATATAATGAACGTTGAAACCCCCTATCAGCTCTTTGCCATTGCAGTATTTGTCATCACCATGTCCATCGGTCTGACCCATCGCCTGCAGGCCCACGCCGCCCAGCCCGAGGACGATACCTCGCCCAAAGACGAGGGATCGCTCTTGCTTTCCCTGCGGCGCGTCTTCGCACTGCTGCTGTGGGGCTCCACGCTGGTTTACCTGATCAACCCGGCGTGGATGGCCTGGGCTCACCTGTCCTTGCCCACCTGGCTGCGCTGGACCGGTGGCGTCTTGATGGTCATCTGCCTGCCGTTGGTCTACTGGCTGTTCAGCAGCCTGGGGAAAAATATCACCGGAACTGTTGCCATCCGCAAAGAACACACTTTAGTAACCCACGGACCTTACCGCTGGGTGCGCCACCCGCTGTACTCGGTCGCCTTCCTTTTGTTCACCGGGTTCAGTTTTTTGTCAGCCAACTGGTTTATCCCCCTGACCGTTCTCGGCACGATGTTCATCCTGACACAGCGCACGCCGATCGAGGAAGCCAAGCTGATCGAGCGCTTTGGAGACGAATACCGCCAATACATGCTGGAAACCGGGCGGTATTTCCCCCGGATCTAGCCCGAACACAACCTCCCATCCTGTAAATTTAGTCCCCGGCGCTTGCATGACGGCGCCGGGGACTTTGCTTACGATTAGAGATCTAACCGAGGATCGCTGTTATCGGTGTTATTAGATGAACAACCGCCAGACCTGCGCCACCAGGAAGGTGAGTCCAAAACCCATCGCCAGGGGTAGCAAGGCAGCGACCACCGTCCATTTCAAGCTGCCGCTCTCCTTATACATCGTGTAGAGCGTCGTGCTGCAAGGGTTGTGCACCAGGCTGAAGAGCATCAAGTTGACACCAGTCAGCAGGGTCCAGCCACCAGCTTTCAAGACTTCCAGCGTGGCAGCGTTGGATTTCAGATCGAACATCACCCCGGCGCCTTGCCCGGCGCCGCTGAGCCCGGTGACCAGCACGGTCAGCATCAACACGGTGGGGATGACGATCTCGTTAGCCGGGATGGCGACGATATAAGCGACCAGGATCACGCCGTTCAAACCAATCAGCAAACCTACCGGGTTGAGCAGGTTGATCAGCTGTTCGGCGACGCTGATCCCGCCGATCTTCAGGTTAGCGCTCAGCCAGATCACCGCGCCTGCGGGTGCTGCAAACACCACCGCCCGCCAAAGGACGTAGATGGTCCGGTCGATCATCGAAGTGTATAGGGTCTGCAAGACTCGCGGCGGGCGATAAGGCGGTAGCTCCAGGCTGAAAGTAGACACTTCCCCTTTGAGCACGCTGTGAGACAGGCTCCAAGAGACCACAAAAGTCAGTGCGACGCCCAGGACCGCTATACCAACCACAGCCAGCGCGGAAATGAACCCGGCCAGGTGCGCGGGTACCAGCGCTCCCAGGAACAACGAGGCGATCAGGATCTGGGTCGGCCAGCGGCCGTTGCACAGCGCGAAATTATTCGTAATCATGGCGATCAGGCGTTCGCGCGGGCTGTCGATGATGCGCGTGGCGACCATCCCGGCGGCGTTGCAACCAAAGCCCATCATCATGCTCAGGGATTGTTTACCGTGCGCGCCAGCTTTTTTGAAGATGTTATCCAGGTTGAAGGCCACCCGCGGTAAATAACCGAAGTCCTCCAGCAGAGTAAACAAAGGGAAGAAGATCGCCATCGGCGGCAGCATCACGCTCACCACCCAGGCGGTCGCCAGGTAGACTCCGTCGATTAAGAACCCGCTCAACCACCAGGGCAGGTTAATAGCCGCGGCGACGTTGTGTAGTGCAGGGTAAACGTTGTCTAACAGCAAGGAAGCGATCCACGCGGAAGGGATGTTCGCTCCCTGGATAGTGATCCAAAAAACGATGCTGAACAGCAGGATCATCAAGGGAAAACCCCAGAGCCGGCTGGTGACTAGGCGGTCGATGGTGCGGTCCAGGTCGAAGCGCGGTTGTTCTCCCTGTCTGTGGGTGGCGCGATCGGCTATCCGGGCTGCGTCGGTGTAGATGGCTTCCATCAAGCGATCGTGATAGTCGCCGCCGATCTTCCAGCGCAAGGCCTGGGCTGTGTCCAGAATCGTCGTGGGGGTAATGCGGTTTTCGTCGTTCATGCGGATACCCCCAGTGGAATCTGCAGATCCGGAGCCGGTTCACCCAATTCTGCAGGCACCAGATCTCCCAGCTCACCTCTGCGAACCGCTGCGATGACGCGTTCATCTCCGTCCAGCAAGCGCAGGGCTACCCAGCGGGCATTCGGGAAACCGGGATAGAGCGCCTCGATTTGTTCGACCAGAGTTCTGACTGCATGCTTTAATTCAGGCGGTTCATTTTGCAGGCGGTGCGGCTTGCACACCGTGCTGCCGGTGGCCACCTCGGAGACAGCTTGCAGTAGATCATCCAGGCCCTGGTTGTAGCGGGCGGAGGTCGGTACCACCGGCACGCCCAGATCCCGGGCGAGCCTGCGTTCGTCAACCTCCAGGTTATGGCGGTGAGCCTCATCGATCAAGTTCAGGCAGATCACGACCCTATCAGTGATCTCTAGAACTTGCAGGGCCAGGTTCAGGTTGCGTTCCAGGCGGGTGGCGTCGACCACGACTACGGTAACGTCCGGCCTGGCGAACAGGATGAAATCCCGGGCTACCTCTTCGTCCATGCTGGTCGCCAACAAGGAATAAGTGCCCGGCAGATCGACCATCTTGTAACGTTTTCCACCGTAATCGAAGCCGCCTTCTGCCCGGCTGACCGTTTTGCCCGGCCAGTTGCCGGTATGTTGGCGCAAGCCGGTCAGCGCGTTGAACACGGTGCTCTTGCCCGTATTGGGGTTGCCCGCCAGGGCGACCACGTAGTCCCAATCGTCCATATCCACGCCCAGCTTCAACAAGTTGGCCGCGTTGTGCACCGCGCAGGTCTGGCATACGGCGTTCAGCTCTTCAGGAGTTGGATTTTTTATATCATTCATTCAAATACCTCTATTCACGGTTAATATATATTAAATCGGCTTGCTCCGATCGCAATGCAATCAGCGCGCCGCGCACCTGGTAAGCAACCGGGTCCCCGCCGGGGCTGATCAGCTCGGCGCGAATTTCCGTCCCGGGCAAGATGCCCAGGTCGAGGAACCGGCGGCGCTCCGCCCCGCGCAGGCGGGCCGAAAGTTGGCTCACGCGTGCCTGCTCGCCCAGCTTGAGCGCCGTCAATCGTTCCCCCGTTTGGATAGGCTCTGCTTCCGCTGGAGCTAAAGGGGTCACCGAGATATTTGCCGCGACGATCGGCGCCAGGATATGCTCGTCCCCGTTGGTCCAAAAGCGTACCCGCTGAGGAGTGACCTCGATCAGGCGCACGGTCAACCCGGGTGTGATTCCTTCGGCGACCAGCTGCGCGTAAATCGCATCCGGTTCGTCTTCCACGTGGACGATGCGCGCGGTTCTCTCGGAGCCCAACGCCGTCAGGGGAACGCCCCCGTGCGGGACGATCTCCCCCTCTGCAGTAGGGATTGGGTCGCCGTGTGGGTCGTAGCTGGGATTGCCCAATTTTGCCGACAATGCCTGCAGTTCCTCCGCGGAAAAACGGTGTTCGCGTTGCTCAGCTTGCCCGTGCCACTCCGCTTCATCGAAGCCGGTTTGTTCCGCCAGGTAGCGCTCCCACAGGCGGTGAGCTCGGATGACCAACAAAGCGTGCTCGCGGCCTTGCGGAGTCAGGCGGATCTCCCCGCCTTCACTGGTCAGCATTTCGTGCTCCTCCAGCTCGACCACCAGCTGCGCTGACCGGTCGGCGCTGACTTCCAGCGTACCAGCCAGGCTCTGCAGGCTGGGCTTCTCGCCTTTGAGTTCGGCTTTGTACAGGTACTTGAGCCCGTCTTCAGCCAGCTCACGGGAGGTCAATCGTTTATAACGCTGCCAGCGTCCGACCAGGCCGCCCTCAGGCCAGAATAAGGATACAGCCGCCAGAGAGAGCACGCTGGCTACTAACAAAGCAATGACAGGTTGGGGCATCAAATACCTCACAAAATGATTCGATTAGCTTCTTCAGCTATGGTTTAACATAAAAGACACTTTAGCATATCAACAATACCCTAAAATAATAATACTAAATATCAATTTAGGCAAGGCTAAATTTGATTTTGATTGACCTTCCCTCTGGATTGGTATAAACTTTCCTAAATACTCGAGAAGTGTAAACCATTTCCAAGGAGCCTGAACGATGTCAAACGTCCGCTGGGGGTTGCTCTCCACAGCCAATATCAACCGCCGCTTGATCCCGGCCATACGCGCTTCGGCGCGCGGGGAGCTGGTCGCCGTAGCCAGTCGCGACCGAACGAAGGCTGCAGCATACGCCAGGAATTGGGAGATCCCCCAAGCTTTTGGCAGCTATGAAACGATGCTGGAATCGGGCGCCATCGACGCGGTGTATATCAGCCTGCCCAACCATCTGCACGCGGAGTGGACCATTGCCGCGCTCAAAGCTGGCGTGCACGTATTGTGCGAAAAGCCTATGGCGATCTCCCTGGCGGAAGTCGATGCGATGATCGCCGCCAGCCGGGAGAACGGGATGGTCTTGGCCGAGGCGTTCATGTACCGCCACCACCCCCAGATGAAGATCACTGGAGATTGGGTTCGTCGGGGCAGGCTTGGCGAGATCACCCTGGCGCGCGGGATCTTCAACTTCGCGATGGGCAGCCGCAACAACGTCCGGCTGGTTCCCGAATACGGCGGCGGCTGCCTGTGGGATGTGGGGGTGTACCCGCTCTCCTTCGCCCAATACGTGATGGGCGGCCCTCCACAAACGGTTTACGGGGTGCAGTGGCTCGGCGATACCGGCGTGGACGAGACTTTCAGCGGGCTGCTGACCTACTCCGCTGATCGTATGGCCCAGATCAGCGCTTCCTTTCGCACCCCCTTCCTGACCCGCGCCGAGGTGATCGGCACCGAAGGCCGTTTGGTCCACGAACTGCCCTTCGTCTTCCAGGAAGACCGGCCGACGCTGACTTTTTACCCCCGCAAAGGCGAGCCGCAGCCGGTCGCCATCCCCGATCAGGAGCTTTATCTGGGTGAAGTAGAAGACATGCACGCGGCTATCCTGAATGGACACTCCAATTACTTGAGCCTGGAGGAAACCCGCGATCACATCCGGACGGTGTTATCACTGTACGAATCGGCTCGCCAGGCTCAAGCAATTGCTTTGATCTAGGAATTTAAGACTGCCTTCGATGAAGCTCCACCCGGCCCTTTCGGACTTCCCCCTTGCCTTGCTCAGCGCGGCGCTGGTCAGCGATTTGCTCTTCTGGCGCACCGGAGTAGGTCAATGGGCCCAATTTTCCTTTTATTTGATCACTGCCGGGCTGCTGAGCGGTTTGGCCGCCGGTCTCACCGGGCTGATCGACTTCCTGACCGATGAGCAGGCGCGCTCCCTCCCGTCCGGTTGGTTCCATTTCGTGCTGACCGACCTGGCGATCTTTCTAACCATCTTCAATTGGATTTCCCGGCTGTACGACCGCCGAGACTCGCTGCTGTTCACCGGTTTGGCGCTTTCGGCGACCGTCGCCGGACTGCTGCTGGTCGCCGGGTTCCTCGGCGGCAGGCTGGTCTTCCACCACCGCATCGGCGTGGAAGGACCGATCTTGGAAGACGACCAGGGAGCGAATTAAGTGTGAGCGTCGGCGAGCTTAACCGCACGGACCGCTTCGTCAACACCCTCCTGCTGGTCCTGATGACCCTGCTTGGAGTATCGGGGGTGATCATGCTGTACGGCGCCTGGCTGCCGTGGCTCTTCGACCTGCACCGCATGGCAGGCTTTGCGGTGGTCGCATTGCTTCCCTGGAAAGGGCTCACCATCTACCGCTCCTATCTGCGCGGCATGGCGCGCTCCTTCGACCGCAGCCTGGTCTTATTCATTTCCCTGTTCCTCGCCCACCTGCTTATCCTGGTGATCATCCTGGGGATCATGTGGATGTTTCGATGGGGGCCTTATGCCAGCCTGTTCTTCCAGACGATCATCGCCTGGCATTGGATCATCGGTTTGGCGCTGCTGCCCGTGCTGGCCCTTCACGCCTGGCGGCGCTGGCCCAGTCCCCGGGTGGAAGATTTCTCCGGTCGCAAGGATTTCTTGCGGCTGATTGGCCTGGCAGCTGTGGGAGTTTTCGGCGGCGGGCTTGCTTCCCGCCTGGCCTTGGGGCAGGCCACTCCGGAAAGCCCGCGCCGTTTCACCGCTTCGCGCGGCTTCGGGATGTTCACCGGCAACGATTTCCCATTAACCGGCGAGACAGCGATCTTCCTGAATGAGCATGACTGGCGTTTGAAGGTCAGCGGCGCTTCTCGGCAACCAGCCGAGCTGACTTACGCACAGCTGCTGGCGCTCGACCCGCAGACCAAAACTGAGGTGATCGACTGCACCAGCGGCTGGTATAGCGTCCAGGATTGGAGCGGCTTCCCTCTGCTGGCAGTTCTGGAACAGACCGGCCCGGTGGAAGGCATCGCCGGCGTGCGTCTGGTTTCCGAAACAGGTTACAACCATACCTACCCGGTCATCGAAGCGCGCCAGATCTTGCTGGCTACCCATGTCAGCGGGGAAGTGCTCTCGCCGCAGCATGGTTTTCCCGTGCGCGCGGTGGTCCCCGGCCGGCGGGGATGGTTTTGGGTTAAATGGCTGGTTGAGATCGTCGTGCTGGACGACCCCCTGGAAGTGGTTGGCGGGATGCTGTGGTCTCCCCGCCAGGTGCTGCGGCAATTCTAACGGCTTATTCCCCCAACGCAGCGGAAAGCATTGTTTTTATCCTGTCGATTTCATCCCGGTTGACCGTATGCGGCATGTTTGGATACAGTCGCTCGGTCACCTGCCCACCGAGGGACCTCATGACTTCGACGGTCTCCATGACGCGCGCCTTGGGGATGTGCGGATCCACGTCGCTGCACCCCAGAAAAACCGGGGTGCCGTCCAGATCGCCTGTGTAGCGCTTCCGTTCGACGGACGGTCCGATCAATCCCCCGCTCAGGCCGATCAATCCTGAGTAGCGGCGCGCGTGGCGGGCGGCAAACTCCATCGCCAGGCAGGCGCCTTGGGAAAAACCGAGCAGCATCACCTGCTCAGCCGGCAGCCCCTGTTCCTCGAGGGCGCCAAGCAGCTCCGCAATAAGCGCCAGTCCGGACGATAACCCAGGTTCATTGCGCTCGATCGGTTCCAGAAAGCTGTACGGATACCAGGTGTGGTTGGCGGCCTGTGGAGCCAGGTAGGCTACGCCGGTACCTTCAAATTCCTTCGCCAGGGTTAAGATGTCTCCGGCGGTGGCGCCGCGCCCGTGCAGCAGGATCATCGCCAGGCGCGCCCCCTTGAGTTCAGCTCCGGCGCGATAGACCGGCTGGCCCTGGTGTGGTCCCCCTTCCTGGTCGCTGGGAGCGGATTTAAGAGTCACACTCAAATGCCTCTGCCTGCTCTACTTCGACTTGCTTTTCGATCTCCAACTCAATGTCGATCGCAATTATGAACGCTAACATTATACGGCTAATCGCCGGTGAGATCTTCCATCTCGAGCCGTGTAGTAATGTCAACACAGTCGCGGATGGTGCGCGCCACCGGGCAATATTCCGCATGCACCTGGTGCGCTCTTTCCGCGGCATCCCGCTGCTCGGGTTCGAGCTTCAGGTGGTAAGTGACGTGGATGCGCCTGACGACCAGAACCTTGTCTTCGGTTTCGATCTCACCCAGCGCTTGTGAGGACAAACGGCCTTCGCCTGCCGGTATCTTGCGCGCTTCCAGCGCGCCACCAAAGGTGCCGGTCAGTCAACCTGCAGCGGCAGCGACCAGGTAATCCAGCGTCGCCGCGTGGGGCTCGTGGATCTGTAGATCGGTTCCGTAGTGGCTGGCGATCTCGGAATGAACGCCGAAGTACACCGGCTCGCCTTCGACCGGCAGGTATGCTCGGCGCAGCGGGCCTTTGATCCGCTCGATGCGAACACGAGAACGATAGACGACGGGATCTGTCATAGGAACCTCCTCTTTATTTGAAGATTGACCAGCCAGGGTATGCCTAACAAACGGAGATCGAATTCTGAACATTCAATCTCCTCGATTTTATCACCGGCCTGATTAAGTCAGGTCTTCCAGCAGCTCAACTCTCGACCTTTACACCCCGCCAGAAGGCCACGTGGTCTTTGATCTGCCGCGCCGCGTTGGAGGGCGCGGGGTAATACCAGGCAGCGTTGCGGTTGACCTCCCCATCGACGACGACATCGTAATAGCTGGCCGTGCCTTTCCAAGGGCAGACGGTATGGGTGTCGTTCTCTTTGAAGAACTCCCAGTTGACCGCCTCGTGCGGGAAGTAATGGTTGCCCTCGACCATCACGGTTTCTTCACTCTGTGCAAGCACCTGGTCATTCCAAATTGCTTTTGGCATCTTCGAAACCTCATCGATCTCTTCAGTTCAAGTAACAGCTGCACAGTTCGCCTTTCGAGTGGAGCTGCTTGGCAAGCCTTGCTCGCCTAAACACCTCACGATCCACTCAAGTGCGAAGTTGCATGTGCTTTTTGGATGAGTTGATCTCTTCAGATCTTACTCAATACATAAAATTTGAACTTGTCAGGAGGGATCGAAGTAGATCTATTATCGATAAGAGACTGTGGTTCGCCGGAGAACTGGAGAAACAAGGCTATGCGAATAAAATCCCCCACCATCCTGTCCATCTGTTTTCTAATCCTCTTAGCAGCTTGCGCGCCGGCTTCAGCGCCTCAGTCTACTCCCACCGTTCAACTGCAGGACGAACCCAGCCCCACCCCGGCGCCGACGGACACGCCGCTGCCTCCCACGGCGACCGAGACGCCGCTCCCCAGCGAAACCTTCACCCCGGAGCCAACTTTGGAACCTAGCATTACGCCGACTCGCTGGGCCCCCGCCACCTTGGCTCCCGGCGCGGAGGCCTATGAAGATTGGCTGGTTTTATTCGAATACGACCAGCAAACCCCGCTCGAGATTGAAGAGCGAGGTGTGCAGACCCAGGATGGCGCCGCGATCCACGACATCCTTTACAACAGCGCAGTGCGAGGCAGGGTTAAGGCTTTTCTCGTCGTCCCCGAAGGCGAAGGCCCTTTCGCGGGGATGGTCTACATGCATTGGTACGAACCTCAGTCCTCCACCAACTCCCGCAACGAATTTTTGGATGAAGCCGTCGAGATGGCCCAATTCGGTGTGGTTTCGGTGCTGGTCCAGGGTTTCTTGCCGTGGTCGCGCCCTCCGGACGCCTCGGATTACGAAGTGGACCGGGCTATGGTCATCCAACAGGTGCTGGAACTGCGCCGGGCTGTGGATTTATTAACCTCCCGAGCCGACGTAGACCCGGAACGGATCGGCTTTGTCGGGCACGATTTCGGAGCCATGTACGGCGGCATCCTGGCCGGCGTAGATCCTCGACTCAAAACATACGTCCTGATGGCCGGGACCGGGCGATTCGCCGACTGGTTCCTGCTCTTCTGGCCTTCCACCAGCGACAAACGTGAGGAATACAAGGCCGGGATGAATCCGGTTGACCCGATCAATTACTATCCGCACGCTGCTCCGGCATCCCTGTACTTCCAGTTTGGCGACAAAGATACCTATGTTTCGGAGAGCGCCGCCCAGGAGCAGTTTGAGGCCGCCAGCGAGCCGAAGACTATCAAAATTTACGGGGCCGAACACGAACTCAACGACGCCGCCAGGCGCGATCGCATCCAGTGGCTGAAATCCGAATTGGCCCTTGAACCCGGCTCCTAGAGGCTTCTCATTCTGCTTTTCAACAGAAACGGGGATTTTCTTTCTGGAGGCAGAGGTCTGCCGGACGATACCTTTCACCTCCCCTGCTCCCATTTCCATTGAGGAAGGGAATCTTAAACGATTCTAACCAGGGCGCTCCTTGACGATTCGTATACAACGGGTTATATTAAACACCGGGAACAGGTGCAAACTTGATCCCCTAAATCATTAATTTGCCCTCGTAGCTCAGCGGATTAGAGCACTTGCTTGCGGAGCAAGGGGCCGCGTGTTCGAGTCACGCCGAGGGCGCCTGATTTACCCCTTACCGGCGGTATACAAAGTTGACCCCCACATGCAACGTGCGGGGGTTTTTGTTGTCCCGTGGCTTATAATAATTCGCCGAGATAATTGTTCGACTGAATCAAAGGCCCAAAATAGATATCCTGGTTGATCCATGCAGTCCACAGATGTACTGATCGTGGGCGCCGGCCCGGCCGGACTCGCCACCGCCATCCACCTTCTCCAGCTTGACCCGGGTTGGGCTGAGCGGCTGGTGCTGATCGAGAAAGCCGCCCATCCCCGCCCTAAACTTTGCGGCGGGGGCGTAACCCGCCTGGGTCTTGACCAGCTGCGGGTGATGGGCTTCGAATTACCGCTGCCCCTTCCACAGGCACAGGTGGACGACGTGCGCCTGCAATATCGCCGGCGGACGATCCACGTGCGCGGCAGGCCCCAATTCGTCATCTTCCACCGCCCTGAACTGGACGCCTACCTGGCGGGCCAGGCGCGGGCGCGCGGGGCGCGGCTGCAAGAGAATGAAGCCGTCGAGAACCTGGCTTTCGACGATCGGGGGGTCACGGTGACGACTTCTAAAGATCAATATCGCGCTCAAGTGGTGGTCGGCGCGGATGGCGCCAAAGGGATCATCCGGCGCCTGGTCAACCACTGGCTCCCAACGGTGGAGAACGGCAGCAAGAGCCGGGTCGCCCGTCTTTTAGAAGTGCTCAACCCGGCCCCTGAAAGCGCGCCTCACTTCGACGAGCGCTACGCCTTGTTCGATTTCTCGCCCACTGCGCAGGACCTGCAGGGATATTTTTGGGATTTCCCGGCGCGCATCTCCGGCGAAGCGGCCTTCAACCGGGGCATTTACGACGCGCGCATCACGCCATACCGGCCGCGGGCCAGCCTGCCTAATTTGCTGCACAGGGAGCTGTTGGCGCTGTCCGTCAGTCCGGACGAGGTGGAGATCAAGGGCCACCCCATCCACTGGTTCAGCCCGCGCAGCCCGCTTTCGGCAGATCGGCTGTTGTTGGTCGGGGATGCTGCCGGCGCTGAGCCGCTCTTCGGGGAAGGCATTGGCCCGGCGCTGGCGTACGGGCAGCTCGCGGCGGCTTCGATTGCAGAGGCCTTCGCAGTTCAGGATTTCTCCTTTCACAACTACCGGGGCCGGGTGCTGCGCTCACGCCTGGGTCGCTATTTGTTGGTCCGCTGGGGGATCGCCCGCGGTTCCTATCGTTTCAGCGGCAGCCCCCTCTTCATGCACGCCCTCTGGACGCTTGGCCAGTTAACGGCCCGCCTGTGGCCGCAGCCGCCGGATTTATTCGATTTATCGTATTCACGCCGCGAACCCATACAACCCGCCAATAATATGTAGGCCAAGATGAATCCCACTAAAAAGTATCAGATATTGCTCACCAACGACGACGGCATTCAATCCCCCGGTTTGTGGACGGCTGCCGGCGCCCTATCCAATTTGGGCTACGTCCATGTTGTGGCGCCGCGCGACCAATTTTCCGGCGCCGGGCGCTCCATGCCGTCCAACTCGGACGGTGTGATCAGGCCCCAACAGATGCGCGTCAACGAGAAAGATTGGACCGTGTATGCTGTAGGCGGCACGCCGGCTCAAACCGTCCAGCACGCCATCCTCGAGGTCCTTCCCGAGCGGCCGGACCTGGTTGTTGCGGGAATCAATTACGGCGAAAATTTAGGCACGGGCGTGACCGTCTCCGGCACGGTTGGCGCTGCCTTAGAAGGCGCTTCCCTGGGCATCCCCTCCCTGGCGATCTCGCTGGAAACCGAACCGAGCTATCATCTGACCTATTCTGACGATATCGATTTCGCTCCGGCCGGGTATTTCGCCGAACTCTTCGGTCGCCTGCTGATCGAACGGCGCATGCCGGAGGACGTCCACGCATTGAAAGTGGATGTCCCCAGCGATGCCACCAGGGAAACGCCCTGGGAGATCACGCGCTTATCTTTGCGGCGGTATTACGAACCCACGCCTCCAGAGCGAGAGTCCTGGGAGCAGCCGGGAAATGTAGGCTACCGCCTGGTCGCCGATCCTAGTCAGGATGAGAGCAACACCGATGTGTATGCCATTCGTGTCAAGCGGGTGGTATCGGTGACCCCCTTAACGATGGATTTAACCTCGCGCGTCCCCTTAGATCAGCTCGAGCAGCTGCTGCGGAAGGATTGATCGCTGCACGCTGAACACAGCTTTTTGAGACGCGGACGTGCGCGCGTGACGCGGCTGTTTTCGAATTGAGCGGCGATTTATATCCTGCTTTTCCCCCAAACCCTTAAGATTGCAGATCGCGGTTGAGCTCGATGAACATTTGGCGGTGCAATTCTGGGTTAGCCGCCAGGATCGACTGCGGCGGCGACAGATAGTCCACGTCGCCAGCCATATTGGTTACTTTTCCCCCGGCTTCCTGGACGATCAGCCCGCCGGCCGCCACATCCCAGGAATTCAAGCGCAGTTCCCAATAACCGTCCAGGCGGCCTGCAGCGATATAGCACAGATCCAGGGCGGCGGAACCCAAACGCCGTACCCCCTGGCTGATCAGCATAAAATGGGCGAAATGATCCAGGTTGGTCTCGGGGTTGGTGCGGATATCGTACGGGAACCCGGTCACTAACAGGCTGTCGTCGAGCTGCTCCGTCGTCGCTACCTTGATCGGTTCGCCGTTCAACCAGGCGCCTGTGCCTTTTTCAGCGCTGAAGAGCTCGTCCTGGATTGGATCGTAAACCACCCCCAGGCGCATCTGTCTATCTTCGGCGAAAGCCAGTGAGACCGAAAAAATATCCAGGCCGTGGGCAAAATTGACCGTTCCGTCCAGGGGATCGACATACCACTGGCTGCGCTCCTCGCCTTCCAGGCCCCCGCTCTCTTCGGCCGTCACGCGGTGGTTGGGAAAGCGCTTCTGAATCTCACTTAACAGATACGCCTCCGAGCGGTGATCGACTTCGGTGACCAAATCGATCACCCCTTTATGCTCGACTTCGTGTTTCGAGCCGTAACCGGGCCGTTGATTGTAGCCCGTACGGATGATTTCTCCCGCATGGCGGGCCAGTTCTTCCAAATCTTGCAGTGTTGGCGACATCTAGGATCGATCCTCGAATTAAATACTTAAGGTTCAGAACGCGCAGAGAATCCCCGCGCTGGTCGAGGCGCACAGAGTATTCCGGTTCATCGGTTAACTGGTTTGGTGCTGTTCGAGAAGGCGGTACAGCTCGTCCAGCTCGGACTGGATCTGGTCGCGGTGATCGCGAGCCTCATCCAGCAAAGCGGAGAATGCCGGCCGCTGCTCCTCTGGGAGCGATTCCAGCAGCCGCTGCGTGCGGACGATCTGGGCATTCTTGTGGCGCAGCTTGGCTTCCAACCGCTCCCGGTAGCCCTGGTAGAAGGTTTGCTGGTCCATCGGCTCCGGCAGTGTTTCCGGACCTGAGGTGAGCACTTCCGCGACGGTCAGCAGGAACTCTTCGGTGTCCACCGGTTTTTCCAGGAAACGCGCCGCCCCCAGGCTGAGGGCAAAATCCCGGTCTTCCGGGGTGACGTAGGTTGCGGAGAGAAAAATGATCGGAATCTTGCAAGTCTTGGGATTGCTGCGCAATTTATACGCCAGGGTAAACCCATCCATGCGCGGCATCAAAATGTCGGTGATCACCAGGGCAGGGTGCTCACGTTCGATCTGCTCCAAAGCCTCTTGCCCGTTGCTGGCAGTAACCACCGGATAGCCCTTGAAACGCAGGGTGACTTCAAGCAATTCCAGGATATGGGGGAAATCTTCGACGACGATGAGTGGGCCGTAAGGGACATTCATGAGGAAATTGTAGCCCGATTCAAAACCCCCAGCAAGCGACAAAACTGTAAGGGAAGGCGGTCAGGGTTGATTTAGAGACTACAGTTCTCCGCGCAGCTCCGCCCCCAGGCGCTCGAAAAACTCGGTGATGAAACGGTGCCGGCCTTCGGCCAACTCGCGCGCCTGCCGGGTGAAAAGCATGTTCTTGATTTTGCCGAGTTTGAAAAGATACTCGTGATAGGAACTGTGCTCTTCTCCAGGTTCCTTTTCACCTGTCTTTAGGAAGCGATCAGACGGTTCAGTGTAAACCGGCGCGCCAACCACCACGTCGTAGGCGATCGTGCGGGCGACCCCGATGGCGCCTAACACATCCAGCTTATCGGCGTCGAAGAGCACCTTGGCCTCGATGGTTTGCGGCGGCTCCTGGCGCGCCCGGAAACGATGGGCGCGAATGCAGTGCTCGACCGCGGCGATGCGCGCGTCAGGCCATCCTTCAGCTTCGAGCACCCGGCGGGCGAAGTGGGCGGATTCTTCGTGATGATCGATGCGGCCCACGTCGCCCCCCTTGGTAGCGCTGCCCTCCACATCGTGCAGCAGGGCTGCGGCGCGCACGATCTCCACGTCGGCGCCCACCTGCTGCGCCAGCCGCTCTGCCATGCGGTAAACTCGCAAGACGTGGTCAAAACCGTGTACCGGATCGCTGGTCGAATACCAGGTGCGGGCCTCTTCAATCGTCGGCATCGGGTTTACGAACGTTGGATTAAGGGCAGGATGACCAGGATCAACCCGACTCCGAAGAGCAGCAGACAACCGCAGGAGAGGATCTTGGTGGTCACCCGCAACAGGTAGCGCAGCACGTAAACCACCGCCAGCGCGCCCACCAGGTAGAGGGCAAAAGTCCAATAGTTGGAGAGAAGCAGTTCGATCATGGTTTCACCTACGCAATATGCTCGTCGAACAGGCGGCCTTGCTTGATGATAGACTGGACCAAGTTCGTACCAAACCGGTAGCCGAGATGGCGGTAATCGGAAACGGACAGGATCAACAGGTCGGCTTGCTTGCCGGGCTCCAGGGACCCGACGCGACCGTCCATCTGGATAGCTGCAGCGGCGTTGATCGTGGCCGCAGCGATCGCTTCCGCCGGGGTCAGGCGCAGATAGCGGCAGGCCAGGGCGATGGCGAACTGCATGCTTTCGCACCAGGCAGTGCCGGGGTTTAGATCCGTGGCGATGGCCAAGATGCCACCGGCAGCCAAGATCTCTCGGGCCGGGGTATATTCGGTTTCTGCCAGGCCAAACGGCGTGCAGGGCAGGGCGACGGCGACGGTATCGCTCTGCGCCAGGGCCTTGATATCCTCCGGTGAGGTCGCCACCAGGTGGTCCGCCGATGCCGCGCCCAGCTGCGCGGCCATCGCCGACCCGCCCAGGTTATCGAACTCGTCGGCGTGGATCTTCAGCGGAAAACCCAGCTGGCGAGCGGCCTCCAGGATGCGCCGGGATTGTTCTAAGGTAAACGCGCCGGTCTCGCAGAACACGTCGGCGAACGGCAGCGACCTGCCGGCAGCGTGCTGCTCCCACCAGCTCTTGACAGCCTGGAGCATCTCCTCGCAGACCAGATCGGTATAAACCTCAGCTTTGTCAGCGTACTCGGGCGGCAGGGCGTGCGCGCCGAGAAAGGTAAAAGCCAAGTCTAGGGGGCCTTCACGGTCTAGAGCCAGCAGCGCCTCCAGCATGCGGATCTCCGCTTCGGTCTCCAGGCCGTAGCCGGTCTTGGCCTCAGCAGTCGTGGTGCCGTAGGCGAACATCGTTTCCAGGCGCGGCCGGGTTTCGGCGATCAACTGCTCCACGGTTGCTGCCCGGGTGGCGCGCACCGTGGAGACGATCCCTCCTCCCGCAGCCATGATCTCCTGATAAGTTTTGCCCTGCACGCGCAGCTCGAATTCGGCGGCGCGGTCCCCGGCCCACAGCAAATGGGTGTGCGGGTCGACCAGGCCGGGCATGACCACCCGGTTGGCCGCGCTCAACGCCGGCTCGTTTGGATAAGCGGCGCGCAGCTCGTCGCTGTGCCCTACCGCCGCGATCCGGTTTCCCTGGATTAGCACGGCGCCATCCGGGATGATCCCCAGGCCGCCCAAATCGCCGCCGCGCTGTGGACCCCCGGAAAGGGTCAGGAGTTGCGAAGCAGAGTGGATCAACATTGTCCTACGTCCATTGGTATTGATTCGGGTGCAAATAGTATGCCGGTTCCATTAATAAAAACCTCGGTTTGCCTCAATCGAGAGCATGCGGATTATGCCACGTTCGCTGGGCTTTGACAACTTAGAGGAGCATATTAGAGGTTGAGAGCCGAGCGCAGTTGCGCTCGGCTCTCAACCCCCAAACTACCACGCACGCCTCCATAAATTAACGGGCCCGAGCCCCCAAATGTTCCCATTTTTTTGATTTGATGTTGCTTGTCCTCCAGTAGATCACCCCAATGAGCAGCTGCGGCGAAGGAGCGGCGACCGCTTCAGGAGGATTGTAAAAAGAGGTACAATAGCCACAGAATCCGTCCACAAGTTCACAAAACTTAGGAGGCATCGGAATGGAAGCATCCTATCGCACCGAACGCGATTCGCTCGGTGAGGTGCGCGTTCCTGCGGAGGCTCTTTACGGGGCTCAGACCCAGCGCGCTGTGCAAAACTTCCCGATTTCCGGGCTGAGACCCTGGCGCGCCTTCATTTGGTCCATGGCGACCATCAAACGCGCCGCGGCCGAGGTCAACCGCGATCTGGGTTTGCTGGACGAAACGCGCGCCCAGGCCATCGTGCAGGCTGCTCAAGAAGTGATCGAAGGGCGCTGGGACGGCGAGTTCGTGGTCGATCCCTTCCAGGCAGGCGCCGGCACCAGCCACAACATGAACACCAACGAAGTGATCGCCGCCCGCGCCAACCAGGTCCTGCAGGCAGAAGGCGCCGGGACCAAGGTTCACCCCAATGACCACGTCAACATGGCCCAGTCCACCAACGACACCATCCCCACCGCCATCCGCCTCGGTTGCCTGTGGCGCTTCGATGAGCTGATGGAAGCTGTGATGGGCCTGGCGACCGCCCTGCGCCAGAAAGCCGAGGCATTCGACGAGATCGTCAAATCCGGGCGCACCCATTTGCAGGACGCGGTGCCCGTCCGCCTGGGCCAGGAATTTGGCGGCTACGCCCGGGCGGTTGAACGGGACGCCGAGCGCCTGCGCCGCTCGGCGGAGGGGCTGCGCCGTTTGGGGATCGGCGGGACCGCGGTCGGCAGCGGTCTGAACGCCCACCCCGAGTACCATCCTCGCATGGTCAAGCGCCTGGCCGAACTGACCGGGTTGGAGCTGTACCCCTCCGACAACCTGTTCGAGAGCATGCAGTCCATGGCCGATCCGGCCGACTTCTCGGCGGCGATGCGCACCCTGGCGATCACCCTGACCAAGATCGCCAACGACTTCCGTCTGCTCTCTTCCGGACCCGCCACCGGCTTGGACGAGATTCACCTGCCCGTCGTCCAGCCCGGTTCGAGCATCATGCCCGGCAAAGTTAACCCGGTCCTGGCCGAGATGCTCAACATGTCCATGTTCCATGTGCAGGGCTGCGACCTGACCGTCTCCCTGGCGGCGCAAGCCGGCCAGCTCGAGCTCAACGTGATGATGCCGATCATCGCCCACAACCTGTTCGAGATGATGCAGGTTACCATCGGCTCGGTGAAGGCTTTCACCGAGAAATGCGTGCGCGGGCTGGAAGCCAACCGCGAGAAAGCCGAAGGCTGGCTGGCGAAGAACGCCATCCTGGTGACCGCGCTGAACCCCGTCATCGGTTATTCCGCCGGCGCCAAGCTGGTCAAAGAAGCGCTGTCCCGCGGAACGACCATTCGGGAGGTCGCCGTGGAAAAAGCCAGGGCCGGAGAGCTGCGCCACCGGGAAGAGGACCGCCAGGTCAGCGCGGAGGAGATCGAAGCCGCGCTCGGCGATCTACGAAGCCTTACCGAAGGCGGCATCGCTGGCTGAAATGGAAGTTTGGGGGAGTTTGGTAGGCGGGCAGCCCGCCTACCAAACTCCCCCAGTTTCCTCGCGAACTGTTTAGCCTCTAATATCAACACAACTCCTCTCAAGTTACGGGAGGAGTTGTGTTTAAGGTGGAAATAAATGTATTAATCTACGGGTTGATCATCGCCGGGTTTTTTGGCGGGTCGGAAAAGCACCAGGCTGGCGGTGTGCCCGTGCAGGTAGCTCTTGCCGCCGATGGGTCCGATCTCACCGGCGCAGAATAAACCCGCCAGGTGCACATCTCCCAGGTTCTTTTGGATCACGGAGATATCCCCGTTGGGATGGTCGTATAAATGCAGTCCGCGGCCGTTGCAGGTGAACAGCAAGCCTCCGCTGGGCGGCTCACGGAACATCTGCGGGATCAGCAGCATCTCCAGGTCCTCTTTGGCGGTGATCGCGTCCCGCAGGTGAAACTGGATGACGTCGCCCGTTTCCAGATTATCGCCGACGGCGATAGCGCCTTGCTCCTGGTCTGCGCCGATCACGCCGCGGATCAGGTAATCGCCTCGGCCGAGGTTCTCGATGTCCTTGCTGACCGCTCTCCCCACGAACAAACCGCCTTGCAGCAATTCGCGCTCGTCGGGCTCCAGGGCCTCGACAATTTCTTCCAGCTGGGCCAGGGGGACATCGCCCTCCAGGCTGAGTACGATGTTGCGTGCGGCTGCGGTCACCTTCAGCGGAGGTCCGATTGGTCGGCAGCCCTGGGAGACGATCACGTCCGCTTCAAACGCGCCGCTCAGGGCTACGCCGACCAGCCCGCTGTTGAGCAGCTCTTCGTTGAGCAGCAGCACGTTCCCACCGGGGCGCAGCGCGCTGCTGGCCATGCCGCCCATCACCGGGATCTCCGGATAGCGGCGGTTGAAGGTCCGCAAAACGAGTTCCATGGGGGACGAAAACGGATCGGCGAGCATTAAAAACAGCTTGGAGCCGTCCGGTACCGGGACGAAGCGGGTAAACTCCTCGGGGTTGGCGAGCGTCTCGGACCAGTCGAGCGGGTCCAGCAAGAAAGGCGCGAGGGCCACCCCAGGCAATTGCGCGGCGATCAAAGTGATCGCCGCCTCTTCTTCGATCTCCTGGTTCTTCCCGATGACCCCCACAGCAGAGCAGCCGAGCAGCGCTTTGGGTTGAAGGCGCCGGCGCAGCCCGGCGGCGATCTCCCGCGCTTCGTTCACGAAGTAAGATGATATAAAAACTAGGACTAAATCGGGGGATTTTCTGGCAAAGCTCGCCCTCACGCCTGCTGCCAGTTCATCCAGGGCCGCTTCCATATCGGTTTCCAGGCTGGCAGCAGAGACGAATCGCATTTGACCGGCCATCTTGTCCCTCTCTTCAGGTTTAATCAACCACCGCTTCCAGCGACCTCGCCGCGAGCGCAGCGCCGACGATCCCGGCCTCGTTGAGCAGCTGCGCCGGGACGACCTCGGCCTGCACGCTCAGCCGGGGGATGAACTTCTCGTGTTTCTTGCTCACCCCGCCGCCCAGGATGATCAGGTCGGGCCAGACCAGCTGCTCCATGGTGTGCAGATAGCGGTCCAACCGTTTTGACCACTCTTTCCAAGAGAGGTCCTTGCGCTTGCGGGCCGCGTCGGAGGCGTGCACCTCGGCATCCTTACCATTAATTTCGATATGCCCAAACTCTGTGTTGGGCAGCAAGCAGCCGTCCGCAAACAGCGAGGTGCCCAGCCCGGTGCCGATGGTGACGATCAAAACGACCCCCTGTTGATCTCGACCGGCGCCGAAAGTCATCTCCGCGATTCCGGCTGCATCGGCGTCGTTGATGATCAGGCTCGGGCAGCCGGTGGTCTTGCTGAACAGGGTCGCCGCGTCCGTCCCGACCCATTTCTTGGCGATGTTAGCCGCGGTCAGGACCACGCCTTTGCGGATCGCCGCGGGAAAACCGCAGCCCACCGGTCCATGCCAGTCGAAATGCTGGGCGATCTCGGCGACGGTTTCCGCAACCGGTTTCGGCTTGGCCGGTTTGGGGGTTCGAATGCGAAAGCGCGGCGCCAGCAGCGCGCCGGTATCCGTATCAACGGGTGCGCCTTTAATGCCGGAACCGCCAATATCGATCCCGAGTATTTCCATCGAACCTCCTAAAAGTATAGCTTGGGGTGCGTTGGTTAAATTATATCCTTTTCCAAGATGATAATTGAAGAGAATAGGGAGTGTTCTGGCGAAGTGGCCTTCCAGAACGCCCTCAACCTTCCACTATCAGGGTAAATTCTCAGAGCTTTACCCGATCTGGTGACCAGAAAAAGGTATATAATAAATACAAATTCTATCCACTTTCACACATTTCAGGAGGGAAGCATGGCTCAAACCGCCGCCAAAGATACTGAATTGGAAGGTGAGGTTTATTTTCCTGATCCAGGGATCGTCGAACAGGCGAACGCGCCCGAGTACGAAGAAATGTACCAGAGATCGTTGAAAGATCCCGAAGGATTTTGGGGCGACCGGGCTGGGGAGCTCGAATGGTACAAAAAGTGGGACAAAGTACTCGACGACAGCCAGGCGCCCTTTTATAAATGGTTCGTCGGGGGTAAAACCAACATCGTCCACAACGCTCTCGACCGCCACGTTAAAACCTTCCGCAAGAACAAATTAGCCCTGATCTGGGAGGGCGAGCCCGGCGACACACGCACTTATTCTTATCACGCATTGCACCGCGAGGTGGCCAAGTTTGCCAATATCCTGAAGAGCATGGGCGTGCGCAAAGGCGACGTCGTTACCATTTACATGCCTCGTATCCCCGAACAGGCCATCGCGATGTTAGCTTGCGCCAAGATCGGCGCGCCGCACAGCGTGGTCTATGGTGGTTTTAGCGTCGAAGCCCTCGCCGAGCGCATCGAGGACGCCCAAAGCCGGGTGTTGATCACCGCCGACGGCGGCTGGCTGCGCGGCAAGATCGTCCGCTTGAAGGATATCGCCGACGAAGCCATGGCCCGCCAACCCACCATCGAAAACTGCATCGTGGTTCAGCGCACTGGCCAGGAAGTGTACATGGAAGCCGGTCGGGATTACTGGCTGCACAATTTGCTGAGCCTGCCCATCGCCAGCCCAATCTGCGAGACGGAACAGATGGACGCGGAAGATCCGCTCTTCATCCTGTACACCTCGGGGACCACCGGCAGGCCCAAAGGCGTTGTGCACACTCACGGCGGCTATATGGTCTATACCTACACGACCCTCAACTATGTCTTCGACATCAAAGACGAGGATCGTTGGTGGTGCGCCGCCGACCCCGGCTGGATTACCGGGCACAGCTACATTGTCTACTCCCCGCTGATCAACGGGGCGACCAGCTTCATTTACGAAGGCGCGCCGAACCACCCCTACCCGAACCGCTGGTGGCGCATGATCGAAAAATACGGGATTACCACCCTGTACACCGCCCCCACTGCCATCCGTGGCTTGATGCGCTACGGCGACGCCTGGGCTCAACGTCACGACTTGAGCAGCCTGCGCCTCCTGGGCAGCGTCGGCGAACCGATCAACCCAGAAGCCTGGAAATGGTATTACACTGTGATCGGGAACGAAAATTGTCCGATCATGGACACCTGGTGGCAGACAGAGACCGGCGGGTTTATGATCACGCCTCTGCCGAGCACGCCGTTGAAACCCGGGTCGGCCACCAGGCCATTCTTCGGCATCGACGTGGATGTGGTGGACGAGGAGGGCAAGCCGGTTGAACCCGGGGAGGAAGGCTACCTGGTGGTCAAGACCCCCTGGCCCGGCATGCTGCGCACCATCCTGCACGATCCCGACCGGTACGTGGAGCAGTATTGGAGTAAGTTCAAGACCATGTACCAGACCGGCGATTCCGCTCGCAAGGATGAAGACGGCTACATCTGGGTGATCGGCCGGATGGACGACGTGATCAAAGTCAGCGGTTACCGCCTGGGAACCGCTGAAGTGGAGAGCGCCTTGGTCAGCCATCCCGACGTGGCTGAAGCAGCCGCCATTGGCTTGCCTCACGAGCTAAAAGGCAACGCCATCCACGCGTACGTCATTCTGCGCACCGGAGTGGATAAAACCGAAGAGCTGCAAGAAGAGCTGCGCGAGCACGTCGGGCACGAGATCGGCCCGATTGCCAAGCCGGAGTCGATCAGTTTCGCTGACAGCCTGCCGAAAACGCGCAGCGGCAAGATCATGCGCCGGCTGCTGCGGGCGCGCGCCCTGGGTTTGCCGGAGGGCGATACCAGCACGCTGGAAGGCTGAGCCGCGCTGCGACTTCTGCGAACCGCAAACTGCTGACATTCCCCGGGAGCCCGAGACGGTTTCCGGGGATTTTCAACGTAGCCGCGTGCTGGCAATGGTAAACTATTCCGCGTTGGGGCTATACTCGTATCGCTCGAAGGAAGCTGTGCTTGAAAGCCCTCATATCCCAGACAAAAATGATTGCCGTGATTGTCCTGCTATTGCTGACCGCCGGCTGCCGGAACAATGCGCCGGGCGGGGGTCACTCCGCCGCCCTGACGGTGTTTGCCGCGGCTTCGCTGACCGAAGCGTTTACCGAGATCGGCGACCGTTTCGAAGCCGAACACTTAGGAGTCGAAGTGGTGTTGAACTTCGCCGGTTCGCAGCAGCTTGCTCAGCAGCTGCTCCAGGGTGCCCCGGCGGAGGTCTACGCCAGCGCAAACCAGGCCCAGATGGACCAGGTCGTCACCTCCGGCCGCGCGGCCCAGGAGCAGGTTCAGGTCATGATCCACAACCGGCTGGTGGTGATCTACCCGGCGGGTAATCCGGGAGCAATTCATGCACTGGGCGACCTCGCGGCGCCGGGAAAGCAGCTGGTCTTCGCTGCAGCGCAAGTGCCGGTAGGCGCATACACCCTTGAATTCCTCGCCAAAGCAGCCCAATCATCAGCCTTCGACCCGGATTACCCGGACAAGGTGATCGCCAACGTGGTCTCTTACGAAGAAAATGTCAAAGCCGTGCTCAGCAAGGTTGAGCTGGGTGAAGCGGACGCCGGGATCGTCTATTCCAGCGACGCCGTCTCGGCGACCGATCCGGGCGTCGGGCAGCTGGCCATCCCGGCGGAGTTGAACGTCACCGGCGACTATACCCTAGCCCCCATCGCCGACAGCGCGCAACCGGAACTGGCTGGTGAGTTCATCGATTTCGTGCTCTCAACCTCCGGACAAGAGATCCTGGCGAGCTACGGTTTCATCCCCTTGAAGTAAGCGATTCGCCCGAAATCTGCCACGATGTCCCACCCCACTTACACCCCTTCCCCGCCGCCCCCGGCCAGGCCAGCCCCGCTCGGAGCCCTATGGCGCATCCTCAGTCTGCCGCTTTTGTTCTTCCTGGTGCTCCCGTTATTAGCGCTCTTTCTGCGCGTTTCTCCCCACGATCTGCTCGCCAACCTGGCTCAACCCCAGGTGCTGCAAGCCATCACCCTCAGCCTGACCACTACCCTGGCGTCTACCATCCTGATCATCCTGTTCGGCACGCCGGTGGCCTATGCCCTGGCCAAGCAGCGCGTTCCCTTCCAGCGTGTGGTGGACACCTTGATCGACCTGCCAACCGTGCTGCCACCTGCGGTCGCCGGCGTGGCGCTGTTGATGGCCTTTGGCCGGCGGGGTCTCTTCGGCGCCTGGGTCGCCGGGCTGGGGCTGGATATTGCCTTCACGACCACGGCCGTGATCCTGGCGCAGATTTTTATTGCCGCGCCGTTTTTCATCAAAGCTGCCACCATCGGCTTCGCCAATATTGACATAGAGCTGGAACAGGCCGCCAGCCTGGACGGCGCCGACGGCTGGCAGGTGTTTCGCTACGTGACCATCCCGCTCTCCTGGTCGGCGCTGCTCGGCGGCAGCGTGATGAGCTGGGCGCGCGCCCTAGGTGAATTCGGCGCCACGATCATCTTCGCCGGCAACTTCCCTGGGCGCACCCAAACCATGCCGCTGGCGATCTACATCGGATTTCAGGTAGATCTGGACATGGCGCTGACTCTATCCGTGATCCTGGTCGGATTTTCCTTCCTGGCGCTGATGGTGGTCAAGGGATTCTTACACCGGGAATGGGTTTGACCGGCCTCCCTCGAGTGCGTAAGCCCAAACCCTAATATCTTGATTGACCGTATTTCCAACCTGTGGCATAATCTACCAAACTGAACCCAAAATAGCGAAGATGGAAACGAGTAAGCCTTACCAGGCTGTCAGCGACCCCGGATCAGGTGCGAGCCGGGGCAGACCTGCAGGCTGAAAATCCTTCCGGAGCTGCAACCTGAAAGGGGCGTTTCTTTGCAAACGCCTGAGTAAGAGAGCCGGCACCGTCCCACGTTACCCGGACGCGAGCGCCCCAATCCTGGCCTCCGCTTGAATACAATTGGCCCGGCGCGCTCGACCGAGGCGCCCGCTTAGGCGGGAACCAGGGTGGTACCGCGAGAACGCTGCATGCTCTCGTCCCTGATTTGGGACGGGAGTTTTTCGATTAACCGCTGTCAGGAGAAAGTATGCCATTTAAAGAAGTGCCCTCAAAAGTAGATTTTCCGGCCCAGGAACACGACATCCTGGCGTTCTGGGACCAGACCGAGGCGTTTGAAAAGCTGCGCCGTCTGCATCAGGACGACCCCAAGTGGTCTTTTATCGACGGCCCGATCACGGCGAACAACCCGATGGGCGTCCATCACGGCTGGGGCCGTACCTATAAGGACCTGTTCCAACGCTTCCATGCCATGCGCGGCCACAAGCTGCGCTACCAGAACGGCTTCGACTGTCAGGGTCTGTGGGTCGAAGTGGAAGTTGAAAAGGAGATGGGTTTCCAGACAAAAAAAGACATCGAGGCTTACGGCCTCGAGCAGTTCGTGCGCAAGTGCAAGGCGCGCGTGCTGCGCTTTGCCGCGGTTCAGACCGAACAGTCCATCCGCCTGGGCTATTGGATGGATTGGAACGATACCGAGAATCTGCGCTGGCTGGCCGATCAGCTCATGGAAGACCCCTCCCAGGTGATCACCGTTGACGGACCGGACGGGCCGATCACCGACAGCGTTGAGATGATCGTTGGGCGGCTGGGCTTACCCGAACTGGGCGGCAGCTACTTCACCTTCTCCAACGAAAACAACTACATGATCTGGAAGTTCCTCAAACGCTGCTGGGAAAAAGGCTGGTTGTACCGCGGCGCCGACGTGATGCCCTGGTGCCCGCGCTGCGCCACGGCCATCAGCCAGCACGAGATCGTCACCGACGGCTACGCCGAGCTGACCCACCGCAGCGTCACCCTGCGCTTCCCCTTGCGTGGCCGGGAGAACGAGTCCCTGCTGGTCTGGACCACCACACCCTGGACCCTGAGCAGCAACGTCGCCGCCGCTGTCGGACCGGAGCTGACCTACGTAAAGGTTCGACAGGGCGACCAGATTTTATACCTCTCCAAAGGCACGCTGAACATGCTGCAGGGCGACTATGAGGTCTTGGATGAGCTCAAAGGGACCGAGATGGAAGGCTGGACTTACGACGGTCCTTTCGATGACCTGCCGGCGGCGAGCCAGCCCGGTGGGCAGACCGAGCTGACCGAGCTGCTGCGCGGCATCGAACAGACCGCCTTGGAAGCCCACCAGGTCATCTTGTGGGACGAAGTCGGCGAGACAGAAGGCACCGGCATCGTCCACATCGCTCCAGGCTGCGGCGCGGAGGACTTCGTGCTGGGTAAGGAACACAATTTCCCCTTGCTCGCCTCGCTGACCGATGAAGGATTTTTCGTCAAAGGGTTCGGCTGGCTGAGCGGCATGCACGTTTCAGAAGTATCCACACCGATCTTCGATGACCTGAAGCGCAAGGGCTTGCTCTACCACGTCGAACCGTATACCCACCGCTACCCCACCTGCTGGCGTTGCAAGACCGAGCTGGTCTTCCGCCTGGTGGACGAATGGTTCATCAGCATGGGCGAGGTGTACGATAAACCGCGTGAGCAGCTCACTCCCGAGGAAAAGGAACGCAGTTTGCGCTACCAGATCATGGACGTGGTCGACCAGATCCGCTGGTACCCGGATTTCGGCTATGCCCGCGAGATGGATTGGCTGCGCAACATGCACGACTGGATGATCAGCAAGAAACGCTACTGGGGCCTGGCGCTGCCGATCTGGGTCTGCGAGGATTGCGAGCACTATGAGTTGATCGGCGATGAAAAGGAACTCAAGGAACGCGCCGTCGCCGGTTGGGATTCTTTTTCCGGGCACACTCCCCACCGCCCTTACATCGACGCCGTGCGCCTGGACTGCCCGGAGTGCGGCGGGGAGATGAAGCGCATCCCCGACGTGGGCAACCCGTGGCTGGACGCCGGCATCGTCTCCTTCAGCACCCTGCGCTACCGCAGCGACCCGGAGTACTGGCGTGAATGGTATCCCGCGGACTGGATTAGCGAGTCCTTCCCCGGCCAATTCCGCAATTGGTTCTACAGCCTGCTGACCATGGGCACGGTAATGGCGGACCAACCACCCTTCATGGAGGTGTTCACCTACGGTACGCTGCTGGCTGAAGATGGTCGCCCCATGCACAAGAGCTGGGGCAACGCCATCGAGTTCAACGAAGCCGCCGACCGCATGGGCGTGGACGTGATGCGCTGGCTGTACTGCAATCACAAACCGGAGAGCGACCTGCTCTTCGGCTACCAACGCGGCGACGAAGTCCGCCGAGGCTTCCTGATCCCCCTTTGGAACGTTTACTCCTTCTTTGTGACCTACGCCAACCTTGATGATTGGACCCCTGGCGAGAACTCCCAATATAATCCTGGCCGCCCGGAAGGAGCAACGCCTCAATCCGACAACGTGTTAGATCGCTGGGTTCTGGCCCGGCTCAACCAGCTGGTGGGAGAAGTGACCGCCTTGATGGAAGCCTCCGACCCGCTCAACGCCACCCAAGTCTGCGAGACCTTCCTGGATGACCTGACCAACTGGTACGTGCGCCGCTCGCGCCGCCGTTTCTGGAAGAGCGAGCACGACGCCGACAAGAACGCCGCGTACGCCACCCTGTATCACGTCCTGATCAAGCTCGGCCTCCTGCTGGCGCCTTTTACACCCTTTGTCACCGAGGCTATGTACCAGAACCTGGTCACCGGGGTCATGCCGAAGGCGCACGGGAGCGTGCACCACTGCGCTTACCCCCAAGCCGATCCGGGGGTCATCGACGAACAGCTGCTCGGGCAGATGGAACTGGCCCGCCAGATCGCCAGCCTGGGCCTGAGCGCCCGCAACAGCGCTGGTCTTAAGGTCCGCCAGCCTCTTGAAAAGGTGTTGGTGCACGCCGGGTCCCGGCGGGAGTTGAGCGCCGAGCTGGTCGAGATTGTCGAGGACGAGCTCAACGTCAAGGGGTTCGAGTTTGTTGACGAGCCGCGTCAGCTGGTCGATTACTACTTGCTGCCGGACAACAAGCTGCTCGGGCCGCGCTTTGGCGCCCAGTTCCCCCACGTGCGCGCCGCCCTGGCGGAGGCCGATGCCGAGGCAATCGCCGTTTCGGTGAGCGCCGGTGAGCCCGTCAAGCTGGACGTCGATGGGAAGAGCATAACGCTCTCCCCGGAGGAGATCTTGGTGCAGACCCAGCCGGTAGAAGGCCTGGCGGTGGCCGCGGACAAGTACCTGACCGTCGCCCTGGACACTACCATCACGCCGGGCCTGCGCGCCGAAGGGCTCGCTCGAGAGATTGTCCGCCGAGTCCAGGCTATGCGCAAAGACGCCGGCTTCAACATCGAAGATCGCATCGTCACCTACTACCAAGCCAATGACGATTTGGCTCAAGTCTTCCATACCTGGGGTGAATACATCCAGCAGGAGACCCTCTCCAACGATCTGGTCGCCCATGCCCCACCGGAAGCGAGCCATGTCGAGGAGCACGCTATTGACGGCGAGCAGCTCACCCTGGGTGTAGTCCGCGCCCGGTAGCCCCCGCATAGACCACGTTAAACAGCACGTCCCGCCTTTGATCTACCCGAGGTTTGCCGGGAGTCCAGTCATGTTCAAACCCGTATCACCGCAGCTCAATATCAACCAGATGGAAGAAGCGGTGCTCCGCTTCTGGAAGCACCGCCACATCTTTTCGAAAGTGGACGCCCGGCGCGCCGGCGGGCCGGAGTTCGTCTTTTACGAAGGCCCCCCCACCGCCAACGGGGTGCCCGGCGTGCACCACGTGCTTGCCCGAGCCTATAAGGACCTGTTCCCGCGCTACAAAACCATGCGCGGCTATCACGTCACCCGCCGGGGAGGCTGGGACACCCACGGCCTGCCGGTCGAGATCGAGGTTGAACGCCGCCTGGGGTTCACCCACAAAGCCGAGATCGAAGAATACGGCATCGACCGCTTCAACGAGCTTTGCCGCAAATCAGCCTTCGACTACATCCAGGATTGGGAAAAACTCACCGAGCGCATTGCTTTCTGGGTGGACCTGGAAGACGCCTACGTTAGCTTCACCAACGACTACATCGAATCGGTCTGGTGGATCCTGAAAACCTTCTGGGACAAGGAACTGCTCTACCAGGGCTTCAAAGTGGTGCCTTATTGCCCGCGCTGCGGCACGCCGCTTTCCGACCACGAAGTCGCCCAGGGCTACGCCCAGGCTGAGGACCCTTCGGTTTTCGTGCGCCTGCCGCTGGTGGACGACCCAAGCACTTCCCTGTTGATCTGGACCACTACCCCGTGGACCCTGCCCGGCAACGTCGCTGTCGCGGCCAACCCAGAACTTGAGTACGTTATCGTCGAGCGCCGGCTGCCCGATAGCGCCGAGCAGGAACCGGAGCTGCCCGAAGGCAAGCCCGAGCTGGGGGTGGAACGCCTGATCCTGGCCCGCGATCGGGTCGAACAGGTCTTTGGCGATGAGCCGGTGGAGGTGTTCGAGACCTTCAAGGGCGCCAAACTCAAAGAATTGCGCTATCAACCGCTGTTCACCTTCTTGCTGCCGGATAAACCGGCTTACCGCGTGATCTTGGCGGATTTCGTCAGCACCGAGGAGGGCACCGGTCTGGTGCACATCGCTCCCGCCTTCGGCTCAGAGGATTTGGCCGCGGCGATCGAGTTCGACCTGCCGATCCTGGACACCATCACCGGTGATGGCGAGTTCATCCCCGAGATCCGTCCCTGGAGCGGCAGATTCGTCAAAGATGCCGACCCGCTGATCGTCCAGGACCTGCAGGCGCGCGGCTTGCTGTATTCGGCCGGTACGGTCACCCACACCTACCCGTTCTGCTGGCGCTGCGACACGCCGCTGCTGTACTACGCTCGCAGCACCTGGTATCTGCGCACCACTCGCTACAAGGAGATGCTGGTCGAGCGCAACCAGCGCATTAACTGGGTCCCCGAGCACTTCAAGGAAGGCCGCTTCGGGAACTGGCTGGAGAATAACGTGGATTGGGCGCTGGGGCGCGAGCGCTACTGGGGCACGCCTCTGCCGATCTGGGAGTGCCAAAGCTGCCACCACCAGCTGGCGGTCGGCTCACGAGAAGAGCTCGCCGAGCTGAGCGGCGAGGACCTTGGCGAGCTCGAACTGCACCGTCCGTACGTGGATGGCGTGCATTTCCCTTGCCCGGAGTGCGGCGGGCAGATGGACCGCGTCCTGGAGTTGCTCGACGTGTGGTTCGACTCGGGCTCTATGCCTTACGCCCAATGGCATTATCCCTTTGAGAACGAAGCCCGGTTCAAAAAGCATTACCCGGCCGACTATATTTGCGAAGCGGTGGACCAGACCCGCGGCTGGTTCTACTCCCTGCACGCTATCAGCGTCCTCTTGAACGAAGGTGAGGCTTTCCGCAACGTGATCTGCCTGGGCTTGATCTTGGACGCCGAGGGCAAGAAGATGTCCAAGACGCGCGGCAATATGGTCGATCCTTGGGAGGTCATCCAGCAGCACGGCGCGGACGCCTTCCGCTGGTACTGTTACACCGCCGGCCCGCCGGGGCAGGAACGGCGCTTCATCGCCGACCAGGTGGGCGATGTGGTCCGCGCCCTCACCCTGACGCTCTGGAACGTGTATTCATTCTTCGTCACCTACGCGAATCTGGATCAATGGTCCCCTCTCCCCTCTCCCCTATCCCCTGGCAGGGAGGAGGACGTACGGGATGGGAAGAGTGATGGCTACACCGACCTCGATCGCTGGCTGCGCTCGGAGCTGCACACCCTGGTGCGAGACGTGACCACTGCGCTGGAGACATACGACGCGCCTGGCGCCACCCGGCCGGTGCAAGCCTTTGTGGAGGATCTTTCCAACTGGTACCTGCGCCGCTCCCGCCGCCGCTTCTGGAAGAGCGAGCACGACGCCGACAAAAACGCCGCTTACATCTGCCTGTACGAGGCGCTGGTTACGCTGAGCCGGCTGCTGGCCCCCAGCATGCCGCTCCTCGCAGAGGAGCTCTACCAGAACCTGGTGGTCGAGGTCGATGAGAGCGCCCCGGAATCCGTGCAGCTGGTCGAGTGGCCTTCCTTTGATCCCGATTTAATCGACGAGGACATCAACCGGGAGATGCGGCTGGTCAAGAAGCTGGCCTCGCTGGGGCACGCGGCCCGCAACCAGGCGGGCATAAAAGTACGCCAGCCGCTGGCCTCGGCTTCCTTTTCGGTCAGCAGCGCGGGGGAACGCCGCGTCCTGGAGCGCTACGCCGACCTGCTGGCGGAGGAGCTCAACGTCAAGCGAGTTCGCTCGCTGGAATCGGCCGGCGAAGCGGTTGCCTATTCCCTAAATCCGCTGCCAAAACAGCTCGGGCAGAAGTACACCGATCGCTACCCGGCGCTCCGGGCAGCCCTCCTTAAATTGGACGCGGACGAAGCTGCCAGGAGTTTGCTGGCGGGCGAAAACCTGCAGCTGATCCTCAAGGGACAGGCTTACACCATCCTGCCCGAGGAAGTCGAGGTGCGGGCAGAGGCGCGGCCCGGACTGGCGGTGGCCTCCGAGGGCGGCTACCTGGCGGCGCTGGACACGGAACTCACCCCGGCTTTGCAGCGCGAGGGATTAGCCCGCGAGTTCGTCCGGCGGGTGCAGGAGTTGCGCAAAACGGCCGGTTTCGACCTGGCCGACCGCATCCGTCTGTTCGTGCAGGCTTCCCCCGGCTTGGGTGAGGCTATTTGGGAGCAGCGCGACTACATCACGGGTGAGACGCTGGCGGTGGCGTTAGGCCCGCTGGCCGGCTCCGGGGTGGACCCGGAGATCACCGAGAAATTCGAGTTCGAGGGGGAGAAAGCTGCTGTCGGCATCACCAGGATTTAACTCGTAAGGATGGGAACGTGTTTCTCGTTCGATTGGCCGCTGGAGTATCAGCGCTGGCTGCGCTTTGGGTGCTATCCGGCTGTGGGAACATCGCCCCGCCGGGTTCCAACCCGGTTGGTCCAGTTGGTAATGAATCTCTCAAAAGCGATGAATCCCTGGCCTTTTCACGATCAGGACTGCTGCCGAGGCTGCCCAATATTTACCTGCTCGACGACGAAAACGGGCTAAGGACGGTTGGCAAGCCCGGAAAGAACGACGTCAAGCCCTTGTGGTCCCCGGATGGCTCACAATTAATTTACCAGAAAGCCTACGGATGGGAATCGGACTATTTTCTGCTCGATGTCGCCAGCTGGCATACTCGCCAGCTCACCGCGGACGGTTTTTACAAATATTTACCCCGTTGGTCGCCGGATGGGGTGCGCCTGGCTTATCTGAGCGCCAACGAGCCTGGGGATCCCTCGCACAAATCGGATTTTCTCAACGTTGTTGAAATTTCGAATGGTGAAAGCCGGAGTTTTCCCTTTGAGCGCGTGCTGGACTATCGCTGGAGGCCTGGCGGTCAAGCTCTCCTTGCCGTCTCCAGGTCAGGCGATACAACCTCACTGCAGGAAATCACCCTGTCAGGCATAAAAACGAGGCGAGACATCGATGTTGGTTACCTGGACGGATCAATTGCTGTATCGCTCTCTCCCGATGCCTCCCGGGTGGCTTACGCCTTGCCGGACAGCGATCCGGATGCGCTCGCCGATTCGCTCTACATCGCTGCCCTCGACAGCGCCGGAGGAAGCAAGGTCGGGGGATACGCGATCGACAGCTCGATGGCCTGGTCGCCGGACGGTTCCAGCCTGGCGTTCGTCTCATTCGGCGATGAGTATCGCTATGCCCTGTTTGTGGTGAATGCGGATGAAAGCGGGTATAAAGAGCTGCTCGTGCTGGATACTGCCGACGAAAGCGGAGAGATACTGCCAGGCGCGCCGGCCTGGTCTCCGGACGGTCAAAAGATCGCCATCAGCTCGTTTTCGAGTTTGGCGGGATCGGCGATCTTTATCCTCAGCGCCGACGGATCGGAAATCCGCCAGGTTACCCAGCCAGGCGGCTTGATTTACGGTATCGTCTGGAAGCCGGAATAGGTGCTGATGTATAATCAGTGATACGCTTTATATTTAGCATCCCACGTACGCATATAATCCCCCATGTCCTTGATCAACCAACCTACCATCACCACCAACGGCGTCGTCCGGCCCACCCTGGTCGAAGTTAACCTGGACCGGCTGAGCGGCAATCTGGGCGCCATCCGCCGGCAGGTCCAACCCTCGAAGGTGATGGCGATCCTCAAGGCCAACGCCTACGGGCACGGGCTGGTCGAGGTCGCCCGCCACATGGAGGCGGCCGGGATCGATTACCTGGGCGTGGCGGTGCTGGAAGAGGGCATCCTGCTGCGCGAGCAGGGCATTCGCGCCCCTATTTTGGTGCTGGGCGGCATCCTGGGCAACCAGGTGCCCCATTTCCTCAGCCACGACCTGACCCTGACCGCCTCCTCACTGGAGAAATTGGATCAAATCGAGCAAGCCGCCGCCTATCTCGGCCTGCGCGCCCGGGTGCACCTCAAGATCGACACCGGCATGGAGCGCATAGGCGTGCACTATTACAGCGCCGAAAGCTTGCTGGAGGCCAGCCTCAAATGCCCCCACGTGGTCGTGGAGGGCATCTTCTCGCACTTCGCCAACGCCGACGCGCCGGATCTGGCCCACGCCTGGCTGCAACTGGAGCGCTTCCAGGAAGTGCTGCGTTTCTATGAGGAGCACAGCCTGCCCGTACCCATGCGCCACATGGCCAACTCTGCCGCCGTCTTGCGGATGCCCGAGAGCTACCTCGATATGGTTCGTCCGGGTATTCTGCTGTATGGCGTCTACCCGGACGCCGGGCTCCCCAGGACGGTCCCCGTCCAACCGGCGCTGACCTGGAAATCACAGGTGGTCTATTTCAAAGTGGTCAAGCCGGATCACCCGGTCGGCTACGGATCCACCTGGCAAAGCGACCACATGGTCCGGGTGGTCACCGTCCCGGTGGGCTACGGGGACGGCTATTTCCGGGGCATGTCGGATAAGGCCCAGGTGCTGATCCGCGGGCGCCGGTATCCGGTGGTCGGGCGCATCGCCATGGACCAGATGATGGTCAACATCGAGTGGGAGAGCGCCTATAATGGCGATGAGGTCATCTTGATCGGCAAATCCGGCGAGGAGTCGATCCGCTGCGCCGACCTGGCCGCATGGGCCGGCACCATCCCCTACGAGATCCTGACCAATATCAACACGCGCGTGCCGCGCGTCTACACGCGCGGCGTCTAGCGCCCCCTGTTGTAACCCCCCATCCCCGCGCTATGAAAGCCACTGCCAAGCGCTACCTGGTTGCCTCCGTCTGGGTGTATTTCACCCTGCTGTTTGGCTGGCTGGGGATTTACTTACTGACCGGCGACCGCTTCGGGCTCATCTCGCTGGTTAACCTGCTGGCGGTGTATTACTTCGCGCCACTGCCCCTGGTTTTCGTTGCCGCCTGGCTCACCCGGCGCAGAGAGCTGTGGATCGGCGCGCTGCTCGGCATGGCGGCTTTTGCTTGGTTTTGGGGCGCGCTGTTTGTGCCGCGGCCTGTCCGAGCCCTCGCCGAGGTGCAAGGTCGCTCATCTCTCAGGGTGATGACTTACAACGTGCTGGGGCGGCAGTCCTTTACTTCGGCGGTGATCGAGAATATCCGCACTGAAGACGCCGACGTGGTCTTCTTGCAGGAGCTCAACCCGGAGCTGGCGCGCGCTGTCCAGGCCGAACTGGAGGATCTTTACCCCTACCAATACCTCGATCCCGTGCGAGGAGTCACAGGGATGGGCACGCTCAGCAAGCTGACGCTGGCGTCAGCCGGGGAAAGGCTGCCCCCGGAATGGGTCGGCGACCCGCAGGTCTTCAACCTGGACTGGGCCGGGGAGACCGTCCGGCTGGTTAATTTTCATATGTACCCCAGCGCGCTGGCTTCCCCATGGGCGGTCGCCGCGGTCGACCGGCTGCGGGAAGAACAGGCGCGCGCTTTGGCTGCCCTGGCGCGCCGCTCAGGGCCGCTGATCGCAGCTGGCGACGCCAACACCACCTCCTTGAGCGCCGCTTACCAAATCCTGGACGCTGACTTGAACGATGTCTGGCGCGAGGCCGGGTTCGGTCTCGGGCATACCTTCCCAGGCAGCGCCGTGCCCGGCAGCTCGCGCCCCGACTTCCTGGGGGTGCCCGTACCCCAGTGGCTGGCGCGCATCGATTACATCTTTCACACGCCTCAATGGGGGACCGTTTCGGCAGAGCTGGCTCGCTTTGACGGCGTCTCCGATCACCGCGGTGTGGTCGCCGAACTGGTTTTACTGCGAAATGAATAAAATGTCACAAAAAGCCGTCGGGCGGTGTTTATAGTATGAGGGCGCGCAGAAGATGCTGCGCCACGGGAAAAACCCGCGCGTAAACCCGCCGCCCGCCCGTAATAGCTGATGACCGTGAGAACCGAGGATTTTAGCCGCCACCCCAGCTGGGCCGAGGAAGGAACCGAATCCTTCGAAGCCCTTTTCCACCAGCACTGGTCGCGCGTTTACGCGGTGATCTTCCGCCTGGTGGGCGACCCGGCTGCCGCCGAAGGCTTGGCTCTGGAAGTCTTCTGGCGACTGTACGAACGGCCTCCCAAGAAGCGTGACGGCTTAAGCGGCTGGCTCTACCGCGTGGCGACCAACCTGGGCTACAACGCCTTACGCGCCGGCGAACGTCGTGAACGCTACGAAGGAGAAGCCGGTCGGATGGCCTTGGACAGCCAACGAATCCCCGACCCGGCAGAAGCGCTCGAACGAGCGGAGCAGCGCGAGCAGGTGCGGCGCGCCCTGGAGCAGCTGAATCCCAGGGACGCAAAGTTGCTGGTCCTGCGCCATTCGGGCCTGACCTACGCCGAAGTCGCTGCCGCGCTCGGCCTGGCGCCGGGCTCGATCGGCACCCTGTTGGCCCGCGCCGAAAAAGATTTCGAAGACTGCTACCGCGCCCTGCAAGGAGAAACCTGATGCACCTCAACCAAGGACAAATTCACGCATACCTGGACGGCGAGCTTCATGGCGCCGATGAGGAAAACGCCCGCAGCCACCTGGCTGGCTGCGCCCAATGCCGGGCGGAATTGGAGGCCACGCAAGCGCTCGCCGGATCGACGGCTGCGCGCCTGGCCGCGCTGTCCCCCCTTCCCGGCGAGCAGCCGCTTTCCCCTGGCGCGGCGCGCGTCCGCTTGCAGGATAAAATCTCGCATTCCCCACAGGAGGCAACTTCT
Source organism: uncultured Anaerolineaceae bacterium (assembly GCA_964400875.1). Taxonomy (GTDB): domain Bacteria; phylum Chloroflexota; class Anaerolineae; order Anaerolineales; family UBA4823; genus CAYNWK01. Next base: position 2,886 of record CAYNWK010000007.1, on the reverse strand, counting down.
ATGCTCAACAAAATCTTCTCCCGACAATACCGGTTCGCCTGGATCGCTCTCGGTGTGGTCCTGATCCTCGGCCTGTCCCTGGCCTTCCCAGGCGTTCGGGCGGTCGCCAATACCTTTCTCGGGCTCTTCCGGGTCGAGCAGGTCAGCGTGGTCTCGGTCAACCCAGGCAACCTGCCTGAGCAGCTGGGTTCTTCCAACATGTTCCAAAGCATGTTGACGGACGACCTGCAGATCGAGGAGCTGGGAGATTTCGAAGGTGCCGCCAGCAACGCCGAAGCAAGCGATAAAGCCGGCTTCACGGTCCGCCTCCCCCGCGGTATGAACGGGGAGGAGCAGCTCTTCGTTCAGCCGGCCACCAGGATGAGCTTCAAGATCGACCTGGCGCGGGTCAACACGCTGTTGGGCGAGATCGGCCGCCAGGACATCCAGCTGCCCGCCAACCTGGACGGCGCGACCGTCTCGATGGAGATGCCCTCCAGTGTGGCTGCCCTCTACGGGGACTGCCAGTTCGACGAGGGTGGCATGCCCGTTGCCGAACACGACCCCACCTCGCCCAACCCGCGCCGCCCGGACTGCACTACCCTCCTGCAGGTCCCCAGCCCGACGATCAGCGCGCCGCCCGGCCTGGATATCGTCAGGATCGGTGAGGCCTTCCTGCAGGTGTTGGGCATGTCCTCAGAAGAAGCCGCTCAGTTCAGCCGCAACCTGGACTGGACCACGACCCTGATCATCCCGATTCCCCGCTACGGCGCCTCTTACGAGGAGGTTTCGGTGGACGGCGTCACCGGCACGCTGATCCGCCAGAGCCTGGAAGATCACGCTCCGCAGTACCTGTTGATCTGGATCAAGGACGGCATCGTCTACGCCCTGACCGGTCCGGGGACCGGCAGCAACGCGCAGAACATCGTCAGGACGCTGCAGTAGCCTGATAGAGTGCACAAGTCCCCGGCTCTTGGAGGCGGCAGCGACTGCCTCCGCAAATGCCGGGGACTTTTCCTGTTCAGGCAGGCTCATCTGGGTTATGATCTCCCCCAATGACAGCTGACGACGGAATTCCGGCGATTCAAACCCAGGGGCTGCGCAAAGTCTTCGGCGACAAAGTCGCCGTGAGCGGGTTAACCCTGACGGTGGAGCGCGGTGAGGTTTTTGGCTTCCTGGGTCCGAACGGCGCAGGCAAGACCACCGCCGTGAAGATGCTGCTCGGCTTGATCGCGCCGACCGCAGGCGAGGGGCAGCTGCTTGGCGCGCCGTTGGGCGACCCAGGCACCCGGGCGCGGGTCGGCTTCCTGCCGGAACATTTCCGGTTCCATGACTGGCTGACAGCAGACGAATTCCTTCACTTTCACGCGGATCTGTACCATATGCCCGGCTCGCAGACCGACGCCCGCATCCCCGACCTGCTCGAACTGGTCGGGTTGACCCCGCACGCTGACAAGAAGCTGCACGACTTTTCGAAGGGCATGCTCCAGCGCATCGGGCTGGCCCAGGCGCTGCTCAACGATCCCGATTTGGTCATCCTGGATGAACCGACCTCCGGCCTTGACCCGGTAGGCCGCCGCCTGGTGCGCGACATCATCCGTGATCTGCGCGAGCTGGGCACCACGGTCTTCCTGAACTCCCACCTGCTCAGCGAGGTGGAGATCACCTGCGACCGGGTCGCCTTCATCAAGCACGGTGAGGTGCTGCAAACCAGCGCCTTGCAGACCCTGGTGGACGGCGGGCTCTCCGTCGAAGTGCGCGCCCGCAACCTGACTCCTCCGGTGGTCCAGGGTCTCTCCCACTGGGGCCAGGACGTGCGCGCCGACGGGGAGCACCTCTCGCTCACTCTGGAGAGCGAAGCGGATTTGCCGGCGATCAACCGTTACCTGGTCGAGCAGGGCGTGGAGGTCTTCGCCCTGCGCCCGCAGCACGTGTCCTTGGAAGACCTTTTTATTCAGATCGTCGGCACGGACGGGGGCCTTTGATGGCGGGGCTGAGCGCTTCCTGGCACACCGTTCGGGTGATCGCTTACCTGACCTTCCATGAAGCCGCCCGCCGCAAGATCCTGCTGGCGGCGCTCGTCTTAGGCCTGTTGTTCCTGGTCGTCTACGGCGTCGGCTTTAACTTCATGAATGGCGAAATCGGCCGACCAGGGGCAAGTTCCCTGATTGAACAGAACGAGATCCGCAACTTCCTGATGCTGGCAGGATTATACGTAGTCAATTTCCTGACGGTGATGATGGCTGTGCTGACTTCCGTGGTGACCATCTCCGGGGAGATCGCTTCGGGGACGATCCACACCCTGGTCTCAAAACCGGTCAACCGTTGGGAGATCGTATTGGGCAAGTGGCTGGGTTTTGCTGTAATGCTCACCTTTTACCTGCTGCTGATGGCTGGAGGCGTGATCGGCTTGGTTTACCTGCTCTCCGCATACCTGCCGCCCAACCCCTTCAACGGGCTGATCTATTTGTGGTTCAACGCTCTGTTGATGCTCAGCGTCACGATTCTGGGCGGCTCGATGTTTTCGACGCTGGCGAATGGTGTGCTGGTATTCGGCTTGTACGGGATCGCTTTCATCGGCGGCTGGATCGAACAGGTAGGTTCTTTGCTAGAGAACCAGACTGCCATCAACGTCGGCATCTTCACCAGCTTAATTCTGCCCAGCGAGGCTTTATGGAAACGGCTGGCTTTCGAGATGCAGTCGCCGCTCGTCCGGGCCTTGGGCTTCTCTCCTTTCTCCTCGACCTCAGTTCCCAGCCCGATGATGGTTGGCTATGCTTTGCTTTACATCCTGGTCGCGGTGCTCCTGGCGATGCGCCAGTTCAGCCGGCGGGATTTATAAACGCTCGTATTCTCCACTTCGTCGAATAAAATTGGAACGCGGATTTCATTAAAGCGGCGCGGATA